>NZ_CVTS01000011.1:0-35519 GCF_900004755.1 Pseudomonas sp. 25 R 14 | reverse complement strand
CCGCCGCGGCACTGCCGGCGCTGGAGCCGCCGGTGATGCAACGGGCATCCCACGGGTTGCGTGCAGCCCCTTGCAGCGAGCGGTCGCCGGTCGGGCCGTAGGCGAACTCGTGGGTCAAGGTCTTGCCGATAATCACGGCTCCAGCCTCGCGTACGCGTTGCACGCACAGCGCATCGTGGTCCGGCTGGAAGCCGTCGAAATGCGCTGAGCCATAGGTGGTGACATAGTCAAACGTGTCGATGTTGTCTTTGACCGCTACCGGTATGCCGTGCAGCGGGCCCAGGTCCTGGCCTTGGGCCAACAGCGCATCGGCCTTGCGCGCCTGGGCCAGTGCGACAGGTGCATCGACGCTGACGAACGCATTCAATAGCGGATTCAAGCGTTCGATGCTGTCCAGGGCGGCTTGCGTCAGCTCGACACTGGTCACGTTGCCGGCACGCAGGCGCTCGGCCAGCGTGACGATCGACAGGCCAAAAAAGTATCCAGTGTGGGTAGGCTTCACCAGGCTCATATAAGCAACTCCATCAAACAACGGCGGGTATAGAGGACGGGGCTTGCTGGCGCCCACCTGGGCGCACCATCAGCATGGCGCTCATGCCCAGCGCCGTGGCCACGGCAGCGGCTACGAACATCGATGAGTAGCCGTAACGAACGGTCAGGTAGCCAGTGAGCATTGGGGCGATGAACGAAGCGGTGTTGGCGATGAAATGCGTCATGCCGCTGTAGGCGCCAACCCGATTGGAGGGCGCAGTATCGATCACCACGGCCCAGTAGACGGAGTTGGGCAGCGCGTTGAGCGCGTTGGCCAGCGTCATCAGGGCAATCACACCCCAGACGGTCTGGGCCTGGGAAACCATGATGAAACACAGGGTTGTCAGCAGCAGGCAGGTCGCGGCCAGCCAACTGCGGGCGACTTTCAGGTTGCCGGTGCGGCGCAGCAGCAGGTCCGAAATCTTGCCGCCCAACAGCACGGTGAAGCAGGCGCCGGTCCAGGGGATCATGCCCATGTACCACAGCGACGACAGGTTGTAGTGGAACTCGTCCTGCAGGTATTTGGGGGTCCAGGTCAGCAGCAGGAAGGTCACGTATACAAACGAGAAGTAACCGACGGCGTTGAGCAGCAGGTCCTTGTTCTTGAAGAAGTGCCAGATCGGCGCCACGCTGGTGGTGGGCGTTGATGCATTGGCGGCTTCGGCGCGCTCTTTGCGCAGGAAGTCGAGTTCCGCCTTGGACACGCGCGGGTTTTCATCCGGGGTGTTGGTGAAGCGGGTCATGAAAAAGATCAGCAGCAACAGACTGACCACACCCAGCACCACAAACATGCTGCGCCAGCTACCGGTCAGGGTTTGCAGGCCCACAGCCACGGGCGCGGTCAACAGCGCACCCAACGGGGTGCTCAAAAGCCCGACCGAGACGACGAAACCGCGCTCTTTGGGCGTGGCCCAGTTGGCCACGCTCTTGTTGATCACCGAGTACGCCGGACCTTCGGCAAACCCGAACATCACGCGGATCGTGGCAAAACCGGCCATGGCCGAGCCGCCCAGGAACGCCAGCCCGAAATCGCCGGCAAAGGCCGTGGCAATTTCGAAGATCGACCACGTGGCGCCGGCGATCAGCCAGATGCGCTTGGCACCAAAGCGGTCGGCCAGGATGCCACCGACCAGTGCCCCAAGAATGTAGCCGTAACCGAAGTAACCCAGCACATTGCCCCAGTCGGCTTTGTCGAAACCATACTCGGGAAGAATGCTCGCCGACGCATAGGCAATCGCGCCGCGGTCAATGTAGTTGAGCAGGGCCATCAGCATGATCAGGAAGAAAATCTGATAGCGGAAAGACGGGATAGCAAGGCTATTCATAGGGATCTGACTCTTCAAAATGATGGCAGAAGTCAAAAAGTCGGCCGCGTTCGGCGTATTTTTATTGTGTTGCCCAAACGTTTGGGTTGGCGAAATGTAAGGCGGCAGAAAATTTTAGTCAAACGTTTGGGCAAAGATTTATCTGCGGTTGCGACGCGCCTGTTCGGGTAGACTCTGCGCGCTAAATAACCGACTGCTGGAAGCCTCTCAACCATGTCGAGCCCATCTCGCCCAGCCACCTTGAAGTCCATGGCGACCGCACTTGGCGTGCATGTTTCCACCGTGTCCCGGGTACTCAATGGCGACCCGGCGGGGGTAGAGCGTGCGGCGTCGGCCGACGTGGTGGCGCGTATTCGTGCATTGGCCACAGAGCTGGACTATCGGCCGAACACCCAGGCATCGAGCCTGAAGTTGCGCAAAAGCCAGGAAATCTGTGTGCTCATGCCAAGGCTCACCGATCTGGTGATGGCGACTATTTATGACAGCATTGACAGTGCCGCCGAACAGGCCGGCTACCTGACCTTCGTCTCCAATACCGACGACCAGCAAACACGCCAGATGGCACGTGCCGAACACGCCTTGCGCCGCTCGGTGGCGGGGCTGATCGTCGGTGATTCACATGTGGGCGAAAGCCAGCCGCTGCTCGACCTTCTGACGCGCAAACACATTCCCTACGTGCTGGTCAGTCGCCAGATTGCCGGGCATCTGGCTGCGTGCAGTGACGATGAACTGGGCGGCTGGTTGGCGGCCGAGCACTTGTACCGGTTGGGCTGTCGCGAGGTGGCCATTCTGGCGGGTGAGCGGCATGCCTCGACCGGAGCTGATCGCACACGCGGGTTTACCCGCTATTACCGCGAGCAAGGCATCACGCTACGCCCGGAGTGGACGCTCAATGGTCCTTTCGACAGCCTGACCGGGCACCGCCAGGGCGAGTATCTGTTGGGCCTGAGCCCACGGCCCCAGGCGTTTTTTGCGGTCAATGACTTCCTGGCCATCGGCTTGATGGGGGCCGCACGTGACAAGGGCTTGATGCCGGGCAAGGACATTGCCGTGGTGGGTTTCAACGACATACCGCTGGCCAATGAATTGATGGTGCCACTGACCAGCGTGCGCCTGCCGTTGGCCGAGATGGGCCGACATGCGGTTGAGCTGTTGCTCAAGCGCATCCAGGGTGAGGCTGTCGAATCGATCATGCTGACGCCGCAGTTGCAGGTGCGGGCGAGTTCTTTGGTGTTGCGCTGAAGGTGTGGGAGCGGGCCAGAGATCAGCGAAAAAACTCCCCTGGTGTCGCATCAAACTGCTGGCGAAATGCCGCAATAAACGCCGAAACCGACTCATACCCACACCCCAGCGCCACATCCGTCACCCGTTCCCCGCGCTCCAGGTCGGGCAGGGCGCCGAGCAATCGCAACCGTTGGCGCCAGGCGCGAAATGTCAGGCCGGTATCGCTCAAGAACAACCGGCTCAAGGTTTTCTCGCTGATGCCCAACTTCTGGCTCCACTGCCCCAACGTGGTCGCCTGTTCCGGGTGCAGGCTCAAGCTGCGATAGATCTGCCGCAACCGGCTGTCCACAGGCAGCGGCAGCATCAAGTCGACCTGCGGTGCGGCGGCCAATTGGTCCAGCAGCACCTGCGCCAGGCGGCCGTCCGGGCCATCCTCGGCATATTCCACCGGCAGTTCGCTGAAACGCCGGATCAGTTCGCGCAACAGGTCGCTCACCGCCAATACCTGGCAGCGCTCGGCCGCCCAGGTCGTCACGCTACAGTCCAGGTACAAGCTGCGCATTTCGGTATGGGGCGAACTGAACACGCGGTGCGCCATCCCCGCCGGGATCCACACGGCCCGTTGCGGCGGAGCGATAAAGCGCCCGGCGCTGGTCTGGATCTCCAGCACCCCGCTGATTGCATAGGACAACTGCACCCACGGATGGCTATGGCGGCGGGTCAGGGCGCGGTTGGGCAGGGATTCGGTGCGGCCATACACCGGGCGCGGCAGGCTGGAGAGCCCGGGGATGGTGCGGCGAACGGCCTTTGCATGTCCTTTAGGCGGCATTTACTGGCTCATTGGCGTTAGTCGGTAATAGGTCGTTACGTTAGAGTCGGCACAACGCCCTGGCAACCCCCGGAAGAACAGCCCATGACCCGCCCCCGGTTTTTACCCGACAATTTCACCCTGACCTTGATTGCCACGGTGGTTCTCGCCTCCTTGCTGCCAGCCAGCGGCCAGACCGCTGTGGCCTTTGGCTGGGTGACCAACCTGGCGATCGCGCTGTTGTTCTTCCTGCATGGCGCCAAACTGTCGCGCCAGGCCATCGTCGCCGGGGCCGGGCACTGGCGTTTGCACCTGCTGGTGTTCAGCCTGACCTTCGTGCTGTTTCCGCTGCTGGGTCTGGCGCTCAAGCCGCTGTTGGCGCCGATGATCGGCAAAGACTTGTACATGGGCATGCTCTATTTGTGTGCGTTGCCGGCCACGGTGCAGTCGGCGATTGCCTTTACTTCGCTGGCGCGGGGCAATATCCCGGCGGCGATCTGCAGTGCGGCGGCGTCCAGCCTGTTCGGGATTTTCCTCACACCGTTGCTGGTGACTCTGCTGCTCAACGTACACGGTGATGGCGGCTCTACCCTGGATGCCATTCTCAAGATCAGCGTGCAACTGCTGCTGCCATTCATTGCCGGGCAGATCGCCCGGCGCTGGATCGGCGAGTGGGTGGGGCGCAATAAAAATTGGCTGAAGTTCGTCGATCAGGGTTCGATCCTGCTGGTGGTCTACGGCGCTTTCAGCGAAGCGGTCACCGAAGGTATCTGGCACCAGATCCCGCTATGGGAATTGGGCGGCCTGGTGGTGGCGTGCTGCATCTTGCTGGCGCTGGTGCTGGCAGCGTCCGCGCTATTGGGTAAAGCGTTTGGTTTTAATCAGGAAGACCGCATCACCATCCTGTTCTGCGGTTCGAAGAAAAGCCTGGCCACCGGGGTGCCGATGGCCCAGGTGTTGTTCGCCGGCAGCACCATAGGCGTATTGATCCTGCCGTTGATGCTGTTTCATCAGATTCAATTGATGGTTTGCGCGGTACTGGCCCAGCGCTATGCCAACCGCCCGGAAACCATTCCCGAGATCATGGCGCAAGTCGATCCCTGAACCATCGTGTTACTATTTTTGCGCGCCGCTCAAGGGCTGGCATCGGGCCGTCAGGATCGGCGCGTAACAGAGTAAAACGACCCGTCGATGAGCACTTGCGCCGCAACACCTCAAGCCAACTGGCAACCGGTCATCGCCCTGGCGTTGGCCGCCTTTGTATTCAACACCACGGAATTTGTGCCGGTCGGCCTGCTCAGCGCCATCGGCGCGAGCTTCGACATGCCCATCGCCAAGGTCGGCCTGATGCTCACGATTTATGCGTGGGTGGTGTCATTGACGTCGCTGCCGGTGATGTTGCTGACCCGTAACGTTGAGCGGCGCAAGCTGCTGATCGTGTTGTTCGGCATGTTTATCGCCAGCCATATCCTTTCCAGCGTGGCCACCAGCTTTGGCTTGTTGATGGTCAGCCGTATCGGCATTGCCTTGTCCCATGCGCTGTTCTGGTCGATCACCGCCTCCCTGGCAGTGCGCCTGGCGCCGCCGGGCAAGCAGGTGCAGGCGCTGGGCTTGTTGGCCACAGGCACCTCGTTGGCGATGGTCCTGGGGATTCCCTTGGGCCGCCTGCTGGGTGAAGCCATGGGCTGGCGCACCACATTCATTGTGATCGCCGGCTTTGCCGCCGCCCTGGTGTTCTGGCTGGCGCGCACCTTGCCGCTGTTGCCGAGCCAGAACTCCGGCTCGCTGCGCAGCCTGCCGATGCTGTTCAAGCGCCCGGCGCTGGTGGCGTTGTATATCTTGACCGCAATGGTGGTCACTGCCCAATTCACTGCCTACAGCTACATCGAGCCTTTTGTCGAAGGCGTCGCTGGCCTGGGAGGCAATGCGGTGACCCTGGTGCTGCTGGTGTTTGGCGGGGCGGGGATCATTGGCTCGTTGCTGTTCAGTGTGCTGCACCGTTTCAATCCCTACCGTTTTCTGCTGGTGGCCGTATCGGTGCTGGCGCTGTGCCTGGGGCTGCTCTTGCCACTGAGCGGCGATGTCTCGTACCTGGTGGTGTTGAGCGTGTTCTGGGGCATGGCGATCATGGCCTTTGGCTTGGCCTTGCAATCGAAGGTCCTGGTGCTGGCGCCGGATGCCACGGATGTGGCGATGGCGATGTTCTCCGGGATCTACAACATCGGCATTGGGGGCGGGGCGTTGCTGGGTAGTTGGGTTGGCGGGCACTTCGGCTTTGCCTGGATTGGCGCAGCGGGGGGCTTGCTGGCGGTGGCGGCGTTGGGGCTGTATTGCCTGTCGATTTATCGGTTTGGGCAGGGTGGATCAAGCGAATAAGGCAAACGACGTTTGCGGTATGAGCCGGCAAGCCGGCTCATACCCAGGAGACGTTTATAGCCCTGCCAACACGGCCTCCAGCTTCTCCTGATCCCGCGCAAACTGGCGAATGCCCTCGGCCAGTTTTTCGGTCGCCATCGCATCTTCATTGGACGCCCAGCGAAATTGCGCTTCGCTTAGGTGCTGACGCGGCTCACCGGCTACGCCCGGCTGCAATTTGCGCTGCAGCGGCCCCTGGTCGGCATCCAGTTGTTGCAGCAGGTCGGGGCTGATGGTCAGGCGGTCGCAGCCGGCCAGTTGTTCGATCTGGCTCAGGGTACGGAAGCTGGCGCCCATGACCACGGTCTGGATGTCGTTGGCCTTGTAGTAGTTGTAGATGCGCGTCACCGACTGCACGCCTGGGTCCTCAGCGCCGGTGTAGTCCAGGCCGGTGCTCTTGCGGTACCAATCGTAAATGCGACCCACGAACGGCGAAATCAAAAACACCCCGGCGTCAGCACAGGCCTGGGCCTGGGCGAAGGAGAACAGCAGGGTCAGGTTGGTCTGGATCCCGGCTTTTTCCAGGCGCTCGGCAGTGCGGATACCTTCCCAGGTCGAGGCCAGCTTGATCAGCACCCGGTCACGCCCCACGCCAGCCTGGTCGTAGAGGGCGATCAATTGGTTGGCCTTGGCCCACAGCGCCTCTTCATCGAAGGACAGGCGCGCATCGACTTCGGTGGAGATACGCCCCGGAATCACCTTGAGAATGCCGCAGCCCACCGACACCGCGAACTGGTCGCACGCCAGGCCCACATCACCCTTGGCCTGGGCGACGGCGCTGCGCAGCAGGTCGGCGTAGTCCGGGATGGCGGCGGCCTTGAGCAGCAGCGACGGGTTGGTGGTGGCGTCCACCGGGCGTAGGCGGGAGATGGCGTCAAGGTCGCCGGTGTCGCAGACCACGGTCGTGAATTGCTTGAGTTGTTCGAGTTTCGAGGTCATGGGCGGGCAATCTCCTTAAAGGTTAGGTGTTGAGGGCCTGGGCGGTTTCCAGGTCGGTGACCAGTACGTCCAGATAGCCGCCCTTGAGCGCGCCACGAATCGCCTGGACCTTGTTCAGCCCGCCTGCCAGGCCCAGCACGCGTTGGATCGCGCGCAACTTGGGCAGGGCGACGGACACGACGAATTCTTCATCCTCTTCCAGTACCGGGCGGCCTTCGGCGTCGAAGTAACGCAGGCAGATATCGCCCACTGCGCCACGCTCGGCCAGCAGGCGCAGCATGTCTTCGGTGTAGTAGTTGCCGCTGTTGCGCAGCAGTTGCGAGGGTTCCAGGTCACCGATGCCGACAATCGCCAGGGTGATGCTGTCGAAGCGGTTGAGGACTTCCTTGACCTCTTCCATCTCGATGATGCGCTGCTTGCTCTCCACCGATTGCTCGATGCTTTGCGAGGGCAGCAGGAACGCCGGGCAGTTGAGCAGGGTGGCCAGGCGCTGGGTCAGCAGGGTGGCCTCGAACGCGCCTTTGTTGCCGACGCCGCCGAGCAGTTGCACCACTTCCTCGGCGCCTTGCTTGCCGGGCTGCACATGCAGATGGCCAACCATGGCACGGATGGTGCTGCTCCACGATGAGATGCCGATATGGTCCTGGGGCGACAGGCTGGTTTCCAGGTAGTGTGCGGCGGCCGAGCCGATGGCTTGCTTGATGCTCTCATCGTTGCCCGGTTCCGTGGCTTCGACCACGATTACCCGGCGCACGCCATAGCGGCGCTGCAACTGGCTTTCCAGCTCCAGGTGCAGGCCTTGCAGGCGCATTACGCTGATTTTTACCACGCCTTCCTGCAGCGCCCGGCGCAGGGCGCGGCTGATAAAGGACTGGGACAAGTCGAGCTGTTCGGAAATCTCGGATTGCTTGAGCCCTTCCTCGTAATAGAGGCTGGCGATCTTGGTGATCAGGCGCTGTTCTTCGATCTGGCTCATGAAGGCCTCAGGTTCCTTATCGTGAGGGGCACAACAACAATGCCGGTGAGGATACCAAACCGGCGCCGCTCGTTACGACATGATCAGCCCACCGTCGATATTGATTGCCTGGCCGGTCAGGTAAGCGGCGTCATCCGAGGCCAGGAAGGCCACCAGGCCGGCGACGTCCGAAGGCTTGCCGGCGCGGCGCAACGGGATGTTCTTGACCCATTCGGCCATCAACTCGCCCTTGGCGTAGCGCTTTTCGTCGGTGCTGAGGATTTCGCCCCACACGCGGTCGTTGTAGTCCCACATCTCGCTTTCGATGATGCCAGGGCAGAACGCGTTGACCGTAATGTTGTGCCGCGCCAGTTCCAGCGCCAGGCTTTGGGTGATGCCGATCACCCCCATTTTGCTCGCGGCGT
This sequence comes from Pseudomonas sp. 25 R 14, assembly GCF_900004755.1. Lineage (NCBI taxonomy): Bacteria > Pseudomonadati > Pseudomonadota > Gammaproteobacteria > Pseudomonadales > Pseudomonadaceae > Pseudomonas > Pseudomonas sp. 25 R 14. Next base: position 26,897 of record NZ_CVTS01000011.1, on the reverse strand, counting down.
AGTGCGGGGTGTAGATAAAACCCTGGCGGCCCTGGCCGGAAGAGGTGTTGATCAACCGCCCGCTGCCTTGCTTGACCATGTACTTGGCCGCTTCCCGGCAACTCAGCCAGACCCCGGTGGTGTTGACTTGCAGCACCTTGTCGAAATCGGCGCGGGGCATTTTGTCGTAGTGGTCGATGGTGATGATGCCGGCGTTCTGCACTGACACGTCGATGCTGCCAAAGCGTGCATGGGCATCGTGATAGAGCTTTTCGATATCGCTTTCGCAGGTGACATCGATGGCCATTGCCAGGGCCTCGACCGTGTATTCGCGGGCCAGTTGCTCGGCGGTGAAGGTCACGCGCTCCAGGTCATTGGAGGCCAGCACCAGGTTGGCGCCTTCCTGGGCAAAGCGCTCGGCAATGCCGGCGCCGATGCCACGGCAGGCGCCGGTGATCACGATGGTTTTACCGCTGAATCGTTGCGACATGTCACGGGCTCCACGGTTGTTTTTCAAAGGCTTACCAGCAGACAAAACCGCCATCGACCAACAGGTCGACACCGGTGCAGAAAGACGATGCCTGGCTGACCAGGAAAATCGCCGGGCCGACCATTTCTTCCACGCTGGCCATGCGGCCCATGGGGGTGGTCTGTTCGAAAATCTTCACCTGGTCGGCGACCTCAGGGCGCGAATTCATCGGCGTGGCGGTGTAGCCGGGGCTGATGCAGTTGACCCGCAGGCCCTTGTCGGCCCATTCCATCGCCAGGCTTTTGCTCAGGTGAATCACCCCGGCCTTGGAGGTGTTGTAGTGGGCTTGCAGCAGGCCGCGGTTGACGATGCTGCCGGACATCGAGGCGATATTGACGATGGCACCCTTGCCTCGTGGCAGCATCACGGCGGCCTGGGCCTGGCAACTGAGGAAGATCCCCGTGAGGTTGATATCCAGGGTGGTTTTCCAGCGTTCCAGCTCCAGGTCTTCGGCCGCCTGGGCATTGGCAATGCCGGCACAGTTGACGGCCACACTCAACTCGCCGAGGGCTTTCTCGGTGCGGGCGACAGCGGCGTCCAGCTCATCACGGCGGGTGACCGTACCAGCCAGGGCCAGGCCGCGACGGCCAAGGGCCTCGATGCGTTCGATGGTGCTGCGCATACCGGGGCTGCCGGGCAGGTCGAAACAGGCCACATCGGCACCGGCTTCAGCCAGGCCGACCGCGATGGCCTGGCCGATGCCACTGCCGGCACCGGTGACGAAGGCAACTTGGCCTTTGAGACTGAACAGTTGCATGGGGGGACTCCGAGTCAGTGTGTATTTGTGAGAACAATGGAGATCAAAATGTGGGAGCTGGCAAGCCAGCTCCTACAAGGGGCAGCGTTGTTCAGGCGGTGGCCATCTCCATCACCGAGACGGGGGTTGCTTCACCACGCGCCAATATCCCCATCTGCCGCCCGCGGCTCATCACCATCACTCGATGGGACAAGCCCAGCACTTCATCCAGGTCGGAACTGACCACAATCACCGCCATGCCCTTGGCCGCCAGGTCCGCGATGACTTCATAGATCGCCGCCCGCGCGCCGACGTCGATGCCACGGGTCGGCTCATCGAGAATGAACACCTTGGGGTTGCGCGCCAGCCATTTGGCGATGATCACTTTCTGCTGGTTGCCGCCCGACAGGCTGGAAATCCGCTGCTGCGGCGCACCTTTGACGCCGAGGCGCGCTACTGCCGTCTGGGCAAATTCGCGCAGGCGACTGGGGATGACCCAACCGCTTTTATCCAGCAGGTCGGTATTGCCATATACCAGGTTGTCCTCGATGCGATGCTCGACCACCACCCCTTGCTGCTTACGATCTTCGGGTACCAATACCACGCCGGCCTGGATCGCTTCGCAGGGGGTGCGCAGGCGGCGAACCTGGCCGTCCAGTTGCAAGTGGCCCTGGATATCTTCGGCGGCGCCGGCGATGGCGCGCACCAGCTCGGTACGCCCGGCGCCAACCACCCCGGCGATCCCGAACACCTCACCGGCCCGCACGCTGAAATCAATACCGTGCAAGGCAAACTCGCGGCAACTGAGGTCCTTGACCTGCAACATCACGTGTTCCTTTGGCGCATGCAGGGTCGGGAAGATCCGCTCCAGGCTGCGCCCGACCATTTGCTCGACCAGCTCGCGCACCGGCACCTGGGCGCTGGCGTGCAAGGCAATCTGCCGGCCATCGCGCAGCACCAGGATGCGGTCGGCGATGCGTGCGATTTCTTCCAGGCGATGGCTGATGTAAATGAACGAAACGCCTTCGGCCTTGAGCCGTTCGACCTGCTGGAACAACAACTCGGTTTCCTCACCGCCCAGGGCCGCCGTTGGTTCATCGAGGATCAGCAGCCGCGCCTTGAGGGTCAGGGCCTTGGCGATCTCCACCAGTTGCTGGGCGGCGACGCTCAAGCCTTCGACCTTGCGGGATGCCGGGACATTCAGGCCCAGGCGTTGCAACTGAATCTGCGCCTGGGCTTCGATGTATTCACGGTCCACCCGGCCAAAACGCATGGGCAGGCGGCCGACAAAGATATTCTCGGCAATCGACAGTTGCGCCAGCAGGCGGATTTCCTGGTGGATCAGGCCGATGCCAACCCCCAGCGCCGCGCCGGGGGAGGCGGGCGCATAGGGCTGGCCCTGCCAGGTCATCGAACCGCCAGCATCGGGTTGCACCACACCGGCAATGATCGACGACAAGGTGGACTTGCCGGCGCCGTTCTCGCCCAGCAAGGCCAGCACTTCGCCGGGACGGATATCGACATTGATCTGCGACAGCACCTGCACCGGACCGTAGGCCTTGCCGATATCGCGCAGGCACAGTACGGCGTCCGGTTGGGGATGACGGTTATCCAGTGCGGCTTGCATGGCGAACTCCAGGGCTCAAGGGTGTTGTTGCAGGAAAGGCGCGACGTTGTCCTTGGTGGTCAACACGGTTTCCAGCAGTTGCTCCTTGGGCACCGCCTTGCCGGCCTTGAGGTCGATCGCCGAGGCCACGGCCAGGCGTCCCATTTTTTGCGTCTGTTGGGTCATGGTTGCGTTGAGTACACCGTTTTGCACGGCCTTGAGACCGGCGACATCGCCGTCAAACCCCACCACGACCACCTTATGGTCGAGATTGCCGACTTTTACCGCCTGCGCGGCGCCCAGTGCCATGGCATCGGCCCGCCCGAAGAATACGGTGATGTTCGGGTCGCGCTGGAGCAGGTCCTGGGCCACGGCGAAGCCTTTGTCCTGGGCCCATTCGGCCGGCTGTTCGGCGACCACTGTGAGTTCGGGGAACGCTTTGAGACCTTCGGCAAAACCCTTGGCCCGATCGTTTTCCGGGGTCGTACCCAACTGGCCCTGGAGGATCGCAATGCGGCCCTTGCCCTCGGTGACTTTGCCCACGTACTCGGCGAGCGCCTTGGCCCCGGCCACGCTGTCGCTGGCAATAAAGGTATCGCCCGGTGCGTCAGGTGCATTGCGGTCCACGGCGATCACCGGGATACCCGCAGCCTTGGCGGCTTTGACCGGCACACCGGCAGCCGTGGCACCGGCGGGGATGTAGATGAGCACGTCGATCTGGCGGGTGATCAGGTCTTCAATCTGGCTGACCTGGGTCGAGGAGTTGCCCTGGGCATCGACGGTGATCACCTTGATCCCCTTGGCCTTGCCCTCGGCTTCCACCGATTGTTTGATCTGGTTGAAGAAGTCGGCTTGCAGATTGGCCACGGCCAGGCCGATGGTCAGGTCCTTGGCCCAGGTGGTGCCGACGCTGCCCAGTGTCGCGGCGGCAAAGGCAGTGGCAAGCAGCAGTTTCTTGGTGATGAACATGTCGGTGACTCCTGGTTTTATTGTTGGAGGGTGTCAACTGGCGGACAGGTTTAACGGGCGGTACTGGAACGGCGGCGCAGGGTGTCGATGGTCACGGCCAGCGCAATCACCACACCAATCACCACTTGTTGAATGAACGGGGAAACCCCCAGCAGGTTGAGGCCGTTGCGCAGCACGCCGATGATCAGCACACCCACCAGGGTGCCACCGACACTGCCGACGCCGCCGCTGAGGCTGGCTCCGCCAATCACCACGGCGGCGATGGCGTCCAGTTCCAGGGTCAGGCCGGCGCTGGGTTGCGAGGAGTCGAGGCGGGCGGCCATGGTCACGGCGGCGATCCCGGCCAAGGCGCCGCTGACGGCGTACACCCACAAGGTAATCGCCCGCACCTTGATCCCCGACAGGCGCGCGACTTCCGGGCTGCCGCCAATCGCATAGAGGTTACGGCCACCCGCGCGAAAGCGCAGGAACACCCAGGCCACTACCAGCATCACCAGGAACAACCCGACGGTGGCCGAGAGGAAGCCGAAATGGCGCACGGTCGCCAGGTTGGTAAACCATTCCGGGTAGCCGACGATCTGCCGCCCTTGCGTGAGAATGTTGGCCAGCCCGCGAGCCACCGACATCATGGTCAGCGTGGCAATGAATGGCGGTAGCTTGGCGTAGGTGATCAATGCGCCGGACACCAGCCCGGCGAGCATGCCCGTGGCAATCGAGATCGGGATGGCAAAGCCCAGCGGCACGGCCTGATCCTGATACAACCAGCCGAGCATCATCATCGAGAACGCCAGTACCGAACCCACCGAGAGGTCGATACCGCCGATGACGATCACGGCGGTCATGCCAATGGCGAGGATGCCCAGCACTGTGACCTGATCAAGAATGTTCAGGCCATTGCGCAAGGAGAAGAAGAATTCGGAACTGAAGGAGAAAACCAGCACCAGCAAGGCCAGGCCAATCAGCGGGCCGCCGATATTACTGGGCAATAGTTTGACCAGCCGAGGGCGGCGGGTGGGCTTGAGGTCAGCCTGATGGACCGAGGCTTTGGCGTCCACGTGGTTCTCCTGATTTATTTTTTTTGGAGGTCGTCATGGCTGTCTGAATATATATGCATGCCTGACTGTTAATTCAGATTCCGGTGCCACGGGGGTAAAGTCAAGCGCTTTAATTTTCTTCGAGGGCTTGTACAACCTGCCAAGACCTCCCTGTAAGCCTTGAACCAGAGCGATTGCAGCGGGGTTTTCACCGTCTGTCCGAGGGTTTTTTTAGCGATTTATTTGATTTTCAGCCAGTCGGCCCCTTGACCCGACGCGTGAACGGCGCCTAAATATAAATATATTGTCATGGCTGAATAAATATTCAAAAAGCAGCCTTGGACACTTTCACCTCGCGTGGTCAGCCCCACAGGAGCCGCTGCATGAATGCCTTCCAGTACGACGCCCTGCAAATAAAGGAACAGGCTCGCCTGATCCGGCGCAATATCATCCGCCTGAACGCCGACTCGCCAGCGGGCGGCCATACCGGTGCCGATCTCTCGGAAACCGACATCCTTGCCACCTTGTACTTTCGCATCCTCAACGCAGGCCCGGAGCGTACTGAAGATCCCGAGCGCGATATCTACATCCAGAGCAAAGGCCACGGCGTCGGTGGCTTGTATTGCTGCCTGGCCCAGGCTGGCTACATTCCAGAGCAATGGCTGGGGACCTATCAGCATTTCAACTCCCACCTGCCGGGCCACCCTGTGCGCCAGAAAACCCCAGGCATCGAACTCAATACCGGCGCCCTCGGCCATGGCTTGCCCGTGGCTGTGGGCCTGGCGCTGGCGGCGAAAATGTCCGGCAGCCCAAAGCGCATCTATGTGCTGACCGGCGACGGTGAGCTGGCCGAAGGTTCGAACTGGGAAGCGGCGATGGCGGCGGCCAAGTATGGCCTCGACAACCTGTTTGTGATCGTCGACAAGAACAAGCTGCAACTGGCCGGGCTGACCGCCGAGATCATGCCGCTGGACCCGCTGGACGTGAAATGGGCCGCCTTCGGCTTTAGTGTCAGCGAGTGCGACGGTAACGACGTGGCGCAACTGATCGACTCCCTGGAACGCATGCAAACCCGCCATGGCGCGCCGCAGGTGCTGATCGCCCACACCATCAAGGGCAAGGGCGTGTCGTTTATCGAAGCCCGTCCCGAATGGCACCACCGCGTGCCCAAGGGTGATGAAATCAACGCAGCACTGGAGGAGTTGAGTCATGGCGAGTGAACATTTGGCGAGCGTCATGGTTGAGGCTTTCATGGCGGCGGTGGATGCCGGCCTCGATGTAGTCCCTGTGGTCAGCGACTCGACCTCCACGGCGAAGATCGGCCCCTTCATGCAGCGTTTTCCCGAGCGCGTGATCAATGTCGGGATTGCCGAGCAGTCGCTGGTCAGCGTCGCTGCCGGGCTGGCGCTGGGAGGTAAGATTGCGGCCACCTGCAATGCGGCGCCATTTCTGATCTCGCGGGCCAATGAGCAGATCAAGGTGGATGTCTGCTACAACCAGGCCAATGTAAAGATGTTCGGCCTCAATGCCGGCACCAGCTACGGCCCGCTGGCCAGCACCCATCACAGCCTGGACGATATTTCGGTGATGCGCGGCTTTGGCAATGTGCAGATATTTGCTCCGGCCGACGCCATCGAGTGCCGGCAAATTGTTGATTACGCTCTGCGTTACCAGGGCCCGGTGTATATCCGTCTGGACGGCAAGGCGCTGCCCGATGTGCATGGTGCGCAATACCGTTTTGTACCGGGGCAGGTCGATGTGTTGCGCCAGGGCGCGGACCTGAGCATTGTCGCCTTGGGGTCAGTGGTGCATGAGGCGGTGGACGCGGCGGCACGTTTGGCCGAGCAGGGGATTGAGGCCCAGGTGATCAACCTGTCCTCGATCCGGCCGTTGCAGCGCGATGTCTTGCTCAATGTGCTCAGTGGCACGCGTGGGGTGATCAGCGTGGAAGAACACAATATCAACGGCGGCGTCGGCAGCCTGGTGGCCGAAGTGCTGGCCGAGGCCGGGCTGGGCGTGCCATTGATTCGCCTGGGCATTGGGGATGGTGAGTACGCCGCCGCCGGCGCCCGCGAACCGACACGCGCCTTGCATTGCATCGACGCGGCTGGGATTGTGGCGGCTGCCACTCGGTTGCGGTGATGCCCATGAACGAAACGACTCCACTGATCCTGGCGATTGACGAGGGCACCAGCAATGCCAAGGCGGTGCTGGTCAACGAGCTGGGGCAGGTGATTGCCCGGGGCTCGCGGCCCTTGAGCCTGAGCCATCCCCAGGACGGTTTTTCCGAGCAGGACCCGCAACAGATCTGGGAGAGTACCCTGGCGGCGATTGATCAATGCCTGGCCCAGGTTGACCGGCCGATCACCGCCATGGCTATCAGTAACCAGCGCGAATCGGTGGTGGCCTGGGATCGCAATAGTGGTGAGTTACTGTCGCCGTGCATCAGTTGGCAATGCCGGCGTTCGACGCCGTTGTGCGCGCAGTTGCACGCCCAGGGGCATGAAGCGAGCATCCTGGAGAAGACCGGGCTGGCGCTGGACCCGATGTTTTCTGCGGGGAAAATGCGCTGGATTCTCGACCACCTGGAAAATGGCCATGCCCGTGCGGCGACTGGCGAAATCTGCCTGGGTACCGTCGACAGTTGGCTGTTGTACAAGCTCAGTGGCGGCCAGGTATTTGCCACCGACTACTCCAATGCTGCACGCACCCAACTGTTCAACCTGCACACCTGCCGTTGGGACGAAGAGCTGCTGGCCTTGTTTGCCATCCCGCTGGCGGCACTGCCGACGATCCAGGCCAGCGCCGGTTTTTTTGCCCAGACGGTAGCCTTTGGTCGACTGCCGGCGGGTATCCCGGTGATGTCGATGATTGGCGACTCCCACGCCGCACTCTACGGGCAGGGCGGTTTTGTGCCGGGGCTGGTCAAGGCCACCCTGGGCACCGGTTCTTCGTTAATGACCCCCATGAGCGGGCCGCTGGCCTCGACCCACGGCTTGTCCACCACCCTGGCCTGGCACGACGGCGTGGCAGCGACTTACGCGATGGAGGGCAATATCGTCCACACTGGCGCGGCCGTGCAGTGGGCCTCGCGGCTGGTGGCGGGGGAGTCCCTGGACCAGTTGACCGAACAGGCGGCGCAACTGCCGGATAACGGTGGTGTGTACTTTGTCCCGGCGTTATCGGGGCTGGGCGCACCGCATTGGCAAGCTGACGCGCGAGGGTTGATCTGCGGGCTGACGGAGGCGACGTGCGGGGCGCATATCCTGCGGGCGGCGCTGGAGTCCATCGGTTATCAGATCCGCGATGTATTTGATGCCATGGCGCAAGACATCGGCAGCCCACTGAAGGAGTTGTGGGTCGACGGTGGCGTCACGCGCAATCGCTGGCTGATGCAGTTCCTTGCCAACCTGTTGCAATGCCCGGTGGTGCGCAGCCTGTCACCGGAAGTCTCGGCTCTGGGCGCAGCTCATCTGGCGGGCAAGGCGCTGGGAGTATGGGCCGACGACCAGGCACTGGCGCAATTGGAGCGCCAGCGCGAGCGGTTTGAGCCGGACAACGGAGCATCGATGGAGGCGCACTACAGCGCCTGGAAAAAGGCGCTGCAACGCACGCTGTCTTGACCCACCGCAATCGCAGCCAGCTCCCACACTTGATCCATGTCGCGGCCAAAATCCCGGACCTGCCACCAATCCCTGTGGGAGCTGTCGAGCTTCAGCGAGGCTGCGATGACGGCGGCACAGGCGCTAGAGAGCGTGTCAGAACTGCGGGGTGTATTTGACGCTGAACATCACATTGCGCGGGTCACCGTAGAAGTTGTTGCCATTCAACTGGTTGTACCCGGATGCGTAGTAGGTCTTGTCGAACAGGTTGTTGGCATTGACTGCCAACCCCACTTCTGGGGTCATCTGGTAAGCCAACCGGGCATTCCAGACCGTGTAGCCCGCCACGTCATAGGTGTATTCATACCCCAGGGTATGGCTCTGGGTGGTGAAGCCCAATCCGGCGCTGACCTTGCTCCAGTCGCCGCTGAACTGGTAGTCGCTCCACACCCGCAACATATGCTTGGGCGTCCACTGGCTGAACACCCGGCCTTTGTTGTCGCGATCCTCAAGGTACTTGGTGGTGTTGTAGGTATAGCCGGCAAACAGTTGCAGGCCGCTCAGCACTTCACCGCTGATCTCGGCTTCAAGGCCCTGGCTGCGGACCTTGCCAGAACCCGTTGCGCAGTAAGTGCCGCCGCAGATTTCGCCCAGGGAATAATCGGTGATCGCACGGTTTTCCTGGTCATAGCGGAACAACGCCAGCGACGTATTGACCCGCCCGTCCAGCAATTCGCCCTTGAGGCCGACTTCGTAGTTGCTGCCAATCACCGGCTTGACCACCGCGCCACTGAGGTCGCGTTGGGTCTGTGGCTCGAACACATCGGTATAGCTGGCGTACACCGCCCACTCGCGGCTCAGGTCGTAGACGATCCCGGCGTAGGGCGTGACTTCGCCGGTTTCGTTAGTGGTACTGGGCTTGTTGACGGTGGTGGCGTGGGTCACCGCCGTGATGCCCGAGGAGGTGTAGCTGTAGTCATACCAACTGACACGGGCGCCGAGCACCAGGGTCAACGGATCGATCGGCTTGACGCGCCAGCTGCCATACAGGCCTTTCTGGCGGATGTCGTACTTGCTCGGCGTCGCCCGGCCGCCGGGCGTATTCATCAGGCTTTCGTAGGTGACTTCGGGGCGATGGTTATTGATGTCGAAGATGTTGTCGGCGCTGTCGTTGAACGTCCGCGCAATGATGTCGTTGGTGGTGTACTTGGAGTAGTTGCCGCCCAGGGTAATTTCCTGCGCCATGGACAGCGCCTCGAAACGCCCGGTGAGGTGGGTGTCCAGGCCGATCTTGGTGCCGTCGAAATCGGTGTACCAGTCGGCGTATGACACGCCGCTGCCGTCGGCTTCAATGCCTTCGTTGTTGGTCTGCACGCGCTGGTGGGTCGAGGTGTTTTCTTCCTTCATGCGCACCGCGCCGACCTTGAACTTCCAGTCGTCGTTGAAGCGGTGCTCCAGGTCGGCATACAGGGTGGTGACGTCGATCTGCGAGTGGTTCCAGCGTGAGCCGGTGAAGGTCGAACGTGACAGGTCGATCGACTTGCCGCTGGCATAGCGTGGCAGGCCGCGCAGCATGGGCCGCGACTCGGCGTTGGTGCGGCTGACGGCCAGGCCCAGGGTGGTGTCTTCCTGCAGGTCGAAGTCCAGGGCGCCGTACAACGAGTGGGTCTTGCTCCATTCGTAGTCGATGAATGAATCGCTCTGGTCTTCATCCGCCACCATCCGCCCACGGACCGTGCCGCTCTGGTTCAGCGGGCCGCCGGCGTCCAGTTGCAGGCCGTAGTGGTCCCAACTGCCGGCCTTGGCGGTGAGGGCGACGGTGGGTGCCGCTTGCCCGCGCTTGCGCACCAGGTTGATCGCGCCACCGGGGCTGCCGGTGCCCTGCAGCAGGCCGGAGGCGCCGCGCAGCACTTCCAGGCGGTCGAAGAAAATCAGGTCCTGGGTCGCCCAGTTGCCCAGGGCATAGGTATTGCGTGGGATCGGCACGCCGTCGTATTGCCAGTCGTCGATCTGGAAGCCTCGGGAGGTGATGATCATGCCTTTGCCCACCCCTTGCACGCCCACCAGGCCGGTGGTCTGGTTGACGGCGTCCTTGAGGTCGACCAGGCCCTGGTCATCCATTTGTTTGCGGGTCATCACCGTGATCGACTGGGGGATTTCCTTGAGGGTGTGGGTGCCCTTGCCGATAGTCACGGCCCGTGCGGCGTAGGAGCCGGAGTCTTCAGTGATAGTGGGGTCGATGCTGTGGGCGGCAATGGACGTCACGCCCAGTTGCAGCGCGGCGCCGCTGTCGGCGGCAGGCTCGACGCTGAAATTACCTTGCCCGGTCACCCGCAACTGCAAGCCGCTGCCCGCCAGCGCACGGTCCATGGCCTGTTCGGCCGGCATCTGGCCACTCACCGCCTGGGCCTGTTTGCCCTGCACCAACACCGGGTCCAGGGACACAATCCGCCCGCTCTGGCTGGCAATGGCGTTCAGCGTTTGGGCCAGCGGGCCGGCCGGCAGATTGAAAGACAGGCTTTGGGCCTGTACCAGGGCAGGGCTCGCCAGGGTTGCCAGGGCAACGGCGACAGAAAGGGCATGGGGCCAAGGGTTGAGCACAGCATTCTCCTGAAGGTGTGGACGTGTCAGGAGATAGGTGGGCCGAGAAATAAAAACCGGACACAAATAAGAGTGATTTGCATAAAAAACGTTGGTCCGGGTTATCGGGGGCGAATCAGAGTCAGCCATGGGCTGTAGTGATCGACCCGGATCGGCAGGGTTTCAGCCAGTGCATCGAGGGCACGATGGGGGGCGTTGAGCGGGAATACACCTTGCACGCGCAATTGGCGAACCTGTGGATCGACCCGCACAAAGCCCCGGTTATAGGGGCGCAGGGCGTTGACCACCTGTTCCAGGGAGTCGTCCAGTACGCTGAGGTGGCCGTCGAGCCAGTCGGCACGGTAGCGTTGGTCGCCCGCCACCGGCTCGATCCGGTCGGCATAAAGCAATACCGACTGGCCTTGCTGTACGGTGCGTTGGGTACCATCGGGCAGTGTGGCCAGCACCGAGTGTTCCAGCACCACCACGCGTGTGGCATCTGCTTGCTGAGTGACCAGGAACCGCGTGCCCAACGCTTGGATGCTGCCTTGGGTGGTGCGCACCCGCAACGGCCTTTGCGGATCGGCTGCCACCTGAATCACCAGCTCACCCTGGCGCAGGATGATCAGGCGCTGGTGCTCATTGAATTGCAGGTCCACCGCGCTGCCAGCATTGAGGCTCAACACACTGCCATCGAGCAGAGTGAACGTCTGGCGCTGGCCGCGCCCGGTGTGCAGGTCGGCCAGCAGGTTGTCACCCAGCGGGCTGCGTGCCGCCAGCCACAGGCCGCCACCGAGCAGCCCCAGGCCCGCGATGGCGCGCAGCACTTCACGGCGTGAGCCCTGGGGTTGCAATAGCACCTGGCGTGCTTCGCCGGGCAGGCGTTTATCGAGGCTGCGCAAGGTGTTCCACGATCCGCCCAGGCGTTCCTGCAAACGGGTCCAGGCCTGGGCGTGGGCGGGGTCCATGCCCAGCCAGGCATTGAAACGCTCCTGTAGCAACGCATCCGGTTTTCCGGCGCGCAGGCGCACCATCCAGTCGATGGCCTGTTCGCTGACCGGGTCCAGGCGGGTCTTGCTCATGGGGCCATCTCGGCCAGGTAGCACTGGCGCAGGGCCTGTTTCATGTAGCGGCTAACGGTGCGCTCGGACAATTGCAGCTTGCGCGCAATTGCCACGTAGCTCATGCCGTCGAGCTGGCTGTAAAGGAACGTGGCCTTGACGATCAGCGGCAAGCCATCGAGGGCACGGTCGATCGCCACCAGGGCCTGGATCAGTTGCAACTGGTCTTCGGGGGAGGGCGCCAAGGCTTCGGGCGCTGCGGCCAGGCGCTCCAGGTAAGCGGTTTCCAGGCGGCTGCGGCGATAACGGTCAAAGATCAGCCGGCGGGCGATAGTCGAGAGATAGGCCCGTGGCTGCTCAATGCTGTCGGGGTCGACCCGGGCGGCGAGCATCTGGCAAAAGGTATCGGCGGCGGTATCTTCGGCGTCGGCGTGGTTACGCACGCGATGCTGGATATGTTGCAGCAGCCACCGGTGATGGTCGTTGAAAAAGAAGCCCAGCTTGCGGATTGGAGGTGATTGCACGGGACGACTTTCTCAGGGTGGTATTGTGAATCGTTCTCAATACTACCTTTTGTGCGAGTACGGCTGCAACAATCGGTAATTGTAGGAGCGAGCTTGCTCGCGAAAGACGTCACCGATCACGCGTGTTGGCGGGGTAAGCGCGGCGCTCTCAGGTTTTTCGCGAGCAAGCTCGCTCCTACACGGCATTACGGTGTTAGAGGGGCGGTTGTGCGCAGCTGTCCAGTGCCTTGTCGACCAGCATCTGCACGCCGTCGAGCATCCGGCAGATACCCAGCGCCATGCTGCGGGAGGTGCCGTCGACTTCAAAGGCCAGGTGAGTGGCAAGCACATTGATCGAGGCCAGGTCTTGTGCGGCATTGACCAGCAGGGTTTCGGCGTCCAAGTCAGTGCGCACGCTGAATAATCCCGCTAACACCGGGTCGCTGGGGGCAGCGGTTGGGGCTGGGGAGGCAGGCTGTAGATAGTGGTTGATCGCACGATAGGCAGCATCACGAAGCCGGCTGGCATCGTAGCTGGGTGGGGGATTGGGGCTGTGTTTGATCATGGTGAAGCTCCGTCGATAAGTGGAGCTGCCACCGTTCGCGGTCAAACGAGTGGGGTGGCAGCTGTACGCGGGTTGACCGACCGGTAATCAACGGAACCCGGCATACCCTAAGGTATCCCGCGCACAGCCGCCGCGACACGATACAACAGGCATAAAAAAAACGCCTGAAATAGGTGCTGGGCGAAGCAGTTCGTCGATGATTCGGACGGTCAAATCCGGCCGCTGATTTGGCAGCGGCGTCGGGAAGGTTAGTCAGCGCCCGTCCGAGGGACAACCTGAAACAGGTGTGGGAAACGTCTGGCCCTTCAGCGTTTTTTGCCACCAATACCAGGGCCAAACTTCGGCAGTACCATGCCAACGCTCTTCTGATAACACCGGTACTGTTCGCCAAAGAGCGCAACCAGGTCCCGTTCCTCAAAGTGGGCGCCGATAAACAGGTAGGCCGACATCCCCAGTGCAAAGAGCAGCCGGCCGGCGCTCATGTCCGGTGTCGCCCAGAACACAATCAAAAAACCCAGGTACAGCGGATGGCGTACCCGCTTGTAGAGCCATGGGGTCTTGAAGGCATGGGCGCGGGGTACGGCGTTTCGGTAGCGGTCGATGGCCTGCCTGAGGCCAAACAGCTCGAAATGGCTGATCAGTAGCGTGGCCACCAGGACCAGCCCCCAGCCCAGCCAGAATATTGCGCTCACTATCACTCGCAGCAGGCTGGCTTCCACTGTCCATACCGGCGCGGGCATCGGTTGCCAGAGCCAGAACATCAGCATCAACACCAGGCTGCTGAGCAGCACGTAGGTCGAGCGTTCAACGGCTGTGGGAATGTAGCGGGTCAGCCAGGACTTGAAGCCTTGACGCGCCATCACCGTGTGCTGCACCGCAAACAGGAGCAGCAGCGACAGGTTGATCAGCGCGGCCCACCAGCCGTTGATGACAATGCCATTGTCTATGTTTTTGGGCACGACCACGCGGCCAATAAAGCCAATCAGGTAGAGGAAGGTGAGGAGGAATATCAAATAACAGCAGGCGCTGTAGATCAATCCAGCCAGGCGCACTGTCAGGCCGTTTGTGGTTGTATCGATGTTCATGGACGACTCCTTTCGTACATGGTGTATCCGTGACCGGCGGCCACGTGGGAGAGCGTGCGCGGACTTCCTTTCTCGCCTAAACGGACAAGGCTAGGTACAGAACGGTATCTGGTCAAAGAAAAGAATAAAAAAGGCTGGGGATCGATAACCCCTACAGGGGTTTTTGATCACTCCCACAGGACGTGGGAGTGATCCGAGGAACAAGACGCTATCAGGTGATAGCATCCCAGGCGCGGTCGCCTTTCTCGTCCTTGATACGGGTCGGCAGGCCCATCACGTCCAGCGCCTTGAGGAACGGCTCGGCTGGCAGTTCTTCGACGTTGGCCATGCGTTGCACGTCCCACTCGCCACGGGCAACCAGCAGCGCTGCGGCTACAGGCGGTACGCCGGCGGTGTAGGAGATGCCCTGGCTGTCGGTCTCGGCAAAGGCTTCTTCATGGCAGGCCACGTTATAGATGAACAGCTCACGCGGCTGGCCATCCTTGGTGCCCTTGACCAGGTCGCCGATGCAGGTCTTGCCGGTATAGCCCGGTGCCAGCGACGACGGGTCAGGCAGCACGGCCTTGACCAGTTTCAATGGCACCACTTCCAGGCCTTCGGCGGTGGTGACCGGCTTCTCGGAGAGCAGGCCGAGGTTTTTCAGCACGGTGAACACATTGATGTAGTGCTCGCCGAAGCTCATCCAGAACCGCACGTTGGGCACGTCGAGGTTTTTCGACAACGAGTGCACTTCATCGTGACCGGTCAGGTACAGGTTCTGCGAACCGACCACCGGCAGGTCGTCGGTACGTTTGACTTCGAACATGGTGTTGCTGGTCCACTGGCTGTCCTGCCAGCTCCACACCTGTCCGGTGAACTCGCGGAAGTTGATTTCCGGGTCGAAATTGGTGGCGAAATATTTGCCGTGGCTGCCGGCATTGACGTCGAGAATGTCGATTGAATCAATGCGGTCAAAATGCTGTTGTTGTGCCAGCGCCGCATAGGCGTTGACCACCCCTGGGTCAAAACCCACACCGAGGATCGCAGTGATGTTCTTCTGCTTGCATTCCTCCAGGTGGTTCCACTCGTAGTTGCCGTACCACGGCGGGGTCTCGCAGACCTTGCCCGGCTCTTCGTGGATGGCGGTGTCCAGGTAAGCCACGCCGGTATCGATGCAGGCACGCAGTACCGACATGTTGAGGAAGGCGGAGCCGACGTTGATGACGATCTGCGATTCGGTTTCGCGGATCAGTGCCTTGGTCGCTTCCACGTCCAGGGCGTTCAGCGCGAAGGCCTGGATCTGGGCGGGTACCTTGAGGCTACCCTTGGCCTTGACGCTTGCGATGATGGCCTGGCATTTGGAGATGTTGCGCGACGCGATAGCAATCCGACCGAGTTCGTCGTTGTGCTGCGCGCACTTGTGGGCCACCACCTTGGCGACACCTCCTGCACCAATGATAAGAACGTTCTTTTTCAATTGCTTTATCTCTCCTTTATCTGCCAGCTCAGGACAGGCTGGACAGGTAATCTTCGAAGCCAAATTCACGAACCACTTCGACTGTACCGTCGAGTTGTTTCACTACGATGGACGGCATTTTCAGGCCGTTGAACCAGTTTTTCTTGACCATGGTGTAGCCTGCGGTGTCGATGAACGACAGCCGATCGCCGATGGCCAGCGGACGATCGAATTGGTATTCACCGAAGATGTCCCCGGCCAGGCAGGATTTGCCGCACACCATGTAGGTGTGTTCGCCATCGCTCGGCGCCAGTTTGGCGTTGAGGCGATAGATCAGCAGGTCCAGCAGGTGGGCTTCGATGGAGCTGTCTACCACGGCGAGGTTCTTGCCGTTGTAGAGGGTGTCGAGCACGGTGACTTCCAGGGAAGCGCTGTTGGTGATCGCCGCTTCCCCGGGCTCCAGGTAAACCTGTACGCCGTAGGTCTGCGCGAAGGCCTTGAGCCGTGCGCAGAATGCGTCGATGGCATAGCCTTCGCCGGTGAAGTGGATGCCGCCGCCCAGGCTGACCCACTGCACTTTATGCAGCAGGTGGCCGAAGCGTTCTTCGATGGTGCACAGCATCTTGTCGAACAGCTCGAAATCACCGTTCTCACAGTTGTTGTGGAACATGAAGCCTGTGATCTGGTCGATCACGCCTTCGATCTTCACCGGGTCCCACTCGCCCAGGCGGCTGAACGGGCGCGCCGGGTCGGCCAGCAGGTAGTCGGAGCTGCTCACTTGCGGGTTGACGCGCAGGCCGCGGGTCTTGCCTTCGGATTTCTGGGCAAAGCGCTGCAACTGACCGATGGAGTTGAAGATGATCTTGTCGCAGTTATCGAGCATTTCGTCGATTTCATCGTCGGCCCAGGCCACGCTGTAGGCATGGGTCTCGCCTTCGAACTTCTGGCGACCGAGCTTGAGCTCGTACAGCGACGAGGACGTGGTGCCGTCCATGTACTGCTGCATCAGGTCAAACACCGACCAGGTGCCAAAGCACTTGAGTGCCAGCAACGCCTTGGCGCCGGACTGTTCGCGCACGTAGGCGATCTTCTGCATGTTGACCAGAAGCTTCTGTTTGTCGATGAGGTAATACGGCGTTTTGATCATTTTTCAGAGCCTGTGGCGGAGCCTGCCAAAAAAGGACAGGCATTGTGCCCGCACTTCGTCAGGATCGAAAGGTTAGTCAGCGGAATTTGCAGGTTGGGGCCATTGATACGCCATCCCCGTTACTTTTTTGTAGGCGCCGGCTTTGCGGCGATGGTGGCGCAATTGCTGGCGGCGGTGAGTCAGCTTCTGGCGCTGATCCTGGGTGTTGTGCACGCTCGTAAACTGCTGTCATAGCACCTGTGGAACCTATGGTGCTGAAGTACGACGTACTGGGGAATACATCATTGCTGGGGATACTACTGTGACAGTTAACCTGAACGCTTACTCAAGTGCCTACCCACTGAGTTATTCACCCAACGATAGCGCCGAGCAAACGGACAACCGGGAGGCCTCTGCACTGTCCAGGCAAAAGCGCGGGGTAGCATCAACTTCGGCGTTGTGGCCACAACATTCGGTCATAAGAATTTCCCTGATGGGTATGACCAACGAGCAAGAAACGTTCACAAAAGCCAACATTAATAAATGGGCGCCTCACGTCAATCTGACATTTGAGTTCACAGACGACGCCGATGGGGATATCAGGATTGCTGCAAACAACGACATTTCAGGGGGGCATTCGTACGTGGGTTTCCATGCGCTCGATGTGCCAGCCGAAGAACCTACAACGGTCATCGGTTTCAAGAATGGTCTCAATGCTTTTAACGCCGGTACGATCCAGCATGAATTTGGCCATGTTCTGGGGTTGCAGCATGAGCATCAGCACGAGAACAATGATTTGGATATTGACTGGTTGGAAGTTAATAAAGACTACGCAGATAAAGGCGGAGCGGAAGAAGTGAAGTTGAACTTTGAGCCCTTGGTTAACGATGTAGTTACCTCTGATTATGATCGCCAATCCATCATGCACTACGGTTTTGATTCATCCTTGCTCAATGGTGGAAACGCCATCGCGGATAACAACGAGCTCTCTGAGGGTGACATCAACTTTATTCGCTCGCTCTACCCACCTGTGGTCAGGAAAAAACCGGCCACCCTCAGTTGGTGGGATTTCCGTCAGGCTCACAAGCCTGCTTGAAAAGCATTGTGCGCCAATCATGAATAAATTTCGTGATCATCAAAAGTAAAATGAGTTTGTCTCACTATATCCTGCTGCCGACAATAGCTCCCATCCCAACACATTGGAGTTTTTTGTCATGGCAGTCGCTCATTCCCTTGGATTTCCGCGCATTGGACGCGATCGTGAACTGAAAAAAGCGCAGGAAGCGTTTTGGAAGGGCGAGCTGGACGAAGCCGGCCTGCGTGCCGTAGGCCGTGAGCTGCGCAAGACCCACTGGGACTTGCAGAAACAGGCGGGCATCGAGCTGCTGCCCGCTGGGGATTTTGCCTGGTACGACCAGGTACTGACTCACTCGCTGATGTTCGGCGTGATCCCCGAGCGTTTCCGCCCGGCTGATGGCAAAGCCACGTTGCAGACCTTGTTCGGCATGGCCCGTGGTGTCAGCGACAGCTGCTGCGGCGGTGCCCATGCCCAGGAAATGACCAAGTGGTTCGACACCAACTATCACTACCTGGTACCTGAATTCAGCGTCGACCAGCAGTTTCACCTGGGCTGGGACCAGTTGTTCGAAGAAGTCAAAGAGGCCCGCGACCTGGGGCACACCGTCAAGCCGGTGGTGATCGGGCCGTTGACTTACCTGTGGCTGGGCAAGGCCAAGGGCGGCGACTTCGACAAGCTCGAACTGCTCGACCGCCTGCTGCCGCTGTACGGCCAGATCTTCCAGCGCCTGGCGGACCTGGGCGTGGAGTGGGTACAGATCGATGAGCCGATCCTGGTGCTTGACCTGCCTCAAGACTGGAAAAATGCGTTTGAGCGCGCCTACAACCTGATCCAGCGTGATCCGTTGAAAAAACTGGTCGCCACTTACTTTGGCGGCCTGGAAGAGAACCTCGGCCTGGCGGCCAACTTGCCGGTCGATGGCCTGCACATTGACCTGGTGCGTGCACCTGAACAGTACCCGACGATTCTCGATCGTCTGCCGGCCTATAAAGTGCTGTCCCTGGGTGTGGTCAACGGGCGTAACGTGTGGCGTTGCGACCTGGAAAATGCCTTGGCCACCTTGCAGCATGCCCATGAACGCCTGGGTGATCGCTTGTGGGTCGCGCCTTCATGCTCGTTGCTGCATAGCCCGGTGGACCTGGGGCGTGAAGACAAGCTGGATGCCGAGCTGAAAAGCTGGCTGGCCTTCGCCGTGCAGAAGTGCGAAGAAGTGGCCGTGCTGACCCAGGCCATCAACCAGCCAGAAGCCGCGAAGGTGCTGGCGGCCTTGGCCCAAAGCCGTGCCGTGCAGGCCGCCCGTGCTGCCTCGCCGCGTATCCACAAACCGGCTGTACAAGCGCGCGTTGCCGCCATCACCACCCAGGACAGCCAGCGCCAGTCGCTGTTTGCCCAGCGTATCGCCAAGCAGCGCGCCGGCCTCGACCTGCCGCTGTTCCCGACCACCACCATTGGCTCGTTCCCGCAGACCGCGTCGATCCGCCTGGCACGCCAGTCGTTCAAGGCTGGCAAGTTGAGCGAAGCCGAATATGTCGAGGCAATGCACAGTGAGATCAAACACGCCGTTGAAGTGCAGGAAAACCTCGGCCTGGACGTGCTGGTGCACGGCGAAGCTGAACGTAACGACATGGTTGAGTATTTTGCCGAACAACTGGACGGCTATGTGTTCACCCGCTTTGGTTGGGTGCAGAGCTACGGTTCGCGCTGTGTGAAACCGGCGGTGATCTTCGGCGACCTGAGCCGCCCGAAAGCCATGACCGTGGAGTGGATCCGCTACGCACAAGGCCTGACCAACAAGGTGATGAAAGGCATGCTGACCGGCCCGGTGACCATGCTGATGTGGTCATTCCCCCGTGAAGATGTGAGCCGCGAAGTGCAGGCCCGGCAACTGGCGCTGGCGATTCGCGACGAAGTGGTGGACCTGGAAGCGGCTGGCATCAAGATCGTACAGATCGATGAAGCGGCGTTTCGTGAAGGTTTGCCCCTGCGCCGGGACCAGTGGCAACACTACCTGGACTGGGCCACCGAAGTATTTCGCCTGTGCGCTTCGGGTGTGCGTGACGAAACCCAGATCCACACCCATATGTGCTACAGCGAATTCAACGATGTGATCGAGTCCATCGCGGCGATGGATGCCGATGTGATTACCATCGAGACCTCACGTTCGGATATGGAGTTGTTGGACGCGTTCGAAGCCTTCGCTTACCCGAATGACATCGGCCCGGGCGTCTACGACATCCACTCGCCACGGGTACCGGAGGTCTCGGAAATGGCCAACCTGTTGCGCAAGGCTGCCCGGCGCATTCCTGCCGAACGGCTGTGGGTCAACCCCGACTGCGGCCTGAAGACCCGCGGCTGGCCTGAGACCGAGGCGGCGTTGATCCATATGGTTGCGGCGGCTCGCCAACTGCGTACTGAGCTGGCTTAACGGCAAACACCGAGCTTGGTGTGGGACCGGTCAGTGTGGGAGCGGGCTTGCTCGCGAAAGCGGTGGTTCAGCCACTACATCTGGTGGCTGGCACGCCGCCATCGCGAGCAAGCTCGCTCCTACAGTTGGATGTTTGGGGTTAGAGGTATTTGAGCCAGGCAATATCCCGTCGCCGGGCCTTCAGCCCGGCAAACCAGCGCACTGGCAGGTACAGCGCCAGCGGCAACAGCAGCGCCACCAGCCACACCGCCCCGACGTTGTCGAACCCAAAGTACGTCCCCTGGTTCAGGCCAAACAGCGCCACGCCCATCACGTACAACACTTTCAGCACATACAAGTGCAGCAAGTAGAAGAACATCGGCACTGCGCCGAACACCGCCAGGGTACCGATCCAGCGTCGCTGCCCGGCGCGTTCGAAGGCCAGCAACAGCAATAGCCCCACACCCAATGTCAGCGCGAGGAACAGCAGCGAAGGTGGGTATTTGGTGATGTTGAAGAAACTCATCAGCGTCTGCACAGGGCTGTCATACACCTGCCATGGCGCCTCGCCGTAACCATTGATCGCGCGCAGCACTACAAAGCCAAGCAGTGCGCTGATACCTGCCAGCCACAGGTAGCGCTGACGCCGCGCTGCCGGCATCGCCCCGGCAAACCACGGGCCAATGCCGTAACCCAGGGCAATCACCCCGATCCACGGCAATACCGGGTAGGTCGTGCGCAGACGCAGGCTGTCGCCCACCTCGATCCAACTGCGTTCGTGCAGGATCGTCCAGGGAATGTGCAACGCCGAACCCGCTGCGAAATGCACGCCATCGAGCAGGTTATGCCCGCCAATGATCACCAGCGCCAGGCCGATCAGCAGTGGGCGGGGCAACCACACCAGCACGGCGAGGGCGATCATGCTCACGCCGATGGCCCAGATCACCTGCATATAGATGACGCTGGGCGGCAGTTGCAAGGTCCAGGCGAAGTTCACCAGGGTAAATTCCAGCACTACCAGAAACAGCCCGCGCTTGAACAGAAACGCCGAAACGTCACCACGGCCCTGGTATTTTTCGCCGTACAAATATGCCGACAGGCCGGTCAGCAACACAAACACCGGCGCACACAAGTGGGCCAGGGTGCGGCTGATAAACAGCGCCGGCTCCGTCGTGTCGATGTTCATCGGATCGCTGACTTGCCGGTGCAGCAGGAATGTCTCGCGCACGTGATCGAGCAACATGAACAGGATCACCAGGCCGCGTAAGGCGTCGATGGACAACAGGCGTTGGCGTGAACGGGCAGCGGGAACAGCGTCAGTCATGGTGCAAGGTCGCCGGAGGGAAAGGGGAGTGGTGGTTATCTTATAACATTGACTGGCAGTCGTGGATTTCCGAGTCGGAATCAGGCCAGGCAGATGCTAGGGTAGGGCGCAGACCTTGACGACCCAGGAGTCATTTATGAGCGTTGCGATTGATATCAAGGCTGTCGTGCAATTCTGGACGACGGCGGGCCCATCGCGCTGGTTCAAGAAAGATGAACAGTTTGATGCCGAGTTTGGCGCGCGCTTCCACGAGGCGCACTTCCAGGCGGCCAGGGGCGAGCTGGAGCACTGGATGAACGAGCCCGAAGGCGCGCTGGCGCTATTGATTCTGCTTGATCAGTACCCGCGCAATGCCTTCCGGGGCACCGCCCATATGTTTGCCACCGACCCCCTGGCCAGGGCTTACGCCGGGCGTATGGTCGACGCGGGGATGGACCAACGGATCGACCCGGCATTACGGGCGTTTTGCTATTTGCCTTTCGAGCATTCCGAAAGCCCCGAGGACCAGCAACGCTCCCTGGCGTTGAACCAGCAACTGGATGCCAACACGTATCACTGGGCCAGGGAACATGCCGAGATCATCGAGCGCTTCGGCCGTTTTCCCCATCGCAATGCGGCGTTGGGCCGGGTGACGAGCGATGAAGAGCAGGCGTTTCTCATGGGCGGGGGGTTCTCGGGCTAGGTTCCACCTTGGGTTGTCGACAGAGTTCAAGGGCATCCAGGAACTCGGCTTTGTTACTCAGTTTGCGTTTCGCTATTTCATCCTGATATTTGATGACTTGGGCTGAGGTCAGTCTCAAGCAACTGCCGAACAGCTCGTTGGCCTGTTGGATCACCGTGACTTTGTCTTGTGCGGTCACGGTGATCGCGGGATCAAACCAGGTGGAGACAAAGTTCAGCGCTGCCGCTCTTCGCCGTGGGGTGTCTGCATCACTTTCCTGGATATCTGCCAGGTAGTTTTTGCTGTCGTTGCGGTTTTCGGCGCTTTCCAGGCTGGCCTTGATGATGTCGATCCTCTCGGGGGTGATCTGCCGGCTGCCGGCTTCGCCATCCAGTTGGCTCTTGAGCGCGGAAAACACCAGTTGCTGGGAGTCATTGACCATCGCGTCTTCAGCCTTGCGCACCTCCAGCACCACATAGGAGTTGCCGCGATAGTCACAGGCGCCAGTGTCGATCTTACCGGCTACGCACTCAGCGATTTCCAGACGTCCGGTTGAGGTATTGAAGGTCAAGTCCTTCCACGGTGGCGAGGTGTTGCGATCCTCGGTACGGATCAGCACGTAGTCGCCGCTTTCCAGGTAGCCGGTTTTCGGGTTTTTTGAATTCACGCGTTTTTTCATGCCGACCAGATCAAAGGAATAAGTGAACGCATTGTCGTCCTGGTCATCCTTGATAAACGTGTCGGCCAGGGCAGACAGCACACCCGCCGCCGGGTGCGCCGGCGGATAAAAGGTTTTGCCCAGGCTGGCCAGGCTGCCGAGCATTTGCCGTACTTGGGCGCCGCTCTCATCCAGTTCGATGATGTAGATATCCAGCTTGAACGGGTTGCCGTTGTAGGTCATCGGGCCGTAGACGTTGCTGAGGTTGGCGAGGTTCAGGAATTGATTTTCCCGCACATCATTGGAGTAGAAGATGACCTTCGAGCTGCGAATGCCTTCCGCCCCCTGTTTGCGGTCGCAGGGGCTTTCACAGGTGCTTGCGACAAGCGCCACATCCCCGGTGGCCGGGTCACCACGAAAAAGACGCAATGGCGTTGCAAACTCTGTCAGATCCTTGATGAATACGGTCTTGAGCGAGATGGCGATAGGGTCGCCGGCCTTGAAGATGTGCGTCGCCTCCTTGGCGTAGATGTTCTTGGACGTCAAGGTGCCGTCGTTGGTGCCGGGACGGTGGTATCGATAGTCGATAGCCCCCTGGTTGCTGATTGCGCAGCCGCCGAGTGTCAGCAGGGTGGCGGTAGCCAGTAGGTAAGCAGGTTGCAAGGTGCGCATGGGGTTCTCCTTGACTGGCGGTCGCCTCGGCGAAGGATAGTCAAGGTTGGTGGCTTTGCCATTAAATTGCCATTGCCGGAAGGCCCCGTATTCATTGGCCGCTCCTGCACTTTTAACTGCTATTCCTCCCAGGAATGCCCCCATAGAAACTCGGCATTGTATTTATCGCCGTCCATCTCGTAGCGTGGCTGCTCACCCAAGGAGATGCCGCCGTGAGTAACCTGCCGATGCGCTTGTATGTGGATGCACCGTTCACCAGCCCGTATGCGCTGTCGGTCTTTGTGACCCTGCGTGAAAAAGGCTTGCCGTTCGAGGTACACACCCTGGACCTGGACGCGCTGGAACAGCAGGCGCCGGC
Organism: Pseudomonas sp. 25 R 14; assembly: GCF_900004755.1. Classification (NCBI taxonomy): domain Bacteria; kingdom Pseudomonadati; phylum Pseudomonadota; class Gammaproteobacteria; order Pseudomonadales; family Pseudomonadaceae; genus Pseudomonas; species Pseudomonas sp. 25 R 14. The sequence continues at coordinate 2,932 of NZ_CVTS01000011.1, read as the reverse complement.
CTTTGCCGGGCTGTCCGTGACCCAGCGGGTACCGACGCTTGCGCAGGATGGGTTTGCCTTGTCCGAGTCTTCGGCGATTACCGAGTACCTGGAGGATGTGTTCCCGCAGGTGCCGGTGTACCCCCGGGAGCCACGTCAACGCGCACGGGCGCGGCAGATTCAGGCGTGGTTGCGTAGCGACCTGCTGCCGATCCGCCAGGAACGCTCCACGCTGGTGGTGTTTTACGGGGTCAAATACGGCCCGTTATCAACCTCGGCCCAAGCCGCTGCCGACAAACTGATTGCAGCGGCGCAGCATTGGCTGGCTGCAGGTGATGACTATCTTTTTGGCCAATGGTCGATTGTCGATGTGGACCTGGCCTTGATGCTCAACCGCTTGATCCTCAACGGTGATCCGGTGCCCGCGCCGTTGGTGGCGTATGCCCAGCGCCAGTGGCAGCGGCCATCGGTACAGGCCTGGGTCAACCAGGTACGTCCGGCGTTGTAGCACCCAGCGGCCATTGCTGCGCGACCCGGCGGTCGAGGTCTTCCCAGTCTTCCATACCGAGCACCCGGGTCGTGTTCAAGCCGCGCAGATAACCGCGCAACTGTTGGGCGGCGACGCAGGCCTGGGCGGTATCGGTAGTTGGGTCCTGCAGGATATTTTCGTACTCGACCAAATAGTCGGCGACGCGCTCGCGAAACTCCGGCAGGACGGCGTTGCGGATGCGATCAAAAGTCTTCTGATGGGGTTTCATGGATAGGTCCTTCTTATAGATTTTATGGTGTGCCTGTGCCGCAACTATCAGCCTGGCATGGCTTCACGGCTGAATGCATCCACCGCCGACACCAGCCCTTTGGCGGCCAGGGCCACCAGTTCACCGCCTTTCTCAGGTGTGGCCAGCGCCGGGTCGGAGCCCATGCGCCCATCCGGGTGGCGGGCCCGGAAGTCCTGGGCTTCGCGGATCGGGCCGGCGGGTGCGATCCGGGGCGAGTAGTCTGCCGTCTTGATCGCATCCGGGTAAGCCCACTGGGTAATCGCGATCTCGGAAGGCGTGGCATGGGTGCCGTGCCCCGTCGGGAACTGCGCGCGCGCCAATTCGCCAACACCTTCCAGGTCCCACCAGTTGCACAGCTTCAAGGCGAAGCCGGCGGGGCGGCGGGCAAAGCTGGCCTCGGCGTACAACTCGGAAAAGGCTGCTTCAATGGTGGCGATGTTGCCGCCATGGCCATTGAGAAAGAGGATTTTCTCAAAGCCATGGGCCGCCAGGGAGCGGGTCCAGTCGCCAATCGCGGCGATAAACGTCGACGGGCGCAGGGAAATGGTGCCGGGGAACCCGAGGTGATGTTGGGCCATGCCGATATTGAACGTCGGGCCGACCAGGATATCAGCGTCTTTTTGTGCGTGATGGGCAATGATTTCCGGGCACATCCAATCGGTACCCAACAGGCCGGTGGGGCCATGTTGCTCGTTGGAACCGATGGGGATCACCACGGTGCGGCTGCGGTCGAGAAATTGGCCAATCTCGATCCACGTTGACTGGTGCAAAAGCATTTCAGGTCCTCTCTCTGGTCAGGCTCGGCCTGCCAGATACTACCTCAACCGGCGCTGGCGATCTGGCGCGGCTTGCAATTGAGGTAGGCCGAGGACTTCAGCCAGCGTTGGTCGGGGTACCAGGAAAACATGAACTGCCCATCCTTGAGCTTGTCCACCACCTGGCGCGCCACTTGCGGGCGCACGGCGGGGCAGCCCTGGCTGCGGCCGATCCGGCCTTCACGCTTGCTCCACTGGGGGCTTACGTAGTCGGCGGCATGGATCACGATGGCGCGGTCGCGGGCCAGGTCATTGAAGCCCGGTTCCAGGCCGTCCATGCGCAGCGAGTAGCCGTGGGTGCCTTGATAGCTTTCCTGAGTGCGGAACAGACCAAGGCTGGATTGGTGGCTACCTTCGTTGTTGGAGAATTGGGTGGCGAAGTTTTCCCCGGATTTTTGCCCGTGGGCCACCAGGTCGCGCAGCACCAGCTTTTTTTTGCGCAGATCGAAAATCCACAGGCGCCGGGCGGTCGAAGGTTGTGAGTAGTCGATCACTGCCAGGCGTTGCGAACGCTCCTGGCCGTTATTGACGGCGCATTGCATCGCATTGAGGGCGCTTTGGAGGACTGTGGGATTGAGTTCTGGAGCCGAACGCGCCAGGCTGCTATACAAGGTATGAGGTTTGGCATTCTCTGCGAAGGCACCCGTGCAGAACGCGGCCAGGGTGGCGGCGATCAGGCCGAGTCGGCAGTAAAAATTCTGCATTTATCTAGCATCTCCGCCGTGGATTGGAGCTAAGCCATTGTTCAAAAAACACGCATGTTACTTGAGCCTTTGCTTGCTCGTAGCACCATTGGTCGCAACAGCCGATGAAGTGCCGGTCGAGCCGTCAAACCCAGTACAGCTGGCACTTGCGCAGTTGTCGAGTGTTTGCCCCGGTTTGGCTACCCAATTGGATACCACTGCCGAACTGCGGCTGCAGGCTTTTTACCAGCAACAAGGCAATGTCGGCCTCTGGTCAGAGGACGGGCGCCGAGAGGCATTGCAGGGCCAGTTGCTATTGCTGGCCGACGACGGCCTGGACCCGGCGCACTATCGACTGCCTGACGCGGTAGCCAGCGCCAATGTGTTGTGTACCGACTTCGAAACCACCCAGCACTATCTGCAAGCCCTGCATGACTTGCATTATGGCCGTCTGCAACAGTCCCATTACGAACCGCTGTGGCACTCCCAGCCACCGAGCGAGGACCCGGCCCTCGCTGTGCTGGCCCTGGCTAATACAGGGCTTGCGGACATGCCGGCAGCCTTCGATCAGGCCAGGCCAGGTGCCGAACTGTACCGCAGCCTGCGCAAGGCCTACGCCGCGCAACGCCTGCAACCCTTGCCGCAGTGGGGCGTGGTTGCCGACGGCCCGCTGCTG
>NZ_CVTS01000033.1:0-223981 GCF_900004755.1 Pseudomonas sp. 25 R 14 | reverse complement strand
TGTGGGAGATTCTATGTTGCAGGGAAACCCTGCAACCTTAAATTCGGCTGATATTCGCTCTGGTTTTTCATCAGCGCGAATGCCACCCGGCAGAGCTTGCGGGCGAGGATCACCAGGGCTTGGGTCTTTGCCAATCCTCGGGCCAGGTAGGACTCGTAATAGGGTTTCCAGGTCGGCGATCGGCTAGCGGCCATTGCTGCGTTGTGAGCAAGGCGCCGTAACTCCGAATCGCCCTTTTTACTCAGGTGCCGAGGACCGGCCTTCTTTCCGGAGTCTTTTGGTCTCAGATCCATCCCCAAGAAAGCGATGAATGCATCGCCACTGGCGAAATGGCCACGCATGAAGGCTGTCGCTAGACCCGTAGCCGTAAGATCACCAACCCCTTCAATGGCTTTGCAGCGCTTGATGTTTTCGGTGATGCCTGCCTCTTTGCTGACTTTGTGCAGCAACTTCTGAATGACCAGCTCAGCTTGTTTGAAGGACTTTAACTGCTGGGCCAATTCGTCCTTCAAAAGCGGTTCGCCCGACCAACTCAGCGTTAGGCTCACGCGCAAGTTGATAAGCTCTGCACGTCGGTGCAGTAAGCTTTTCAATAGCTTATAAGCCTGCGGAGGTGGGCTCCAGAGCCGCAGCCGTTCCTGCTCGCTGCTCAGGTAGCGCGCCAGCAAACGCGCATCGCAAGGGTCTGTTTTCGCCCGTTGGCCAATGCTTTCGCGGTAATGGCTCAACCGATAAGCGTCTACAACGTAAACCCGATGTCCCATTTCATGGGCGAGTTCAGCTGTGTCCAAGTGGTAAGTGCTGGTGGCTTCCAGGGCAATTGAGCTGTTGGCAGGTAGCGTTTTGAGCCAGCGGCCAAGAGCATCGCGGTCGTTGGTAATGGTTTGAATGGCTTTGAGGTCTTCGCGGTAGGCGACGACGTCGGCCTTGGCCACATCGATACCCAGAACCGTTGGTGAAGTAAGGATTGTCATAACAAATCCTCGGAGCTAGTGTTTAAGGGCTTGTCGGGGTCTACCCCAGCGCTGGCTTGCCTCTATCGTCGGTTTTCCCGATGAATTCCTTATCGGCGCTTGGGGTAGAAAGGGCGGGACGAGAAGTCTCCCACGGTCCGTACTGGCTAGAGTCGGAATCGGGCTTTTAGTCACCGCCCACCCCTTCAAGTTTAAACATACAAGCGGGCTTGCTCGCGAATGCGGAATGTCAGCTGATACATTCATGACTGATACACCGCTTTCGCGAGCAAGCCCGCTCCCACATTTGAAGCAACACCGTATCAGGTCTTTACGTTCCCCAGCGGCGGCAACTTTGCCAGCTTCAACGCCACCAGCAGCGCAACGGTCAACAGCGCAACGATAAACCCGCCAATCCCGTTCCACCCCGCGTAGTGCCAGAAAACCCCACCCGCCGTACCGGCAATACTCGACCCCGCGTAGTAGCTGAACAGGTACAGCGACGAGGCCTGCCCCCTGGCTTTCAGCGCACGCCGGCCAATCCAGCTGCTGGCCACCGAATGGGCGCCGAAGAAGCCGAAAGTGAAGATCAGCATGCCGATGATGATCAGCGGCAGCGAGCTGAACAGGGTCAGGGTGATGCCGGCGAGCATCAGCACGATAGTGGCCCAGAGCACCCGGCGACGGCCCAGGCGGTCGGCCAGCGAGCCGATCTTCGCTGAGCTGTAGATCCCTGACAGGTACACCACTGACAGCAGGCCGACCACCGCCTGGCTCATGTCATAAGGGGCGGCCAGCAAGCGGTAGCCGATGTAGTTGAACAGCGTGACAAAGGCGCCCATCAGTACGAAGGCTTCGAGAAACAGCCACGGCAGGCCGGCATCCTTGAAGTGCATGACAAAGCCATTGAGCAGGTTGCGCGGCTTGAGGCTGCTGGCGCGGAAGTTGCGCGACTCGGGGAGGATTTTCCAGAACACCGTCGCCGCAATCAGTGCCAGCGCGCCGATGATCAGCATTGCCGTGTGCCAACTGACGAAATCGATCAGTACGCCGGTGATCAGGCGCCCGCTCATGCCGCCAATCGCATTGCCGCCGATATACAGGCCCATGGCCAGGCCGATGTGCTGCGGATGGATCTCTTCGCTGAGGTAGGTCATGGCCACGGCCGCCAAGCCACTAAGGGACAGGCCCAGCAACGCGCGCAGCCACAGGATGCCTTCCCAGGTCGGCATCAGGCCGCTGGCGATGGTGCATACCGCCGCGCAGAACAGCGAGGTGACCATCACTGGCTTGCGCCCCAGGCGGTCGGAAATCGGCCCGGTGATCAACAGGCCAAAAGCGAGCATCGCCGTGGAGACGGAGAGGATCAGGCTGCTTTGCGCGGCATTGATGGAAAATTCGTGGGACAACGCCGGCATCATCGGCTGCACGCAATACAGCAGGGCAAAGGTGGCAAAGCCGCCGGAAAACAGTGCCAGCACCGTGCGCATGAACATCGGCGTATCTTTTTCGATGTACACATCGTTGAGCTGCGCCACCACCTCGTCGAGGGCGGTGGGTGGCAGTTCCTGGGCGAGTGGAGCGACAGCAGATTTCACGCGGGACCTCGGGGGCAAAGGCTGCCAGGACTGGCAATGAAAAAAGAATATAGCTGGCTAATGATTCTTTCCAATATATTGTTCGACCTGTTTGATAGCTTTTACGACCTAATGAGGTTTTCATGGAATTGCGCCACTTGCGCTACTTCATCGCCGTGGCTGAAGAGTTGCATTTCGGCAGGGCGGCCCAGGTCCTGGGCATCTCCCAGCCGCCGTTGAGCCAGCAGATCCAGGCGCTGGAACAGGAAGTGGGCGCCCGCTTGTTTGAACGTACCAATCGTCGGGTTGAGCTGAGTGAGGCCGGGCGTTTGTTCCTCACAGAAGCCCGCCTGGTACTGGCCCAGGTCGACAAGGCCGCGGATGTGGCCCGCCGGGCGCAGTTGGGGGAGTTGGGTGAGCTGAAGATCGGCTTCACCTCTTCGGCGCCGTTCAACTCCAGCATCCCACAGGCGATTTTTGCTTTTCGCCAGGCCTTCCCGGCGGTGCACCTGAACCTGCAAGAGATGAGCAGTACCGAGGTGGCGGGCGCGTTGGCGGACGAGTCGATCCAGGTCGGCCTGATGCGCCCGCTGCCGCTGCCGGACTCATTAAGTGTCGTGGAGCTGATGCGCGAGCCTCTGGTGGCGGTGCTGAGTGCCGGCCACCCACTGGTAGAAGGCAGCGAGCGCGGTTTGCACCTGGCGCAGTTGGCTGAAGAACCTTTTGTATTTTTCCCACGGGCCTACGGCAGTGGTCTGTACGCCCAACTGATCAACCTGGCACGCGATGCCGGTTTCAGCCCGCACTTCGCCCAGGAGGCCGGAGAGGCCATGACCATCATCGGCCTGGTGGCAGCGGGGTTGGGGGTGTCGGTGTTGCCGGCCTCATATCAGCGCATCCGCATCGACGGCGTGGTCTACCGCACCTTGCTCGACCCTGAGGCAGTGACGGCGGTGTGGCTGGTGCAGCGTAAAGACCAGCAGTCGCCCATGGCCAAGGCGTTTGTCGAGCTGCTGACGCGCAAGGCGTTGGTGTAGCGGCACTCACATATCAGGTAATGGAACCGGTTTAGTGATTTGCCTTGGAGTTGCGCAAAATCGTTTCTTTTTCACTGAGTGACATGGATGACACTTCTCTATCAACCCAAAGACAGGAGGCGTTTTGCCATGGATTGTCCTGTCCGGCTTTTCAGGCATACTGCCCCAGTTCCCGAAAGGGGCTTGTGAGACTCTGAGGATCCTGGAAATCCAGCCATCGCAGAGCCGGGCAGGACAAAGGCGATGACAAGCCAGCCTGCTTGTGAAGAGGGCGCCGAAAGGCGCCCTTTGTCGTTTCTGGTGTTATGTCGGAGGCATCGATCAGTTCTGCTTCGACGTCCCCGTCTCCTTGAACAACTGCTCCGCCGTACCCGCTTGCGCCGCGCCGCTTGCGCGCAGCCCGGCCATGATGTCGCGGTCGAGCATGCTGATCCAGCGGTTGTAGTTGCGATGAATCTTGCCGTCCTTGTAGCCCAGTTCCTGGCTGTCACGATAGGTGATGGCGTAGCGGGTGCCGGTGTAGCGGATGTCGATCTCGGCGTAGTAGCGGTTGCGCACGTTGATCTGGGCCTGGATCAGGCGTGGGTCGGCGCGCTGGACGGTCCAGTTGCGCTTGTCCAGGGCGGTGAGGATGCTCTGTTTCATTTTCTCTTCGCTGACCTGCTCGTTGGCGGCGAGCGCGTGCTGGGTGTTGAGTACCGGCTTGCTGGTACAGCCGGCAGCGGTCAGCAGGGTCAGGGCGATGAGGGTGGCGCGTAGCAACGAAGACATTCCGTTCTCTCCAATCAAATAAAAGGCTTACTGCCAGCGGCGAAAGATCAGCGACGTGTTGACGCCGCCAAAGGCAAAGTTGTTGTTCATCACGTAGTTGTTGTGCATCTGGCGGAACTCGCCGCGCAGGTAATCCAGTTCGCCGCAGCGCGGGTCGACTTGATCGAGGTTGAAGGTCGGCACGTACTGGTCGTGGTTCATCATCTCGATGCTGAACCACGACTCCAACGCGCCGCAGGCACCCAGGGTGTGGCCCAGGAAGCTCTTCTGCGAACTGATGGGCATACGGCTGCCGAACAGGCTGCTGGTGGCCAGGGTTTCGGCAATGTCGCCTTGTTCGGTGGCGGTGCCGTGGCCGTTCACGTAACCGATGGCATCCGGCGTCAGGTTGGCATCTTCGAGGGCCAGCTCCATGGCCCGGCGCATGGTGACCTGCTCGGGACGGGTGGTGTGCTGGCCGTCGGCGTTGCTGCCAAAGCCGACGATCTCGGCATGGATATGCGCGCCACGGGCCAAGGCATGTTCCAGCTCCTCAAGCACCAGCATGCCGCCGCCTTCGCCGATCACCAGGCCGTCGCGGCCGCTGTCGTAGGGGCGTGGGCTGGTCTGCGGGGCGTCGTTTTTCAGGCTGGTGGCGTAGAGCGCATCAAACACCATGGCTTCGGTGGGGCACAGCTCTTCAGCGCCGCCGGCGAGCATCAGCGGCAGGCGGCCGAATTTGATTGCCTCATAGGCATAGCCGATGCCCTGGCTACCGCTGGTGCAGGCGCTGGACGTGGGGATCAGGCGTCCGGTGAGGCCAAAGAAAATGCTGATATTGGCCGCTGTGGTGTGCGGCATCATGCGCACATAGGAGTTGGCGTTCAGGCCCTCGGCCACCGAGTTGAGCAGCATATTGCCAAACGCCTTGATCTCATCGGTGCTGCCGGTGGATGAGCCGCAGGCCACACCCATGCGCCCGTCCTTGATCGACGCATCGCCCAGCAGGCCGGCGTCCTGCAACGCCTGCTCGGCGGCCCACACGGCCAGGCGCGAGACCCGGCCCATGCTGCGCAGTTGCTTGCGGGTCCAGTGGGCCGGCACCACAAAATCGTCAATCGGCCCGGCCAGCCGTGTGTTCAGTTCGCTGAAGCGATCCCACTCATCCATGCGCCGGATGCCGCTGCGCTGGGCGCGGAAGTTGGCGACGATGGTTTCCCAGTCGCAGCCCAGGGAGGTCATGCCGGCCATGCCGGTGACTACCACACGTTTCATCAGCACAGGCCCCCATTCACGGCCAGGACCTGGCGGGTGATGTAGCCGGCCTCGGCCGACATCAGGAAGTTCACCGCACTGGCGACCTCTTCTGGCGTACCCATGCGTTGCGCGGGGATCATCTTCAGCAGTTCTTCCACCGGCACGTTCTCATCAAGCATTGCCGTGTCGATCAGGCCGGGGGCCACGCAGTTGACAGTGATCTTGCGCTTGCCCAGCTCGATTGCCAGCGCCTTGGCCGCACCGATCAAGCCGGCCTTGGACGCGCTGTAGTTGACCTGGCCACGATTGCCGATCAGCCCCGAGACTGAAGTGATGCACACAATGCGCCCGGCCGCGCGGCGCCGGATCATCGGCATCATCACCGGGTGCAGTACGTTGTAGAACCCGTCGAGATTGGTGCGCATCACCACGTCCCAGTCATCCTCCGACAGGGCTGGAAACGCGCCATCACGGGTCAGCCCGGCGTTCAGCACTACACCGTAATAGGCGCCGTGGGCTTCAACGTCGGCTTCGAGGGTCTGCTTGCAGGTGGCACGGTCTACCACATCAAATTGCAGCACCCGCGCCTTGCGTCCCAGGGCCTGGATTTGGACCTGTACGGCATCCGCCTCGGCGCGGCCACTGCGGCAATGCAGCACGATGTCATGGCCGGCCTGGGCCAGGCGCAGGGCGATAGCGCGGCCGATACCCCGGCTGGAGCCGGTGACCAGTACGGATTCAGTCATGACGCGTGTCCTTCGATTCAGCTAAATAGTTGGCCGCCTGGGGCGGTCGAAATACGTTCAGGCGCGCGCTGGCCTGGATGCCGTCGCCGGTCAGGTGGCATTCGAACACACCCATGCCGTTGTCGTCTTCCAGTGAGCGCAGGCCGTGGATGGTCAACTCGGTGCCGGCGGGAAAGTGCTCGACGTTGCATTCGAACTTACGGGTGCCCAACAGGAACCCCAGCTCGACGGCTTCGCCGTTCTGCCGTGCCCGACAGCCGGCATAGGCGGCGACGCTTTGCGCCATCAGCTCGACGCCGACCCAGGCCGGCAAGCTACCGTCGGCACGGTTGAACAGCCCGCCGGGCTTGACGGTGAGGCGGGTGCGGATCTGCTCTTCATCGAACGCCAGCACCTGGTCGATCAGGATCATGTCCCCGGCGTGGGGCAGCAGTTCGGCGAGCGGCCAATTGATCATGGGGCGTCTCCGATAATCAGGCTGACGTTATTGCCGCCGAAGGCAAACGAGTTGCTCATCAGGCAGCGTGTTTGCAGGGTGTCGCCGACCTTGGCCCAATGCAGGGTAGGCAGCGCCGGGTCGGCTTGACCGTCCCAGACATGCGGCGGCACGGTACCTTCCATCAGGCTCAACCAGCAGAACGCCGCTTCCAGCGCACCCGCGGCGCCGAGGGTATGGCCGGTCAGCGGCTTGGTCGAGGAACAGGCCACACCAGCGGGAAACAGCGCTGCCACGGCAAGGCTTTCCATCGCATCGTTATGCTGGGTCGCGGTGCCGTGCAGGTTCAGGTAACCGATCTGCGCGGGTGTCAATTTGGCGCTGGCCAGGGCTTTGCTCATCGCCTGCAATGCGCCCTTGCCGCTGGGCTCAGGGGCGGAAATATGGTGGGCATCGCAGCTCGCGCCACTGCCCAGCAAAGCGATCGGCGCCGGGCTTTTGCTCATCAGGAACAGCACCGCCGCCTCGCCGATGTTGATGCCGTTGCGGTTCACCGAAAACGGGTTGCAACGCTGGGCGGATACCGCTTCCAGGGAGGTAAAACCGTTGAGGGTCAACTTGCACAGGCTGTCGACCCCACCACACAGCACCGCATCGCACAGGCCCAGGTCCAGCAGGCGCCGCGCGCTCATCAGGGCGCGGGCGCTGGACGTGCAGGCGGTGGAAATCACATAGGCCGGGCCGCTCAGTTGCAGCCAGTCGGCGAGGAAATTGGCCGGGGCGCCGAGCTCTTGTTGCCGATAGTCATAATCTGCGGGGAAGTGCCCTTCACGCAGGTAGTCGGCGATACCGCGACTGGCCTCATCGATGCCCGAGGTGCTGGTGCCCAGCACGATGCCGATGCGCGAGGCGCCAAAGGTCTGGATCGCCTGTTGGATCGGGCCTTCGATCTGCAAGGCGGCCTCCAGCAACAGCTGGTTGTTGCGACTGTTCTGTTGTGCCAGGTGCGGCGGTAGCGGTGCCAGCTCACCGGGCACGCTGCCCACCGGCAATACCCGCTCGGGCACCCAGCCGCTCTCGCTGCGCATGCCGCTGCTATCGCCGGCAAACAGGTTGCGCCGCACTTCGTCCTGGCCGCGGCCCAGGGCACAGATGATCCCGAGGGCATTGAGGTAAGCCGTCATGGGGTGTTCCCAAGCGCGCTGACGCGATAGTTCAGATGCTGGCCAGGCATGCTCACGCTGAATGCCAAGGGCGCCTGGTAGATCACTTGCCAGTGTGGCTTGAGCACCCGCACGCCATCGTCTTCACGGGCTTGGGGGTAGTTGCCTGGCAGCTCGGCGGCGGGCGTCAAAGCAAACAGTAAGGCGGCAAACAACTCGCGGGCCTGGGGATTGGGTGGCAACAAACCATCCGCCTGCCAAGTCCCCTCCACCAGCTTTTGCCGGGCCTGGGGGATGCCCAGCGGATCCATCAGCGACCAGCGCAAGGCATCGCCTTCGCGCTGGATCACCAGCAACCAGTCCTGGCGCAGGCCATCCTGTTCGCGTTCTACATGCAATTGCAGCGGCAGGGCCAGGCTTGGGGTGTGCACAGGCAGCGGCGGCTGGCTGGCACAGGCGGCCAGCAGCAACAGGCAGCCGATCAACAGCGCACGGATCATGCTGCCGGGCCTGCGAGTGGCTTGCGTGCGACCACATTCACCAGGGTCTCTTCACGCTCGCCAAACGGCTTGGGCTGGCGCAGGCCCCAACGCTCCAACAGGCCGAAGTCCGCCGAGCGGCTCCACCACAGGTAGGGGTACGACACATTCTGCGGGCCAAACTCGAAGCCCTGGTCACGGATCATCTCCAGGTACTCTGCGGCACTTTTCTGCACGTGCATCGGGTGGCGGAACAGCCAGCGAATCACCCAGGTGTCGATATAGGCTTCGGTGGACTCGGCAAACAGCAGGTAGCCGCCGGGCTTGAGCACTCGGTAGAACTCGGTCAGCGCCCGTTGCTGCTCCACCAGGTGGTGGAAGGTCTGGTGGCAGAACAGGATGTCGACACTTTCATCGGCCACCTCAAGGGTTGCGCAATCACTGCCGATCAATTCGATATCAATGCCCTGGCGCGCGGCTTCGGCACGGCTCAGATCGAGGCTGTGGGGGTCGGCGTCAAGGCCGATCAAGCGTTCGGGGGCGAACACCTGCTGCAAGTAGCGGAACGATTTGCCCTGGCCGCAACCGGCATCCAGCAGCACCGGCGCCTCAGGCAACGGGTCGCTGAACAGGTTGCGCAGGTCGTTGATCGCCACGCGCAATACGTGATGCTGCCAGGTGTGGCTGCGCAGGAACCAGAAGCCGAACCTGGTTTCTTCGACGTAGTTTTTGCTCAAGTACTCTTTTTGCACAGACGAGCTGCTCATACGTTATCCCCTGCACAAATTTCCGAGAGCATCCGCAAACGGCGCTTGGGTTCGCTGACAAATGGGTTGCGCTCGTCCCAGGCATAACCGGCAAGGATCGAGCTGATCATGCGACGGATTTCCGGCGAGCTGCCTGGGTGGTAGATCACATCCTGGAACGTGCCGGCGTACCAGCCTTCGACGTAGCAGCGGAAGGTGTCGACCCCGCGTTTGAGTGGCTCGGCGAACTCGGTTTGCCAGTCGACGCTTTCACCCGTCAACTGGCGGTGCAAGAGGCCTGCGGCCATGCTGGCCGAGCGCATGGCGATGGTCACGCCAGAGGAGAACACCGGGTCGAGGAATTCGGCGGCGTTGCCCAGCAGCGCGAAGCCCGGACCATGCAGCGTCGTGACATTGGCCGAGTAACCGCCGATGGTCCGCGCCGGAGTATCCCAGAGCGCGTTGGCCAGGACGCGGGACAGGCTTGGCGTTTGCTCGATAAAGCCGCGCAGGCAGGCATCGAGGTCGGCGTCGTGACCGTCGAAATGCGCCTTGGCCGCCACCACACCTACCGAGCAGCGCCCGTTGCTGAACGGGATGGTCCAGAACCAGATATCGCGCTGGGTCGGGTGGGTGGTGATGAGGATTTTGCTGCGGTCGAAGCCTGGGTGCTCGATACGGTCTTCGACGTGGGTGAACACCGCCTGGCGCAACGGGAAGTTCGACGGTGCTTCGAGGTCCAGCAAGCGTGGCAGCACGCGGCCGTAACCGCTGGCGTCGAGGACAAAGCCGGCCTTGATGTGGTATTCGCGGCCATTTTCGCGGCGTACGTGCAGGTAGCGGTGGCCGGCGGCGAAATCCACGCCGACCAGGGTCTGGCCGTAACGGATCTCTACCCCTTGCAACGCGGCCTGATCGGCCAGCAACTTGTCGAAATCGGCGCGCTGGACCTGGAAGGTAGTGGGCTTGCCATCGCTGAACGTATCGCCGAAATCGAAGGCACTGTAGCGCTCGCCCCAGGCAAACGCGGCGCCGGTTTTCAGCTGGAAGCCGGCGGCGTTGACTGCGTCGAGCATGCCGGCTTCTTCGATAAAGTCGATGCAGTGGGACAGCAGGCTTTCGCCGATGGAAAAGCGCGGGAAGTGCTGGCGCTCGATGATCAGCACATCATGCCCTTTACGCTTGAGCAACGCGGCCGCAATGGCGCCGGACGGGCCGGCACCGATCACCACGACCTGGCGATGTTCCATTTCAACTGTGGGCACTGTGGCTCCTTGCCGCGTTGGCGATCATCACATTCAACTCGATAAAATTAGTGGGCATCATTGCGCATGTTCCTGGCGGCCAGCCCACGGCGCCAGCATAAAGCTGAAGGCCAGGCCCAGGCTCACCGACAGGCCGAAGTTACTCACCGCCGGGGTGCTGGACACCGCCAGCAAACCAAAGGACAGCCAGGTGGTGACGGCTGCCAGCAACGTCCCCAGCAGGCTGACCGCGGCCCCGCCGATCTGTTCGNGACGCTGATCGCCGTCACCAGCAGCAGGCCGAACAGGCTGAACAGGGTCAGCGGCTGCCCCAGCCAACCGAGGCTGGCCAGGCTGCACAGGGCGGCCAGCAGCGGCAGCGCGACGATCCGCAGCGCGCCGCCCAGGCCAAAGGGCAAGAGCAGCAGCAAGACGATCAGTACACAGGACAATAATTTCAATTCGGCGGCGCTGACCTGGGTCGCGGCAAAGACCTGGTTCAGGTCGCCGAGGCGATCCACCAGTTGCACGCCAGGCAAGTCCTGGGCCTGGATGCGCAACAGCGCCGGGTTGTTCAAGCCTTGCAGGCTGACCATTGCCGCCACGCCGCCATCGACATTGCCCAGCCACAACAGGCGCCAGGGCTCGGCCAACGGGCCGGCCAGGGCCGCGTTGATATCTGCGGTGGGCAGCGTCTGCAACTGCGCCAGCTCCCCTTGCAGGGCGCTGGCCGGAATGCCGAGGTCCAGCAGCGGTTGCCACAGCGCCGGCAATTGCTTCAGGGCCTTGCGCAGTTGTTGCTGTTCGTCAGGCGTGCTGACCAGTTGATTGAGCGCCAGGTAACCCTGAAGCTTGTCCATATGCACCAGTTGATCCAGGCGTTGGCTCAGGGCCGCCTGGCGTTCCAGCAACTGCTGTTGATTATCCGCACGCACCAGGAAGAACTGGCTGGTGGGCTGGTAGCCGGTAATGCGTGCAATGGCCTGGGCTTCTTGCAGTAACTGCGGCGGCGCGCCGATCCACTGGCGAATATCGTTCTTGCTGTTCAACTGCCACAGGCCACCGGCACAAAACAGCAGGGCCAGCACCAGCAACGCCTGGCTCGGCAAGCGCTTGAGCAGCGATTCGCGCACCCCCAGCAGGAACTCGGCGACCCGCAGCGGCCACTGCGCCGGGCGCAGGTCCAGGCCGTTGAGCAGCGCCGGCAACAGGCACACCGCCGACAAATAGGCCCCGACCAGACCTGCGGCAGAGAATACGGCGATTTGGGTCAGTGCCGGGAATGGCGTCCAGGCCAGGGCCAGGTAGCCGATGCAACTGGTGGCCAGGCTCAGGCTCAGGCCCGGCAGGGTCAGGCGCAAGGCCGGCCAACTGCGCCAGGGTTGCAGGTTCCAGCTCTTGGACAGGTAGTGCAGCGGGTAGTCGACCGCCACGCCGATCAGGCTCGCCCCCAGCACCAGGGTCATCACATGCATATGGCCAAACAGCGCCACGCAGGCCACTGCACCAAACAGCATGCCCACCAGCACCGGGACAAACGCCAGCAACACGCGCCAACGACGGAACGCCAGTAACAGCAACAGCAGGATGCCGACGGTGGCACCGCCGCCGACCCAGGTCATCTCCCGGCTTGCCTGTTGTTGGCCATTGGCCGCGTACAGCAGGCCGCTGGCGGCCAGCAGTTGTACGTCGTGCTCGGCGGCCTGTGCGCGGCTGGTTTGCAGCAAGTCGGCGACTTGCAACGGCAGTTTCATATCAAAGGCATTGCCCTGGGTGCGCGCACGCAGCAGCACCCAGCTTTTGCCGTCGGCATCGGCGATCAACGCGCCGCTACCAATATCCAGTTGCACCGCGCCGTGTTGCGGCTGGCTGCTCTGGATGCGTCCGGTCAGGCCCAGCCAATCATCCTGGCTTGGCACCAGGCTGAAGCCGGTGAAGGGGTCGAACAGTGATTGCACACGCTGCTGGATAAACGCTTCGGGCTCGGCGATCAACTGTTCGCGGTCCTTGGCCGAGAGCATCGCCAGGCGCCCTTGCAACAGTTGCTCGCGCAGGGCGGGCAAGTCGGCCTGCAAGGTCCAGGTGACCTTTTCAAACAGGCCGCTGGCTTGCCACTGTTCGCCGAGTTGTTGGGCCATGCCCAGGGCTTGCTGGCGATCGGTATGCCCGACCAGCACCAGCATCTCGCGGTTCAGCGGCTCTTGCATGCGTTGCTCGGCCATAAGCTCCAGCGCATCCGGCGAGTTGCCTGGCACCAGTTCCATCAGGTTGGCCGACAGCGGCGCGCCATGGCGCCACTGCCAGCCGGCCAGGGCCAGCACGGCCACCAGCAGGATCAGGAACAGGCGCGGCAACCAGCGCTCACTGGGCAAAGTCGTGTTGCTCCGTGTCGCTCAAAGGTTGCGTGCTGGTGCTGTCCTGCATGCGCAACACCGTGCTGTCGCCCTGGGTTTCCAGCAATTGGATGGTGTGCACCAACTCGCCACCGTCGATATTGATCTGGGTGAACACCTGCTTGAGCAGCAGCGAGCGTGGGGTCAGCATGAGCTTCCAGGCCGTGGCCGTGCCTTGCAGCTGCAACTCGAAGTCGCGCTGCAAGCCACTGCTGTCACCTTGCAGCACCGCGAGGAACAAACGGTTCTGCTCGGCCCCGGCGCTTTTGTTGGGCAGTGGCTGCCAGCCGTTGGCATCGCGGCGGGCAATGCCCTGGGCGTTGATGCGATAGTCCTGTTGCAGCGGGGTTTTCAGCAGCCAGAGCAGGCCGTGGTCCCGGGCCAATACAAAGGTGCCCTTGCTGGTCAGCGGCTGGGGCAGGGCGCGCAGGTGTTTTTCCTGGATGAAGTTGCCGTGGATCACCGAGGGCTTGGCCAGTTGGTCGCTGAGCTGCTGCAAGTCAAAAGCATAGGCCCCAAAACTCAGCAACAACCCAGCCCCTGTAGGAGCGAGCTTGCTCGCGAAAAACCTGAGGCCGCCGCGCAGTGTCAGGCGTCCCGCGTTATCGTTGGCGACCATCGCGGGCAAGCCCGCTCCTACAGGGGGCCGCATTTCAAAGCCCCTTCGACGGCCCTCTGTAGGAGCGAGCTTGCTCGCGAAAAACCTGAGGACGCCGCGCAGTGTCAGGTGTCCCGCGTTATCGTTGGCGACCATCGCGGGCAAGCCCGCTCCTACAGGGGGCCGCATTTCAAAGCCCCTTCGACGGCCCTCTGTAGGAGCGAGCTTGCTCGCGAAAAACCTGAGGGCGCCGCGCAGTGTCAGGCGTCCCGCGT
The DNA here is from genome assembly GCF_900004755.1 of Pseudomonas sp. 25 R 14. Lineage (NCBI taxonomy): Bacteria > Pseudomonadati > Pseudomonadota > Gammaproteobacteria > Pseudomonadales > Pseudomonadaceae > Pseudomonas > Pseudomonas sp. 25 R 14. Next base: position 210,327 of record NZ_CVTS01000033.1, on the reverse strand, counting down.
TATCGTTGGCGACCATCGCGGGCAAGCCCGCTCCTACAGGGGTCAGCATTTCAGGGCCCTTTCGACGGCGTCAGTGAATACTTTGGGCGAGGCCAACTGCATTTCGCGGCTGGCAATTTCGACGGCCACTTGCACGGTACTGGCGCGGGTCAGGCGTTCGCCGCTGGCAAGGTCGGTGATCAGGTAGTTGACCTTCAAGCGGCTCTCCCATTCCACCAGGCTGGCGCGCACGTTGAGAGTCTGGCCAAAGGTGGCGCCACGCACGTAGCGCAGTTGCATGTCGATCACCGGCCAGGCGTAGCCCGACTCAAGCATGGCCGTGTAGTTATGGCCGAGCTTGTCCAGCAGCGCGCAACGGGCGATTTCCAGGTATTTCACGTAATGGCCATGCCAGACCACGTTCATCGTGTCGATGTCGAAGAACGGCACGAGAATCTGTGTGTCACTGTGCAATACGCCGGGGCTACGCATGCAGCCTCCAGTGTTGCGCGGCGATACGTTGCAGGCACAGGCGCAGTTCGCCTTCCAGGGCGCGGTCTTCAATGACTGGCGGGAAGTCTTTGGCCAGCTCGATATGCATGGCCGCCAGGGCCGGCGGCAACGGACGTGCATCGGCGACCTGGGCGCGCAGCCACACGCCCTGGTTGGCGGCGAGCAAGGTAGCGGCGGCGACCTGTTCGGTCAGCTCCAGCACGCGGATCGCATCGCGGGCGGCAATGGTGCCCATGCTCACTTTGTCCTGGTTGTGGCACTCGGTGGAGCGCGAGAACACGCTGGCCGGCATGGTGTTTTTCAACGCTTCGGCGGTCCAGGCGCTGGTGCCGATCTGCACGGCCTTGAAGCCGTGGTTGATCATCGCGCGATCCGCCGGGGCGCCCGACAGGTTGCTCGGCAAACCATGGTTGTAGCGCTCGTCCACCAGCAGTGCCAGTTGCCGGTCGAGCAGGTCGGCGACGTTGGCCACCAGGTTTTTCAGGCTGTCCATGGCAAAGGCGATATGCCCGCCGTAGAAATGCCCACCGTGCAGCACGCGCTCGGCCTCGGCGTCGATGATCGGGTTGTCGTTGGCGCTGTTGAGTTCGATCTCGATAAACGAACGCAGCCAGCTCAAGCTGTCGGCCAGCACGCCAAGGACGTGGGGCGCGCAGCGCAGCGAGTAGCGGTCCTGCAGGCGGTGCAGCGGCGCGGTCGGGGCGTCGATGGCCAGGTCCTTGCGCAACCAGGCCGCGACCTGCATTTGGCCGGGGTGCGGCTTGGCGGCGAACAGGCGCTCGTCAAAGTGCTCCGGGTTGCCTTGCAACGCCACCACATTCAACGCGGTAATGCGTGTGGCCAGTTGCAGCAGGTAGTCGGCGCGGGCGAAGGCCAGGCAGGCAAGGCCGGTCATCACTGCGGTGCCGTTCATCAGTGCCAGAGCTTCCTTGGGCCGCAGCACCAACGGGGTCCAGCCCAGTTCGCGATGCACATCGCCAGCCTGGCGGCGCTCGCCGCGAAACAGCACTTCGCGCTCGCCGGACAAGGTCGCAGCCACATACGACAGCGGCGTCAGATCGCCGCTGGCACCCACTGAGCCCTCTTCGGGGATCAACGGCAAGATGTCATGTTCAAGGAACGCATGCAGGCGCTCCAGCAGTTCAACCCGCACCCCGGACACGCCATGGCACAGTGACTGCAAGCGCGCCGCCAGCACCGCACGGGTGGCCTGGGCGTCGAGCAGCTTGCCCAGGCCGCAGCCGTGGAAGGTGTACAGATGACGCGGCAAAGCCTCGACATGCTGCAACGGTACCGCCACCACACACGAGTCGCCGTAGCCGGTGGTCACGCCGTAGATCACGCCTTCCTTGTCCAGCAGCGAATCGAGGAACTGCGCGCCCTTGGCGATGCGCTGGCGGTAACCGGCATCGTCTTGCAGGCGGGTAGGCGCCTGACGGTTGGCCAGGGCCAGCACGTCTTCGATGCGCAAAGGGAGTTCGCCGAAGGTTACCGGCTCAAGCAGATGCGTCGTCATCGGTCTTCCAGAAAGGGTAAAAGTTGAACCATTGTTGGGGCGCTTGCAGGCAGAACTGGCCCAGGCGCTCGGCATAGCGGGCGGTCCAGTGGGCGATCACGTGCTGGCGGTCGCTGCGTTTCCATTCGATCAATTGCGCAAAGGGCTCGATGATCAGGCGATAGCGGCCCTGGTGCTTGAGGCACATCAGCAGGTTGACCGGGCATTTGAGCAGGCCTGCCAGCAGCCACGGGCCCTGGGGGAATGCCGCGTCATGGCCGAGGAAGTCCACGCGCACCGTGCGTCCACCGTGCAATGGTACGCGGTCACCGGCAATCGCCAGCCATTCGCCGTCGTCCAGGCGCTGGCTGAGCAGCAGCATCACTGCCGGGTCCAGCTCGCTGACCTGGATCAGTCGCAAGTTGTTCGCCCCGGCTTCACCCAGCAGGCGGTTGAACTGTTCGGCATGCTTGGTGTGCACCAGCACGTTCATGGTGACTTTCTCGCCAAGCTCCGCGAGGGCGCGGCACACTTCCAGGTTGCCCAGGTGCGCCCCTACCAGCATCTGCCCGCGCTCGCCGCGCAGTTGCCCGCGCAGCTGCGCCGGGTCGATGATTTCGATCTGTTCCAGGCGCAGCTTGCCGTTCCATACGTCGAGCTTGTCCAGCAAGGCGTCGGCAAAGGCCATGAACTGGCTAAAGACCCTTGTGTGGCTGGGGCGCAGGTCGTCGCGCCCGCTCCAGTCGGCCAGGCGCTGCTGGTATTGCCAGATGCTCTGGCGGGCGGCACGGCCAAACACGAAAAAGTACAGGACGATGCCATACAGCAGCGGGCTCAACACGCGGCGGCCGAGGACCCTGGCGGCGAACGCGGTGAATTTCATCAGCCGGAAACTGCCGCGCTCCTGGCGGTCGGCCCAATGCCGGGGGGTGTCGCTCATGCCTGCCACCGTCGCCAGAGGATCATCGGCGCGCGCACCAACATGCCGAAGAACAACCGGGTGTGCATCGAGGAAATCAGCGCGTTGTCGTGGACCATCCGAAAGTGCGACAGGCCATCGGCCGGGTAATGCACCTTGGTCGGCAGCCAGCGCATCGGCTGGTTGCGCCACGACAGGCGCACCACGATGTCGGAGTCGAAATCCATGCGCTTGCCGATCCGCGCCGAGTCCATCAGCGTCAGTACCGGTGGCAGTGGGTAGATACGAAACCCGCACATCGAATCACGGATCTGCAACGACAGGCTGTTGATCCACACCCAGACGTGGGTCAGGTAACGGGCGTAGAGGCGGCCCTTGGGCACGCTGTCGTCGTATTCGGGGTAGCCGCAGATCAATGCGTCGGGGTGCGCGCGCGAGGCGTCGAGAAACAGTGCGACTTCGCGCAGGTCGTGCTGGCCGTCGGCGTCCACTTGCAGGGCGTGGGTGAAGCCCAGGCGCGCGGCTTCGCGAAAGCCCGCCATCACCGCTGCGCCCTTGCCCTGGTTGGTGGGCAGGGTCAGCAGCGATACGTTATCCAGGCTCGCCAGTTGCGCCAGCACCGCGGCGCAGGCCGGGCTGCTGCCATCGTCTACCAGCAGGCAGGGCAGGCCGTGGTCCAGCAAGTTGCGGACCACGGCGGGCACGGCGGCTTCGTGGTTGTAGACCGGGATCAGGGCGCAGGGGTTATGCATGGTGGTGGACGCCTGATGGACCGAGTCGACTGCATCGCAGGCAAGCCAGCTCCCACACTGGATTTGTGTTTGGCATGAAACCAATGTGGGAGCGGGCTTGCCCGCGATTGAGCGCGCAGCGCTCACCCAACCTATGCATGAAAATTCTCCAGCAAAATTCGCCCGCTGGAACATGCCGCACTGTCATTGCGATAAGCGAAGTACAACTTGCCTCGCTCACGATCAAAGCGCAGGTGCAGTTCGATCACATCGCCGGGGCGTACCAGTTGCTGGAACTTGAGTACTTCCATGCCGGCAAAGGTCGGCGGTAGGTCGAGCAGTTGCTGGCCCAGATTGAACGCCCATTCCACCTGCACCACTCCCGGCAGCACCGGTGTGTGCGGGAAGTGTCCGCTGAAATAGGCCAGGTCCGGCGGGATGCTCAGCTGCAGAGTCCATTCGCCGTCGTTCTCGGTTTGCGCCAGGACTTCCGGGGCCTTGGGCCGAGGCGCCAACAGCAGTGCCTCGACTTGCGCCTGGGGCAGCTTGCCTTGGGTATTGAGCGGCAACTGGCGCAACAGGCGCCAGCGGCGGGGCAGGGCCAGGGCTTCGCAGTGTTGGCCCAGGTGTTGGCGCAGGGTCTGGGTGACGGTGCGCCGGCCCTGGTTACGCAAGGCGTGCAGGCCGTCGCCACTGAGGACCACCAGGGCGCCCAGCGAGGCGCGGTTTTCCTGGACCACGCCCAGGCGTGCCTCGGCGACCCAGGCGTGCTCCGCCAGGGCTTGTTCGAGCATCGGCAGGGAGATGCGTTTTTCTTCCAGCTTGACGATCCGGTCCAGCCGTCCCAGCAGCTCAAAGCGCCCGTCGGCGTGGATCAGGGCGGCGTCGGCGGTCTGCTCCACATGCCCGGCCGGCAGGTACGGCGAGGCAATGCGCAACGCACCGTCGGCGTCCTGGCTCAGTTGCACTCCGGCAAACGGCTGCCACGGCGTTTGGCCCTGGCGCCAGGCAATGCCGCCGGTTTCCGAACTGCCGAGGATCTCGGTCGGCCACTGTTGCAGGCGTTGCTGCAGGCTCTGGGCAGCGTCTGCGGGCAGTGCGCCACCGGAGGAAAACACCCGCTTGACCTGGCTCAGTGCCGGCCAGTCGAGGTTGTCGCCCATGCGCTTGAGCAGCGCCGGGCTGGCGACCCAGGCAAAGTGCGGCTGCTCGCGGCTGGCGCGTTGCAAGTCTTCCGGGAACGGCAGTTGCTGGCGCACAAAGGTACGGCCGGCGCACAACGGCCACAGCACGCGAAACAGCAAACCGTAGATGTGTTGGGTGGCGACGCTGCCGATGATGCACGCCCGGCCGAGGTCGGCGCCCCACAGGGTTTCCAGGGCCTGGACCTCATTGGCCAGTTGGCGCAGGGTTTTGTCGATGCGCTTGGGGGCGCCGCTGGAGCCGGAGGTGCACAGGCTCAATTGGCACACCTCCAGGTCGAGGGCTGCGGCGCTGAGCGGCGTTTGGTAGAGCGCCTCAAGGTCGTCGGCTTCGCTCAGCCAGGCGTCCACCTCGTTGGCCCAGCGTTGGCGGGTCTGGGGTTGCAGGTCGGCAGGCAGCAATACGCTGACCCCGGCACGCCAGGCACCTAGCAAGGCCACAGCCAGCAGGCCGGCATCGGTCAGATGGACGGCCAGGCGCTGGATGCCACGGGTTTGCAGCCCGGCCGCCAGGCTCAGGGCCCGCTCACACAGCTGTGCGTGACTCATCGAAGGCTCGGTGGTGACCGAACGCAGTTGCACAGGCTCAAGCAACAGGTGCTCAAGATTGACCCAATTCATACGCGGCCTCGAACCCTTTGTCGTACCAGCCATTCCACGGCAAACAACAGGCCCATCAAGCCATAGGCGATCAGACCGTTGTACAACATCCACCAGCTCAGCGGTGCCCACAGGGTGAGCGCGGCGGCGAGCAGGCCGTTACACAAGAAAAATACACTCCACACCACGGTGACCTTGCGTGTGTACGCAATGGCTTTCTCGGGCAATTGCGGGTCGCTCAGGCGTGCCAGGCGCTCGACCATCGGCGGGCCGTATTTCAGGCTCAGGCCAAACAGCGCCAACATGAAGACGCTGACCAGGCTGGGGTACCAGCGCAGCATCTGCGGGTTGTCGAACCAGGCCAGCAGCAGGCAGAACACGACCGCGACAAAGGCCATCCAGCCGCTGCCGGGGCGCCGGGCACCGGTCAGTGCGCGCAGCAGCCACAGGCTGGCCAGCAGCAGGCCGAATTGCCACGGGGCGAAATGCTCCGTGCCGTAATACACCGCAAAAGGATACAGCAGCCCTACCAGCAACAGGCCAAGGCCGATCAGCCGGCTCATGCGGCCGGTTGGACCAGACGGTAGACCGCCTCGACCACGTCGTTGACCGTACGCACAGCCTTGAACTCTTCGGCGGCGATTTTCTTGCCGGTCTGGCGCTTGATGTGGTCGATCAGGTCCACCGCGTCGATGCTGTCGATTTCCAGGTCCTGGTACAGGTTGGCGTCGAGGGTGACCCGTGCCGGGTCCAGTTCAAATAATTCCACCAAGGCATCGCGCAGGGTGTTGAAGATATCGTCACGAGTTTGCATGGTTAAGTCTCAAGCTGCCTGTCTGGCCGTGACGAACGCCGCGAGGCTGGCCACGTTGATGAAGTGATTGCGGGTGTCCTTGGCGTCGGCATCGATCTTGATGCCGTACTTTTTCTGGATCGCCAGGCCCAATTCCAGGGCGTCTACCGAATCCAGGCCCAGGCCTTCGCCGAACAGGGTTTGCTCGCTGCCGATGTCGCAGGCATCGATGTCTTCCAGGCCCAGGGCCTCGATGATCAGGGTTTTAATTTCGTGCTCAAGGCTGTTGGGGTTGCTCATCTTCGGCGAGCTCCTTAATGAAATAGTGATGCAGGTAATCGTTGAGCTTGCGTGAGGCCTGGGGTGCGGACCCTTGTGAGGCAAACACCTGTGGGTCTATATCGGCACCCACCTGCAAACTGAAGTGAAAGCGGCGGTGGGGGATGCGATACCAGGGCTCGGCCTTGGTCAGCGTGGTCGGGCTGACCTTGAGCACCACGGGGGTGATGATTGTCGCACCCCGCAGGGCGATGGCGGCGGCCCCGCGATGAAAGGCCGGCGCTGCGCCTGGCACGGTGCGGGTGCCTTCGGGGAAGATAATCAGGGTCTGGCCGCCCCGCAGGGCGCCCGCTGCGGCATCGAGCATGTCGATGCTGCCGTCATTGCTGATATAGCCGGCATCGCTCACCGGGCCACGGGTGAAGGGGTTCTGCCAGAGGCTTTGCTTGACCACGCAATTGGCCTGGCGCACCAGGCCGATCAGCACCACGACGTCAATCAGCGACGGGTGGTTGGCGATGATCATCTGCCCGGGGCGCCCGAGTTTCTCAGCGCCTTCGACGCTGTAGGTCAGGATGCCGGCGCGCTGCATCATGTTGATAAAGAACCAGAACAACCGCCCGATGGTCAGGCGCGCCCGCCGTTGGTGCTGCTGTGCGTCCCCCGGCAGGCAACTGAGCAGCGGAAACACCAGAAGGCGCAGGCACAGGCCGCCCAGGCCAAACAGCGTGAAGCTGGCCGCCGTGGCAAACAGGCGCCAGTAGTAGGCGTCCCGGGGTTTGTCGGTCAGTGTTTGCGTTGCCAGTTCCATACTCGGTTCTTCCAGGCATGTTGGCAGGCGCCTTGCTCGGTGAGCAGGGTGCGCAGCAGGTTCAGGGCGTGAGGCCACTGGGTGTTGGTCGGTTGGACAGTCGCGGTGTGCAGCGCCAGTTGCCATTCGTCGCCTGGGGTCAGCAACAGGCCCAGGGCGTAAGGGAACGGCACGTCGTTGATCCAACTGGCATAGGCTTGGGGTGGCTGTTCTTCGGTGATCACCAGCAGCACGGCCGGTGCGCCTTCGTTGAGCAGGGCTGCGGCTTCCAGCATACCGTGCTCCAGGCCATCGCCTGCTGCGGCCAGGGCGGTCATTTCACTGGTTTCATTGCGCAGGATCGACCACAGGCCAATCACCGCGTTGTGTACCGACAGGCTGAACTGGGTGGGCGACAGGGGCTGGTCATTGGCCAGGTCGCTGAGGATATCCAGGGTGCGCGGGGTTTCGCCATGGCGTGAAACAAACACCAGTGGCAGGTCCTGCAGGCCTTCGGCCAATGGCCAGCCGACACTGAAGGCCATCCGGGCCAGGCGGCTCAGGCGCCGGCGTTGCATGGCGGGCAGAAACGACACATCGGGAGCAGCATCGCTTTGGGCCAGCAACGTCGGGGCCTGGCACCAGTCGCGCCAGGCATCCACGCTGTCGAGCCCGGGGGCCCAGGCGCGCCATTGGGCGATGTTGAAGTTGATCACTGAGAAAATATCCCGCCCCTGCGGGCTTCCTTGTGCTGCAAATTGCCCATAAAACCGGGGCATGGCGCGATGGCCGAGTGGCGCGCATTATCCCGGTGCGGTGGGGTTCTAGCAAACTTTGGTAAAGAATTGTTCACGGGATATTACAAATTTTCTGAAAAGAATCACTGATTGTCCGTTATGGCGGTGGGGGCGAATATCAGAAGGCTCCTACTTTGTAGGGCCGCTACAGGTTTGTGAGGTGAGATCTAGCCGTCGATGTTGTAGTACAGGAGTGAACAAGGTAGCTAACCGGCGCTTTTGCCCTCTACACTCGATCATTCATTGATACACGGAGGTTTTTCCATGCGGCGCGTGGTGTTCAATCAAAAAGGTGGTGTTGGCAAATCCAGCATCGCCTGTAATCTGGCGGCAGTCAGCGCCAGTGAAGGCTATCGAACCCTGTTGGTGGACCTCGATGCGCAGGCCAATTCGACCCAGTACCTGACGGGGTTGACGGGCGACGATATCCCCATGGGCATTGCCGATTTCTTCAAGCAGACCCTGTCTTCCGGGCCGTTTTCGAAGAAAAACCAGGTCGATATCTACGAAACCCCCTTCGACAACCTGCACGTCATCACCGCCACCGCAGAACTGGCAGACCTGCAGCCCAAGCTTGAGGCCAAGCACAAGATCAACAAGCTGCGAAAGCTGCTCGATGAGCTGGCCGAGGATTACGACCGAATTTACCTGGATACGCCGCCGGCCTTGAACTTCTATGCGGTTTCCGCGCTGATTGCAGCTGATCGCGTATTAATCCCGTTCGATTGCGACAGCTTCTCGCGCCAGGCGCTGTACGGCCTGCTGGCGGAAATCGAAGAACTCAAGGACGACCACAACGAAGGCCTGGAAGTGGAAGGCATCGTGGTCAATCAGTTCCAGGCCCGGGCGAGCCTGCCACAGCAAATGCTCGATGAGTTGATTGCCGAAGGCCTGCCGGTGCTGCCGGTGTACCTGGCCAGCTCGGTGCGCATGCGTGAGTCCCACCAGGAAAGCAAACCGCTGATCCACCTCGACCCGCGACACAAACTCACCCGACAGTTCGTGGAACTGCATAACCTGCTGGAAAACACCTGATCCATGTAGGCGCCGGCTTGCCGGCGAAAAACGTCAACAATAACGCGGGGCATCTGGTGCCCCGTATTGTTCTCGGGTTCTTCGCCGGCAAGCCGGCTCCTACAGTGAGGGGGTCATACTCCCTGGCTGCGCAACCAGCTCATCAACTGTGGTAACGCCAATGCCCCGCTCTGGCGCGCCACTTCCCGGCCGTTCTTGAACAGGATCAGGCTGGGTATCGAGCGAATCCCCAATTGCGCCGACAGTTGCTGGTTGGCCTCGCTATCGAGCTTGGCCAGGCGGCACTTGCCCGCCAACTGCCCAGCCGCCTGTTCAAACACCGGCGCAAACGACTTGCACGGCCCGCACCACTCGGCCCACACATCCACCAGCAGCGGCAAATCGCCCTTGATCTGGCTGGAGTAGTCGCCCTGTTTCAGGTCAAACGGTTTGTTCAGCAGCACCGGCTGCTTGCAGCGCCCGCACTTGGGCGCATCACCCAGGCGTTCGTGGGGGATGCGGTTGAGGCCGTTGCAATGAGGGCAGGGGATTACCAGGGGATCGGACATGGTGGGCTCTGTGGTTGATGTGGCCAATGATTGTTATTTGGAGCCGTTGCGAAGACTTATCAAGCAACAGTGCCCTCAAGAGGAGCAACTGATCTCCAAATGCTTGCCCCAATCGGGCGGCCGCTGCGCGTATTGCTCCATTCCCGCCTGTTCTTCAAATGGCTTGCTCAACACCTCATGCAACCTTCGCACTTCATGGTAGTCGCCTGACTCGGCGGCGGTGATGGCGTTTTGTGCAAGGTAGTTGCGCAGGATGTACAGCGGGTTCACTGCGTGCATCCGCTCGCGGCGTTCTGCCTGGGGGCTGTTGCCATCGCGCTCGACACGGGCTTTGTATAGGTCTGCCCAGGTATCGAACCCATTGAGGTCAACAAAGTCATCGCGCAACTGCGCCACGGCCAGTGCGGCGGACTCATCCCCCAGGCGGCGGAAGAACAAGGTGTAGTCCACGCCGCTGTCCTGCATCAATTGCAGCAATCGCTCCACCAGTTTCTGGTCGTCGTCTTCGGCGCTGGTCAAGCCCAGGCGGCGGCGCATCAGGTCCAGGTAGTGGGCCTGGTAGAGCGGCAGGTACAGGCCGAGGGTTTCGCGCAGGGCGTCAACGCTGATATACGGCGTCAGCGCCTGGGCCAGGGCGCTGAGGTTCCATTGGCCAATCGGTACCTGGTTGCTGAAGGAGTAACGCCCTTCGTGATCGGAGTGGTTGCAGATGAAATGGGCGTCGAAGTCATCCAGGAAGGCAAATGGCCCGAAGTCGAAGGTAATGCCCAGGATCGACATGTTGTCGGTATTCATCACCCCATGGCAGAAGCCATAGGCCTGCCATTTGGCGATCAGTTCGGCGTTGCGCTCGACGATCTCGCGGAACATCGCCAGGTAGGGCTCGGGTTGTTCCTGGCACTCGGGGAAGTGCAGGCTCAGGACGTGCTCGGCCAGTTGCTGGTGCAACTCGGTTTTCTGGGTGTAGTAGAAGTATTCGAAGTGCCCAAAGCGGATATGGCTCGGTGCCAGGCGCAGGACCATCGCGGCGCGCTCCTGTTTTTCGCGCCACACCGGGGTGTCGGAGCCGATCACGCACAGGGCGCGGCTGCTGGGAATGCCCAGGGCATGCAAGGCTTCGCAGGCGAGAAACTCGCGGATCGAGGAGCGCAACACCGCACGGCCATCGCCCATGCGTGAGTAGGGCGTTTGCCCGGCGCCCTTGAGGTGCAAGTCCCAGTGTTCGCCAGCGGCGTTATACACCTCGCCCAGCAGCAAGCCCCGGCCATCACCCAGTTGCGGGTTGTATGAGCCGAACTGATGCCCTGAATAGACCATCGCCCGCGGTTCGGCTTCGGCCCACAGCTTATGGCCGCTGAACAGTTCGGCGAATACCGGTGTTTGGGCGATAGCCGGGTCGAGATCAAGCAGGGCCATGGCCGCATTGCTCGCCACCACCAGGCGCGGGGCGTCGATGGGTTCGGGCAGGACGTGGGTTGAGAAACCATCGCCCAGGCGGGCGAAGCGGTTGTCGAAGGTCAGTTCGTCGAGGGCTTTCACTGGCCGTCTCCAGCAGAATGTCCGAGCATTCTGCTGGGGATAGCGCGGTTAGTCGAGTTTGGTGGGCGGTGGTGGTTGTGGCGAACCGTCATTCGCCGGTTTGCTCAGGGGCTCGATTTCCACCAGCTTGTATTCCTGGCCGTGCAGGTTCTTCAGGTAGACCTCCATCTGGCGGAACGAAATGTTGATGCTCTGCTTCTTGAACTCACGGTTGATGAAGCGGTTGACCTCATCGATCACCGGGTTCCGGTCGCCCAGGTCGCGTACGTGCATGCGCAATTCGTGGTCCAGGGTACTTTCGCCGAAGTTTAGGAAGTACACGTGGGGTTCCGGATCTTTCAGTACCCGTGGGTTATCCCTGGCGGCCTTGAGCAGCAATTCCTTCACCAGGTCCAGGTCGGAGCCGTAGTCCACGCCCAGCTTGAGGGTGACTCGGGTGATGGTGTCGGTGAGCGACCAGTTGATCAGTTGCCCGGTGATGAAGGTTTTGTTCGGGACAATGATGTCCTTGCGGTCGAAGTCGGTGATGGTGGTGGCGCGGATACGGATCTTGCTCACCGTGCCCGACAGGTTGCCGATGGTGATGGTGTCGCCAATCCGTACCGGGCGCTCGAACAGGATCATGATGCCGGAGATGAAGTTGGCGAAGATCTCCTGCATGCCGAAACCCAGGCCCACCGACAGTGCCGCCACCAGCCATTGCAGCTTGTCCCAACTCACCCCGAGGGTCGACAGGGTGGACACGAAACCCACGCCGGCAATTACATACGACAGCAAGGTGGTGGTGGCGTAGGCGCTGCCCTGGGCCAGGTCGAGTTTGGACAGCACCAGCACTTCCAGAAGCCCCGGCAGGTTGCGCGCCAGGGCGAAGGTGATGCCGATGATGATCAGTGCGCCGAGCATGTCGCCGATGCTGATGGGCACCATGCTGATATTGGCGCCGGTGCCGCTGGTGTATTCGTAGAGGGTGACGTTGTCCAGGTAGGAGAACACCGAGATCAGGTCCGACCAGACCCAGTACAGCGCGGCGATAAAGCCGCCGAGCAGGGCCAGGCGAATCAGGCGCATGGACTGTTCGTTGACCTGCTCGATGTCCAGGGTCGGCTCTTCGACCACCACTTCGCCATCGCCGGCTTCCTTGGCAGCCTGGCGCTTGGCCAGGGCCCGGGAGTAGGCCAGGCGCCGCGCGGCAACGCTCAGGCCACGGACGAAGGTGGCTTCGATCACCAGCCAGAACATCAACAGGTACAGGGTGTTGATCAGGCGATCACTGAGCTTGAGGGCGGTGTAGTAGTAGCCAAAGCACACGGCGATAAACAGAGCGATAGGCAGCGCGGTAAACAGTACGCCCACCAGTTTGCGAAACAGCGAGGCTTTCTCATGGGTCGGGCTGTTGAGCAACAGGCGGCTGAGCAGCCAGGCCATCAGCCCATAACAGGTCAGGACTACGGCGATACCCAGCACATCGTCCGCCAGGGCGGCAGGTTGATGTTCGGCGATCGACACCACGGCCACCAGCGCCAGGACCACCAGCCCCAGCTTACGGATCCAGCCCTGGAGGAATTCGACCTGGGGTTTTTCCCAGCGGAAATGCAGCTCGGCCACACCGCCCGGCGCCAGGATCCGATAGGCGGTGTAGAACACCAGCCATGCCTGGGCGATCTGCACCAGGGCCATGCCCAGGTTGGCGTTCTGCCCACGGGCGTCGATTTGCAGGGCGTAGCCGCACAGCGCCAGGCCGAGGCTCACCGGCAGAGCCAGGAAGATGTTGACCAGAATTGCGATGGGAGTGTGCCACTGGCTGTCACGTTTGAAGTGACCGATATCCATGTGGATCTTTTTCAGGCGCTCGTACAGGTTGCTGCGCCGCCACAACAGTGCGCCGATCAACAGCAGCAGGGGTAAAAACAGCAGCGGGCGTTGGGTCAGGCCGTCATACAACTCGCTGAGGCTGGAAGCCCAGGGCAGGGTGTCGACCTGCTTTTCCAGGCGGTTGGGTACGGTTTCCAGCCATTCGATGTCCAGCGGTTTGTTGCTGGGGATCCAGAACATCTGTTCGTCGAGGGTCGCGCGCAAGCTGGACGCGGTACTCAGCAGTTGCTTCTGGTTCAACTGCAGGGTGATGGATTCATTGAGCAGCGCACTCAGTTCCCGGCTCAGGCGCTCCAGCAGGTCGCTGCGGGTCACGGCCAGTTCCATCAGGGTGCGGCGCAATTGCGGGGTGACCTGATCCTCTGGCTGATTGGCCAGCAGGTTTTCGACGTAAGTGCTCGGCGAGCTGATCAGTTCGCGCTGCTGGTTGACCTCGAACTGGTACAGGCGAATGTTGGCAATATCGTCGGCCAGGTCGCGGTCGACCTTCAGGCGCGGCAATGCCTGCTTCTGCTTGTAGAGGATCTTCGACAGCAACAGGCTGCCCTTGAGCACGTTGATCTGCTCGTCCAGGGCCGAGTCACTTTGGGTCACGTTGTCCAGCAACTGCTTGGTCTGCAGGTTCTGCTGGGTCAGCTCATTGAGCCGGTCGGTGCTCTTGAGCAGGTAGTCAGAGAGTTTCAGGTTGGCTGCACTTTCCGTCGCCAGCAGGCTGCTGCCGCCGGCCTTCTGCGCTTCGATGGACTGCTGGGTCACGGTCTCCTGGGACTGGGCCAGGCGCTTCTGGTTGATCAGCGTCTGCAGGTCCTGGATTTCCTGTTCCATGCGCGCGGTTTTTTCCACCACCAGGTCATGCTGGCTGTTGCCCAGGTCCTGCAGTTGGCTGTTGCCTGCCAGCTCCTGGCGGCGCAACGGGATCAAGGCATTGAGCGCCGCCAGTTCGGCGTTCAGCAGGTTGCGCTGGTCGCTAGTGAGGGGTTTGCCATTGTCCTTGCCGGCCTTGAGGGTGGCGTTGATTTGCTGGATGCGCGTCTGGCTGTTGCTGATCTCGGTCTGGGCGCGCTCGGGCCGGGTCTGGGCGGCGATGCTCAAGCTGTTGGCGTCGGCCAGCTCCTTTTGCAGATCACCTTGCTGGGTGCTGCGCTGCACCAGCAGTTGTTCAAGTTGCGGGATTGGCAGGCTGGCATAGCGCTGCGCGACCGGGACGACCTTGCTGGCCTTGAGCCGGGTCAGTTCGCGGGCGTTTTCCGTGGTCTGGCGCGGGGCGTCTTCCAGCTGGCGCTTGAGATCGGCCAGGCGTTGCTCGTAATCCTGCTTGTTGCCGAGGAATGTCAGGGTCTGCTGCAGTACGTTTTGCAGCGCCTTCATGTCGGCGTCAGGCAATTTTCGGTCAGGCAGTTTGTCCAGGGTCTGCTGGACACTCTCGGTGCTCGGCGGGTCGGCGGCATACACAGGGCTGACGCAGAGGCTCAGGCCGAGCAGGGCAGTGGCTAAAAAAGTGCGCAGGATTGTCATAGAGACCGGTCGAACAAGATGAAGAGTAGGGGGCGTCCTGGCATCCAATGGCACGCCGTCGCCCCGCAGTTTAGAGGAAGAGTCCGGGGCCCGGGCGACTTCCTTCGGGGAATCTGACGCCGACTTTGCCGATCTTGTTCCCCTCCATCACCGCGACGGTCCAAATGGTGTTGTTCCACTCCACCTGGTCGCCAACAATCGGCGCACCGCCGACTTTGTGGGTGATGAACTGGCCCAGCGGCATGTCCGGGTCGATACCGTCGAGCTTGAGCCCGTAGAGTGCCGAGACCGCGCCCAACTGGGCGTCGCCTTCCAGCACGAAATCACCGAAGAAGCGCAGGTCCAGGCCCCGTTGTGGTGCCTGGCTGAACAGTTTGCCGAGGGCGGCGAGGTTGTGTTCATGGCCGATGACACAGAGCAGATCACCGACTTCCAGCACTGTACTACCCGACGGGTGGAGCAGTTGCTGGCCACGAAATAACGCAGCGATCCGCGTGCCTTCGGGCATTTTCAGCTCGCGCAGGGCGGCGCCGATGCACCATTTTTCGGCACCCAGGCGATAGACGAACAGCTCCCACTCGCTGGTGACGTGCACTTCCAGGGCTGCCCGGGAAATCGGCGCGGGCTCGGGCGGTACCGTCACTTTCAGCAACTTGGCGACCCAAGGCAGGCTGGTGCCCTGGACCAGCAACGACACCAGCACGATAAAGAACGCCAGGTTGAAATACAGTTGGGCGTGGGGCAGGCCGGCCATCAGCGGGAACACCGCAAGAATGATCGGCACCGCGCCGCGCAGGCCGACCCAGGCGATAAACACTTTTTCGCGGCCATGGAACGCCTTGAACGGCAGCAGGCCAACCGCCACTGACAGCGGCCGGGCAAACAGGATCATCCACAGCGCCAGGCCCAGGGCCGGCAGGGCGATCGGCAGCAGGTCATGAGGCGTGACCAGCAGGCCCAGCACCAGGAACATGCCGATCTGCGCCAGCCAGGCCATGCCGTCGAGCATATGCAGGATCCCGTGGCGGCTGCGTACCGGGCGGTTACCGATCACCAGGCCGCACAGGTACACGGCCAGGAAGCCGCTGCCGTGCAAGGCGTTGGTCAGGGCAAAGACGAACAGGCCGCCGGCGATCACCAGGATCGGATACAGGCCGTTGGCCAGGTTGATGCGGTTGACCAATTGCAGCATCAGCCAGCCGCCGCCCAGGCCGATAATGCCGCCGATGCCGAATTCGCGGATCAGGTGGGTCAACAGGCTCCAGTGCAGGCCGGTCTGGCCGCTGGCGAGCATGTCGATCAGGGTCACGGTGAGGAACACCGCCATGGGGTCGTTGCTGCCGGATTCGATTTCCAGGCTGGCGCTGACCCGTTCGTTCAGGCCCTTGCCGCCCAGCAGCGAGAACACGGCGGCGGCGTCGGTGGAGCCGACGATGGCGCCGATCAGCAGGCCTTGGATCATATTGAGGTCGAACAGCCAGGCCGCCGCCATGCCAGTGAGGCCGGTGGTAATCAACACCCCCACGGTCGCCAGCGACAGGGCTGGCCACAGTGCCACGCGAAAACTCGCGACCCGCGTACGCAAGCCGCCATCGAGCAGGATCACTGCCAATGCCAGGTTGCCCACCAGGTACGCGGTCGGGTAGTTATCGAAAATAATCCCGCCGCCATCGACGCCGGCGAGCATGCCCACGGCCAGGATGATCACCAGGATCGGAATCCCCAGGCGGGACGAAAGAGAACTCACCAGAATGCTCGCACTTACCAGCAACGCGCCGATCAAGAACAGGCTGTTGATGGTTGTTGCATTCAAAGGCAGTACTCCGGAAAGAAAGGCGAGGCGCAGACTGACCATGCAGTCTGCGTGCCAGCGATTCTAACCTGTTGAATTGCTGCGCTGTCAAAAGCTTTCAGGTTGTGCCTATAAAATGGCGGGCAGTTCCAGTACTCGTCGCAGGCCTGCGGCTATTTATCAAATCAATATGTGTTTGTACGGTCAGAGTTGGTTTTTATGCGCCAATTGAAAGGCATGAACTTGTATGTCTAGTTGAGTGGTCTGTCTGTTATTGGCTTGGACAACTTTAGTAGGATGGTCACGTCCAGCCGGAACCGACAAGGTCTCCATTCTTTACTTGCCCTTCTACAGTAATGCTAAGAGGCTGCCGGCCGAGCACAAAAATATGGGTTTTACCTTCTTCCGAGTCCCAGTTCAAAAACGTGTCGCCCGGTTTTTTTATGGCCTCAGGACCTAGGGTCTGGATGGTGAAAGAGTCCAGCCCCATGTGTTTCAGAGTGTCAGAAAGGTCTATGCGATCGTTGCCGGTTTGGAAACCATAGATTTTATGAGAACCGGCGCTTGGGTTGGATGGGCCGTAGATCGAGTAGGTGTTTCCTCCTGTATCGTTGGGGCTTACTCTGATGCCGCGGGCTGTGTCCGCTGGGGTGGTGGAGGAGTCCTGAATGGATGAGGCTGTTTCTAAGGTGTTCACGCTCGAAATGGTCATGATGTTTTACTCTCTCTTTGTTTGAATGTGTGTCCCGAATTAAATGGTTTGATTTTCGCTAGTGCGAGAATTAAGTATTCCATGACTGACTTTTTATTTACCATGGCGGGTGTGTTTCGAATGTTTGCGTTTTTGATATTATTTTTATAGTGGGTTTTCTTGGGGGGAAAGTACTTGGCGGGCTATTGAATAGTTCGGCGTGCGATGAGTTGGTTGGAAGGAGGGGTTTATATAAATACAAACTCGTTTGAAATGCTTCGGGCTGAGAATGGAGGTTGATGCCCTCCATTCTTCATTATTTCAATCAGAGCCGAAAACGCCCCACCATCCCATTCAAATCCACCGCCAGGCGCGACAACTCGTTGCTGGCCGCACTGGTCTGGCTGGCACCCGTCGCCGATTGCACCGACAAGTCGCGAATGTTCACCAGGTTGCGGTCCACTTCCCGCGCCACTTGCGCCTGTTCTTCCGCTGCGCTGGCGATCACCAGGTTGCGCTCGTTGATTTCGACGATCGCGCTGTTGATGGTATCCAGGGATATTCCTGCGCCTTTGGCGATATTCAGCGTCGATTCGGCACGCTCGGTGCTGTTGCGCATCGAGTCCACTGCCTGTTCGGTGCCGGC
This sequence comes from Pseudomonas sp. 25 R 14, assembly GCF_900004755.1. Taxonomy (NCBI): domain Bacteria; kingdom Pseudomonadati; phylum Pseudomonadota; class Gammaproteobacteria; order Pseudomonadales; family Pseudomonadaceae; genus Pseudomonas; species Pseudomonas sp. 25 R 14. The sequence continues at coordinate 192,591 of NZ_CVTS01000033.1, read as the reverse complement.
CTGGATGCTGCCGATCATCCGCTCGATTTCGCTGGTGGACTGCTGGGTGCGATGGGCCAGGGCCCGCACTTCATCGGCAACCACGGCAAAGCCGCGGCCGGCTTCCCCTGCGCGGGCTGCTTCAATGGCGGCGTTCAGGGCCAGCAGGTTGGTCTGGTCGGCCAGGCCGCGAATCACGTCCAGCACCTTGCCGATGTCCCGGGACTCTTCGGCCAGGGCGCCAATCAAGGTGGCTGTGCCTTGCACGTCACCACTCATGCGCTCGATGGCGCTGACGGTTTCCTGCACCAGATCACGCCCGTCGCCGGCAGAGGTGGTGGCGTTTTTCGAGGCTTCGGAGGTGCTGACGGCATTGCGCGCGACTTCTTCGACGGCGCTGGTCATTTCGTTGACTGCAGTGGCCGCCTGTTCGATCTCGTTGTTCTGCTGGGTCAGGCCGCGAGCGCTTTCGTCGGTGACGGCGTTCAGTTCTTCCGCTGCCGAGGCGAGCTGGGTGGCCGAGCCGGAAATACGCTGCAGGGTGTCGCGCAATTTTTCCTGCATTTTATTCATTGCCCGCAACAGGCGGCCGGCTTCGTCGTCGCCATCGACCTTGATCGGCCGGGTCAGGTTGCCTTCGGCAATGTTCTCGGCGGCGTCCAGGGCCTGGGCGATGGGCAGGGTGATGCTGCGTGTCAGCAGCCAGGCGAACAGCACTGTCAGCGCCGTGGCCAGCACCAACAAGGCAACCACCAGGTCAAAGGCTGAATCATATTGATCGGCGGCTTTCTGGTTGCTGTCGTTGGCCATCGAATTGTTGATGTCCAGCAGGCGCGTCAGGACCGTGTTGACCGCCTCGGAGTTGCTCAACAGTTCGGTGTTGAGCAAGGTACGCAGCTCTTCGGTCTGGTTGTTGCGCGACAGGCTCTTCATCCGCTCTTCAATCTGGCGGTACTGGCCCAACAGGCGCACGTAATCGTCGTAGGCTGAACGCTCCTCACGGCTGTCGATCAGCTTTTCGTAGACAGTCTGGGCTTCGCGGATCTGCTGGTTGCGCAGTTCGAAGGCTTCCAGGGTCTTTTGTTGCACCTCCGGTTCGCGGTTGGTCAGCAAGCGGTAGGACAGCACGCGCAGGCGCAGGGTCAGTTGGGTGAAGTCATCGAGGGCGCGAATGCTTGGCACACTGCGCAGGGTGATGTCTTCGGTGGCGCCACGGATCTTGCTCATCTGGTTCAGGGCAAAAATACCGAGAAACAACATCAGCGCACCAATGCACGCGAAGCCGAGAAACGCGCGCGGCGCGATATTCATATTACGAAGAGACATGCAATGGTCCTGGGAGAGGCGCGATCCGTGCGGCGTTGAGGCGGGGTATGCATGACCTATCGGACGTACGACTAAAGTCTTGAGGGGCTGCGCGCTTTTGTCGCACCCTCGGTGGATCGGAATGGATTCAGGAACCAGATGGCGTAAATGCAGTCACTAAGGCTCGCAAGCGTGGCCTGCCCCGTGCAATCAAGGCTGCGCGCCAGGATATCCCTGGCTTCCACGGTGAATTTTCTTTATCGTCACCGCCCTTTGAAAAAGCCCGAGAATTCAAAATGTTAGAAACATCCCTCAGCCAACTGGAACAACTGGTCAGTGACCTGGTACAGCAGAATCAGGAACTGCTGGGCACCAATGAATCCCTCAAGGCGGAACTGGCCCGTGCCAAGGACGAAAACGACAGCTTGCAGCTGAACCTGATGGAGCAGGAAGAAAAGCAGGGCGCCACCGCAGCCCGTATCCAGGCGTTGGTTGAGCGTGTGAGCGCAGGTCCTGTCAGCGCATGAATGAAGGGATAAAGGTCGTTTCGATTCTCGGTGAGGATTACTCGATCAAGGCCCCGGACGGGGAAGACAACACCCTGCTCAAGGCTGTGACCCTGCTCAAGGCATCCTTGGCCACCACCAAGCAGAAGTACCCGACCTTGATCGGCGACAAACTGCTGGTGCTGGCGGCGCTGAACCTATGTGCCGAGCAGATCGAGATGCAGCAGCGTCACCAGCAGGAACTCGACCGTTACCAAGAGCAAGTCAGCGCCACGGTCGAGGTGATTTCCAAGGCCATCGGCCAGCCCTGATCAGAACCATTCGTCCTGCATGGCCAGGCACGTATCGTCCCGTGCCTGCAGGATCGCCAGTTCATGATGGCACCCCGGTATTTCCCAGGTCAGGAAGTACCGGGCGGCTTGCAGCTTGCCTTTATAGAAGGCCACATCCGCCGCATTGCCTTTGGCCAGCCCTTCTTCGGCGCGGATCGCCTGTTCCAGCCAGCGCCAGCCAATCACCGTATGCCCAAACACTTTCAGGTACAGCGCCGAGTTCGCCAGGCTGCTGTTGACCTTGCCCTGGGCGAGATCCGCCAACAACCCGAGGGTCACGCTTTGCAGGCGTGCCACCAGTTGCTCCAACGGCTCGCGCAATGCTGTGAGTGACTCATATTGCTGGGCCCGGGCTCCGGTCTCGGCGATCAGGCGGATCAACTGCTTCAAGCCCGCACCGCCGTTTTGTGCGAGCTTGCGCCCCAGCAGGTCCAGGGACTGGATGCCGTGGGTGCCTTCGTGGATCGGGTTCAGGCGGTTGTCGCGGTAGTACTGCTCCACCGGGTATTCACGGGTGTAACCGTGGCCGCCGAGAATCTGGATCGCCAGCTCGTTGGCCTTCAGGCAGAACTCCGAGGGCCAGGACTTGACGATGGGGGTCAGCAGGTCCAGTAACTCATGGGCCTGCTTGCGTCCGGCCTCACTGTCCAGGGTGGTGGTGTCATCGAACAGCCGCGCGGTATACAGGCCCAGGTCGAAGGCGCCTTCCACATAGGCTTTTTGCGTGAGCAGCATGCGCTTGATATCGGCGTGCTGGATGATCGACACCGGGGCGGTGTTCGGGTCCTTGCTGTCCGGCAGTCGGCCTTGCGGGCGCTCCCGGGCGTAGTCCAGGGAATACAGGTAACCGGCGTAGCCGAGCATCACCGCACCCATGCCGACGCCAATCCGTGCCTCGTTCATCATCTGGAACATGCAGGCCAGGCCCTGGTGCGGCTTGCCCACCAGATAGCCGACACACTCGCCGTTATCGCCGAAATTCAGTGCGGTGGAGGTGGTGCCGCGCCAACCCATCTTGTGGAACAGCCCGGCCAGCAACACATCGTTGCGCTTGCCCAGACTGCCATCATCGTTGACCAGGAACTTGGGCACGATAAACAGCGAAATGCCCTTCACCCCGGCGGGCGCATCCGGCAGCTTGGCCAGCACCATGTGCACGATGTTTTCCGACAGCGGATGATCGCCGCCGGAGATGAAGATCTTGTTGCCCTTGAGGCGGTAGGTGCCATCTGGCGCGGGCTCGGCGCGGGTGCGGATATCCGACAGCGACGAACCGGCATGGGGCTCGGTCAGGGCCATGGTGCCGAAGAAGCGGCCTTCGATCATCGGTTGCAGGAAGCGTTGTTTCTGTTCCGCGCTGCCAAAACTCTCGATCAGATTGGCCGCGCCCATGGTCAGGAACGGGTACGAGGTCGAGGCCGCATTGGCTGACTGAAAGTGCGCAAAACACGCTTGGGACAGCAGGGTTGGCAGTTGCATGCCGCCTGCTTCGAAGCTGCGGGCAGCGTTGAGGAAGCCGGCTTCGAGAAAGGCATCAACGGCAGGTTTCACTTCTGGAATCAGGATGGCCTGACCGTTTTCATAGCGCGGCTCGTTCTCGTCACCCTTGCGGTTGTGCGGTGCGAAGTACTTTTCGGCGATGTTGCGGGCGGTGCCAATGGCAGCATCGAAGGTTTCGCGGTTGTGCTCGGCAAACCGCTCGCGCTGGGTCAGGCCCTCGGCATCGAGGACTTCGTACAGCTCGAAAGCCAGATTGCGGGAACTGAGGAGCGTCTCGGACATGGCGGCTTACCTATGAGGGAATAGGTCGGAGTCTAAGTCTGGGAATAGAGGCGCGATAGCAAGATTGATCTGGGTGATAGAGCAGCAAAACACAACGTAAAGGTATGACGCGGTCAATGTAGGAGCTGGTTTCGACTGATGCAATGCAGTGGGGCGCCCATTGCAGGCGCCCCACGTTGGCATTGATCAGCCGATAGTCATCAAGCTCGCATTACCGCCGGCCGCAGCGGTGTTGACGCTCAACGCGCGCTCGATCACCAGGCGCTCCAACGCAATGTTGGTTTCGCCCGAAGACAGGCCGTTGACCCCGACAATCGCGCCACTGCGCTGGGCCACTTGCTGGCAAACCCCACGCAGTTGGTCGCTGTCGCCGTGGTGCAGGACCGCATCGAAGATCACTTCGTCCTTGGTCCAGTCGGCCACACGCTGGATCTTCGCCTGAACTTCCTTCGGCAGCCGTGGGAACAGCGCCTTGGTCAGGTCGGATTCCGGCCACACTGCCGAGCTACCCACAGCCAGTACGGCCGCCAGTTGCGACAACAGGTCGCCTTCCACCTCTGCCAGGCACAGCACGTGCTCGCGGGGCAGGATGGCGTAGCTGTTGCGCTCGCCGGTCGGGCCGGCCAGTTGGCGGGTGATGCCGCTCTGCGATTGCGCCGCGAACTGGCTGCACAGGCTGCTCAGGTCGCTGAACTTGTTGCTGTCGGCCCAGGTTTTCAGGGCGGTCAGCGGTTGGCTCATGGCGTCACGCAGGCGTACATCCGGCGCGGCCAGTGCATCACCGCGTACGAAGGATTGCTCGATCGCATCGGTAGGGCGCGTCGACAGCAAGCGGTACAGGTACAGCGGGCCACCGGCTTTCGGGCCAGTGCCCGACAGGCCTTCGCCGCCGAATGGCTGCACGCCGACCACGGCACCGACGATGTTGCGGTTGACGTAGACGTTACCGGCATGGACGTTGTCGATCACCTTGGCGATGGTCTCGTCGATACGGGTGTGCACGCCCAGGGTCAGGCCGTAGCCAGAAGCATTGATCTGGCCGATCAACTGGTCGATCTCTTTACGCTTGTAGCGCACCACGTGCAGCACCGGGCCGAAGATCTCCCGTTGCAGCTCGTCGAAGCTTTCCAGCTCGATCAGGGTTGGCATCACGAAGGTGCCGCGCTTGATTTCTTCGCTGTCGGCAATCGCCACCTGGTACACGGTGCGGCCTTTGTCGCGCATGGCCTGGATGTGCTTCTCGATGCCTGCCTTGGCTTCGGCGTCGATCACCGGGCCGATATCCACGGACAGGCGCTCCGGGTTGCCCAGGCGGCATTCAGCCATGGCACCCTTGAGCATTTCGATGACGCGGTCTGCCGAATCTTCCTGCAGGCACAGTACACGCAGGGCCGAGCAACGTTGACCGGCACTGTCGAAGGCCGAGGAGACGACGTCGATCACCACCTGCTCGGTGAGGGCCGAGGAGTCGACGATCATTGCGTTCTGGCCGCCGGTTTCGGCGATCAGCGGAATCGGGCGGCCCTGGGCATCCAGGCGACCGGCGACGTTGCGTTGCAGCAGGCGCGCCACTTCGGTGGAACCGGTGAACATCACGCCTTTGACGCGCTCATCACCGACCAGTCGGGCACCGACGCTTTCGCCCTGGCCCGGCAGCAGTTGCAGCACGCCTTGCGGAATGCCGGCTTCCAGCAACAGGCGCACGGCCTGCGCGGCCACCAGCGGGGTTTGTTCGGCCGGCTTGGCCAGCACCGGGTTACCGGCGGCCAGTGCAGCGGCGACTTGGCCACTGAAGATCGCCAGCGGGAAGTTCCACGGGCTGATGCAGACCACCGGGCCCAATGGGCGGTGGGCGTCGTTGGTGAAATCGTTACGGGCCTGCACCGCGTAGTAACGCAGGAAGTCCACGGCTTCACGCACTTCGGCGATGGCGTTGGCGAAGGTCTTGCCGGCTTCACGGGCCAGCAGGCCCATCAATGGCTGGATCTCGCCTTCCATCAGGTCAGCGGCGCGTTCCAGGATCGCCGCGCGTTCGGCCGGCGGGGTAGCCTGCCAGATCGGTGCGGCGTTAAGGGCGCACTGGATCGCGTTGTCGACGTCTTCGACGGTGGCTTCCTGGACATGGCCGACCACATCACGCAGGTCGGACGGGTTCAGTACCGGCGCAGCAACTTCATTGCTGGACGCGCAACCGAGCATCGGCGCAGCTTTCCAGTGGTTGTGCGCGGTGGCCAGCAAGGCGCAGGACAGTGACGCCAGGCGGTGTTCGTTGGCCAGGTCGATACCGGCCGAGTTGGCACGCTCGCTGCCATACAGGTCACGCGGCAGCGGGATACGCGGGTGCGGCAGGCCGAAGCCGCCTTCCAGCGTCGCCATCTGCTCGATGCTGGCCACTGGATCGGCCACCAGCTCCTGGATCGAGATGGATTGGTCGGCGATACGGTTGACGAACGAAGTGTTGGCGCCGTTTTCCAGCAGGCGACGCACGAGGTAGGCCAACAGTGTTTCGTGGGTGCCAACCGGGGCGTACACGCGGCACGGACGGTTCAGCTTGCCTTCGGAAACCTTGCCTACAACCTGTTCGTACAGCGGTTCACCCATGCCGTGCAGGCACTGGAACTCGTACTGGCCGGGGTAATAGTTCTGGCCGGCAATATGGTAGATGGCCGACAGGGTGTGGGCGTTGTGCGTGGCGAACTGCGGGTAGATGACTTCCGGTACCGACAGCAGCTTGCGTGCGCAGGCAATGTAGGAAACGTCGGTGTACACCTTGCGGGTATAGACCGGATAGCCTTCCAGGCCTTCGACCTGGGCGCGCTTGATTTCGCTGTCCCAGTACGCGCCTTTTACCAGGCGGATCATCAGGCGGTGACGGCTGCGGCGTGCCAGGTCGATCACGTAGTCGATCACGTACGGGCAACGCTTCTGGTAAGCCTGGATCACGAAACCGATGCCGTTCCAGCCGGTCAGTTGAGGCTCGAAGCACAGGCGCTCCAGCAGGTCCAGGGACAGTTCCAGGCGGTCGGCTTCTTCGGCGTCGATGTTCAGGCCGATGTCGTATTGCTTGGCCAGCAGGGTCAGGGACAGCAGACGCGGGTACAGCTCGTCCATCACGCGCTCGTACTGGGCGCGGCTGTAGCGAGGGTGCAGGGCCGACAGCTTGATGGAGATACCCGGGCCTTCATAAATCCCACGGCCATGGGAGGCTTTGCCGATGGAGTGAATGGCTTGCTCGTACGAGGCCAGGTATTTCTGCGCATCGTGTTCGGTGAGTGCGGCTTCACCGAGCATGTCGTAGGAATAACGGAAACCCTTGGCTTCGAACTTGCTCGCGTTGGCCAGGGCTTCGGCGATGGTTTCGCCGGTGACGAACTGCTCGCCCATCAGGCGCATGGCCATGTCGACACCCTTGCGGATCATCGGCTCGCCGCTTTTGCCGATGATGCGGCTCAGGGACGAGGTCAAACCCGCCTCGTTGTGCGTGGCCACCAGTTTACCGGTCAGCAACAGGCCCCAGGTGGCGGCGTTGACGAACAGCGATGGGCTGTTACCCAAGTGTGGGTGCCAGTTGCCGGTGCTGATCTTGTCGCGGATCAGCGCGTCACGGGTGCCCTTGTCCGGGATGCGCAGCAGCGCTTCGGCCAGGCACATCAGTGCCACGCCTTCCTGGGACGACAGGGAGAATTCCTGCAACAGGCCCTGAACAATCCCGGCACGGCCGCCGGCGCTCTTCTGATTGCGCAGTTTCTCGGCAATCGAGGCGGCCAGCTTGTTGGTGGCCTCGGCCATTGGGGCCGGCAGGCGTGCCTGCTCGATCAGCATCGGCACCACTTCTGGCTCGGGGCGACGGTAAGCAGCAGTGATCGAAGCGCGCAGTACCGATTGCGGGAGGATGCTTTCAGCGAATTCCAGGAAGCACTGGTGGGCGTGATCGTTCTGCACCTCGCCGGCGTCGTCTGCGTCCTTGATGCCCGAGCCGTTGAGCTCGGTCAGGGTTGCACCACCCTCAAGTTTCTCCAGGTAATTGAAAATTGCCTGCTTGATCAGCCAGTGCGGCGTGCGATCAATGGAGGTCGCGGCGGCCTTGAGGCGTTCGCGGGTTGGGTCATCGAGTTTGACCCCAAGGGTGGTCGTAGCCATATTTTTATCCTCATGGGTGCCACTACTGCGTGGCATCAGCTGGCGGCAAGATTAGCTTTGCGCTGAACGAGGTGCAACCGGGTGCAACCCATTTTCTTCATGAAACCCGCGCTGCTCGTCAGAAAACAATTTCACTCGACGGAATCTGCTTGATATTGGTGCATTTGCTTCTGGATTTGGCTGTTCTTGCTCCGAAAAGGAGCAAAAAACCGCCGTTTGCCGAAAAACGCGCTTAGGTGCAACTAATTCTCACGAAACTGGTTGCACCTTATTTGCTTTGTTGAATAGCATTCGCGCACCAAGGTGCAACCATCTGCAAAGTTCGGTTCATCGGCTGATGGCTTTCCTGGGGAAACGTCAGTCATAAATGCGCGGCATGCAGCTTCGTCTACAAGCTACTCTCTTGTAGGTGGGCTGACAGACCGCCGCTACATAAAAACAAAGCCAGGGCGTAACTCAATGAGCGTAAGTAATCCAACCCTGATCACATTTGTGATCTACATCGCGGCAATGGTGTTGATTGGTCTCATGGCCTATCGCTCCACCAATAACCTTTCCGATTACATTCTAGGCGGTCGCAGCCTCGGCAGCGTCGTCACCGCACTCTCGGCTGGCGCCTCGGATATGAGCGGCTGGTTGTTGATGGGCCTGCCAGGTGCCATCTACATGTCGGGCCTGTCGGAAAGCTGGATCGCCATCGGCCTGGTTGTCGGTGCTTACCTGAACTGGCTGTTTGTGGCCGGTCGCCTGCGCGTGCAGACCGAACACAACGGCGACGCCCTGACCCTGCCGGACTACTTCTCCAGCCGCTTTGAAGACAAAAGCGGCCTGCTGCGGATTATCTCGGCCGTCGTGATCCTGGTGTTCTTCACCATCTACTGCGCCTCCGGCATTGTGGCCGGTGCCCGTCTGTTCGAAAGCACCTTCGGCATGTCCTACGAGACGGCGCTGTGGGCCGGTGCTGCGGCGACGATTGCCTACACCTTCATCGGTGGTTTCCTGGCAGTGAGCTGGACAGATACCGTACAAGCCACCCTGATGATCTTCGCGTTGATCCTGACGCCCATCATCGTGCTGCTGGCCACCGGCGGCGTGGACACCACGTTCCTGGCCATTGAAGCGAAAGATCCAACCAGCTTCGACATGCTGAAAAACACCACCTTCATCGGCATCATCTCGCTGATGGGCTGGGGCCTGGGCTACTTCGGCCAGCCGCACATCCTCGCGCGTTTCATGGCGGCGGATTCGGTGAAGTCGATTGCCAAGGCGCGTCGCATCTCCATGACCTGGATGATCCTGTGCCTGGCCGGTACCGTGGCTGTAGGCTTCTTCGGTATTGCCTACTTCTCGGCGCACCCAGAAGTCGCCGGTCCCGTGACCGAAAACCCTGAGCGTGTATTCATCGAGCTGGCCAAGCTGCTGTTCAACCCATGGATCGCGGGCGTGCTGCTGTCGGCCATCCTGGCTGCCGTGATGAGCACCCTGAGCTGCCAATTGCTGGTGTGCTCCAGCGCCCTGACCGAAGACTTCTACAAGGCTTTCCTGCGCAAAGGTGCTTCCCAGCTTGAGCTGGTATGGGTCGGCCGCATCATGGTGCTGGTGGTTGCGTTGATCGCCATCGCGATGGCTGCCAACCCGGAAAACCGTGTACTGGGCCTGGTGAGCTACGCCTGGGCAGGCTTCGGTGCCGCGTTCGGTCCAGTGGTGCTGATCTCGGTACTGTGGAAAGGCATGACCCGCAACGGCGCACTGGCCGGTATCCTGGTCGGCGCGATCACCGTGATCGTGTGGAAGCACTTCGAACTGCTGGGCCTGTACGAAATCATCCCAGGCTTTATCTTCGCCAGCCTGGCGATCTACTTCGTGAGCAAGATGGGCGCACCTACCGCCGGTATGGTTGAGCGCTTCACTGCTGCCGAGAAAGACTACAACCTCAATAAATGAGGCGTTCATGCGAGCCTTGATGGCCCGCTGAACTGAAAACGGCCCGCATCCTTTGGATGACGGGCCGTTTTTTTGCCCAAAGTTAATCGAAGTAAGTGATGATCAGCCCTGCCATACCGGCCACACCCAGAAGGGCGGTTCCGTGAAGCAGAATCTTGATGTCGCGTGGAAAGGCCTGTACCTGCTGAAGGTCAACGACACCACGTCGCGCATTCAGCCTGGGCAGCGCAATGGCTGCATACACTGCGCAAAGCCTCATCATTCTTCCTCGCGGTGAGTTCCCGAAGTAACTGCCGTGAAAGCTGACGAGTCGACACTTGTTTAAGTGAGCTTCCATAGCCTCAAGCTTTCGATAACACAAAAACACTCCGAGAATATTGGTAATAACTACCGCCGTTAGCGAGCCGATTACGATCTGGGCGCTGGCAGGGAGATTCAAGAAATAATCAATATTCATACAAAAGTAATCCTGCCTTTTCGCCGCCCGTACCCCCGAGGCTCCCACCTGCTGCGCCGCCAATCCCTGCGCCAATCAGCAGGCAAGTCAAGGCTCCTGGGCCAGTGGTGGGGGCTAAAATGGTGAGGCATAGTAGCGATCCGGCAGCGCCACCGAGTGAGCCACCAGCAACCCCGCCGGCCAGTTTTCCCAGTTCGGTATATTTTGCCATCCTGCACTGCTCTTCTCTTCCAGTAGAACATGCCTCCTTAATTTGCAGCGCCGTCGAGGTCGTACTCAACGCAATTCCCAGTGGCGTGCCGTTCTTAAGCAGCTTCGCGGTCTTTGAAATCCGCGCAACGGTTTCGGCATACCGAGTGATCTCCCCGGTATGCAGGTAACTCCTGGTGGATATCCCCAGCATTTTCTTGATCGAGCCCTCATTGCGTAAACCCGTGCCATATCGGGCGAACCCGCGCATCTGCGACTCCAGCTTGGCAAACAAGGTTTGGCGTCGGGCCAGGAAATCATCTCGCACCGTGCCCCCGCCCTGGCGCAGGGACTGTTTGTGCAGGGCATCAATGTCTTCAAGGGTTTTGCCAATGCCTTGCAGATGGCGACTCCAGGCGTCGCCCGCCGTACCTATACCCAGCGAAGCGAAGCCCAGCAGTTTTTGTCGGTGTGGAGGCATTTCACAATAGGGTGGTTGCGTGTCATGCAGGCATTCCTTTGAATGGTGATGACGCAGCAATTTAAGGACCCGACTCACGTCTGTCGTGCTTGTGGCGGCTGAATTCGGGGGGCTTTTACGGTTTTGGGAAATGGGCTACTCAATCCAGTCCGGTGTCCGACAAAAAGCACCGCCCGGCATGCAGCCCTGCACCTTTGCCCGCGTAGAAGGTAAACTTCGCCCCCTGCGCAGGAGCAACCATGAATTATCGTCACGCCTTTCACGCCGGCAACCACGCCGATGTCTTCAAACACCTGACCTTGACCCGCCTCATCGCCCTGATGTCGCGCAAGGAGCAGCCGTTTGCCTATCTCGACACCCACGCCGGGATTGGTCTGTACGACCTGCAAGGCGACCAGGCCAACCGCACCGGTGAATACCTGGAGGGCATCGCCCGCCTGTGGGGCGAGGCGGACCTGCCGGCGCTGACCGCTGACTACATGCAGGTGCTGCACGAGATGAACCCGGATGGCCAGTTGCGCTATTACCCAGGTTCGCCAGAGCTGGCGCGACGCCTGACTCGTCCCCAGGACCGCGTGCTGCTCAATGAAAAACACCCGGAAGACGGCGTGCTGCTCAAGGACAACATGAAGGGCGACCGCCGGGTGAAGGTGCATCTGGGCGAAGGTTGGCATGTGCCACGGGCTTTGCTGCCGGTGCCGGAAAAGCGTGCGTTGATGCTGATCGACCCGCCGTTCGAGCAACTCGACGAGATGCAGCGCTGCGCCGCCTCCCTCAAGGAGGCCGTGGGCCGCATGCGCCAGACGGTCGCCGCGATCTGGTACCCGGTGAAGGACCAGCGCATGTTGCGTCGCTTCTATCAGGACCTGGCAGGTACCGGCGCGCCAAAGCTGCTGCGCGTGGAATTGCTGGTGCATCCGCTGGACACGCCCAACACCCTCACCGGCTCGGGCCTGGCGATTGCCAATCCGCCGTGGGGGCTGGAGGAGGAGTTGCGTGAGCTGCTGCCGTGGCTGTCGAAGAAGCTGGGGCAGACCCAGGGTGGGTGGCAGATGGATTGGCTGATTGCCGAGTAACCGGATCTAAAGGCGGTCACAGAACAAATGTGGGAGCGAGCAAGCCCGCTCCCACATTTTGATTGGGTTGTCTTTTAGATCGGGCAGGTCACGCCAGTACCGCCGATACCGCAGTAACCCTGCGGGTTCTTCGCCAGGTACTGCTGGTGATAGGCCTCGGCGAAGTACACCGTCGGCGCCTGGTCGATTTCAGTGGTGATTTCGCCCAGCCCAGCCTTGGTCAATTCTTGCTGATAGGCCTGTGCGCTGGCATTCGCAGCGTCCAGTTGCTCTGGCGTGGTGGCATAGATCACCGAGCGATACTGGCTGCCGATGTCGTTGCCCTGGCGCATGCCCTGGGTCGGGTTGTGCAGTTCCCAGAACATCTTCAGCAGGTCTTCGTACTTGAGTTTGGCCTGGTCATACACCACCAGTACCACTTCGCTATGACCGGTCAGGCCCGAGCAGACTTCTTCATAGGTCGGGTTTGGCGTTAAGCCGCCGGCATAGCCGACCACGGTGCTGACCACGCCGTCGCGCTGCCAGAATTTGCGTTCGGCGCCCCAGAAACACCCCAGGCCAAAGATCGCGAATCCCACATCATCCATGAACGGGCCCAGCAGCGGATTGCCGTTGACGAAGTGCGTCTCGGGCAGGCTCATCGGGGTTTCACGACCAGGCAAAGCTTGTTCGGCAGTAGGCAGCACGTTTTTATTCACCAGGATTTCCGAGCGCAAGACCATGATCAGTCCTCTCGTCAGGTTGAGTTAACAGTTCAGACCACCAGTGTGCCCGAGTGTTACAGCGCTGTCAGGCGATTGGCCCGCGTGGATAGCGTTTGAGCTTGTCCAGCAACTCGGAGCCGGGGATTGGCCGGTCGAACAGGTAGCCCTGGCCGACGTCGCATCGATGGCGGCGCAGGAACGCCAGTTGCTCGGCGGTCTCGATGCCTTCGGCGACCACCTTAAGCTTGAGGTTGTGCGCCATGGCGATCACCGCCGAGGTGATTTCCATGTCGTCCTGGTTATCCGGGATTTCATGGATAAAGCTGCGGTCGATCTTGATGATGTCGATGGGGAATTTCTTCAGGTAACTCAGGGATGAGTAACCGGTGCCGAAATCATCCATGGCCAGGGTCAGGCCAAAGCTCTTCAACTGGTCCAGTTGCAGGCGCGTGTCCTCGGTGGCTTCCAGCAGCAGGCCTTCGGTCAGTTCCAGCTCCAGCAGGTTGGCGGGCAATTGCTCTTCCTTGAGGATACTGGCGATGGACGCCACCAGGTCCGGGTCGGAAAACTGCTTGGGCGACAGGTTGATCGCCACCTGCAGGTTGCCCATGCCGGCGGCGCTCAACTGCTTGCTCATGCGGCAGGCCTGGCGCGCGATCCATTTGCCGATGGGGATGATCAGCCCGGTCTCTTCGGCAACGCTGATGAACTGGTCCGGACGGATCATGCCCTTTTCCGGATGGTTCCAGCGCAGCAGCGCTTCCATGCCCAACAAGCGACCGCTGCGCAGGCACAGCTTGGGTTGGTAGAACACGTCCAGCTCGTTCTGGGTCAGGGCGCGGCGCAGGTTGTTTTCCACGAACAGTTTGTAGCTGGCCTCGGCATTCAGGGCCTCGGTAAACACCTGCACCTGGTGTTTGCCGTTAGCCTTGGCCTTGTGCAGCGCCAGGCCGGCGTTGCGCATCAGGGTCTGCGGGTCGCGGCCATGCAGCGGCGCGCAGGCCAGGCCCACGGAGCCGGTGACACTGATCAGTTGGTTGTCGACGAACATCGGCTTATCGAGGGTCATCAGCAGTTGGCAGGCCATTTGCTGGCCGACCTCAAGGTCGGCGTTGTCGAGCAGCACTGCAAATTCGTTACTGGCAAAGCGCGCCAGGCTACCGCCGGCATTGAGACTGTTGCGCAGGCGCCGGGCCAGGCTGATCAGCAACTTGTCGCCGGTCTGGTGGCCGAGGCTGTCATTGATCCGCTTGAAGTTGTCGATGTCCACCAGCAGCAGGCTGATGGGCGCGTCGCTGTCGCGGGCGAAGCGTTCATCGAGGTTGCGGATGAATGCCGGGCGGTTGCCCAGGTTGGTCAGGTTGTCGGTGTAGGCCAGGCGTTCGATACGCTGCTGGGCCAGTTTGGTCTGGGTGATGTCTTCGTAGATGCCGATGTAGTGGGTCAGTTCGCGATTGTCGCCATAGACCTTGGAAATCGACAGTTGGCCCCAGTACGGTTCGAGGTTTTTGCGCCGGCTCTTGAATTCGCCCTGCCAGCTGTTGCTCTTGGCCAGGCTGGAGGGCGCGTCGAACAACAGTTCGCTGAGGTTTTCCAGGGCCGGCAACTGGGCCAGGCGATGACCGTGGACTTCCTCGGTGCTGTACTGGGTGATCGCGGTGAAGCTGGGGTTGACGTACTCCACCACGCCGTCGCAATTGACCAGCAGGAAGGCATTGGCACTTTGCTCCACGGCGCGCTGGAACAGGTGCAGGGCGCTGGTGGCGGCGCGGCGGTTATGGTTGTTGATGACCTGGGCGAACTGGTCGGCCAACTCGCCGGCAAAGGCTATCTCATCAGATAGCCAATCCCGGGTGCCGGTGCTTTGCTCCAGGCACAGCACGCCCACTACCTGGCCGTCGATGCGGATGCTGGCATCGAGCATCGCGTGGACGTCCATGGGGCGCAGGGTTTCGACCATTTCCCGGGTGCGCGGGTCGCGCATGGCATTGCTGGCATCGATGGCACGGCTGCTGTGCAGGGCTTCCAGATAATCCGGGAAGCCGCTGGCATCAATCGACAATGGCAGATGGTGCTGTTGGTCGGCGCGATTAAAGGCCGAAATCGGCACCAGTTGCTGACCTTCCAGGTTCCAGATGCTGGCACAGTCGATCTGGTAGATGTCACAGGCGCTGCGGGTGATCAGTTCGGCGGCTTCTTGCAGGGAGTTGTTGGTGCTGTAGCGCTGGCGGGCCAGCAGCAGGATCAGTTCCTGTTGGGCACGCACCCGTTCCAGGTGCTGCAACTGCTCCTGCTGCGCGCGCTGGTTGAGCTCCAGGGCGATCTGCAGGCGACTGTTCTGGTCTTCCAGGTCGGCGGCGGGCACAGGTGTCAGGTTACTGAACAAACCGTCCACCACCATCAGGTAGCCGCGCAGCAGATGGCGATTGTGCTGCTTGTAGGCCTCACCCACCTCCAGCAGGCTCAGCGGGCCGTCGTTGGTGTGCAGGGTGTAGCGCACCAGGTAATGGGGGCTGAGGGTCAGTTGCTGCTGGATCGCATCGTGCAGTTGGTAGCGCGCCTGGGGCTCCATCAGGCTGGCGTAGGGCGAGCCGACCAGCGAGCACAGCTCTACCGCGGGCAGGCCGAATTGGCGTTCACAATTGGGGTCGAGGTACAGCAGCGCCCAGCTTGCCTCATTCAGCCGCTCGAAACGCAGCATACCGAGGCGCGAAGGCACCGGTAATTGCGTCACGACCTCGGCCGCCGTTCGGGCGACATCGGGTTGGCTTTTCATGGGGAAACTCGCTTGGAAAAATGCGCATCGCGCCGGGCTATCGCCCTCTTTACTGTTGTCTGCGGCAAGGTTGCATCATGCAGCACGGACTGACAAGTGAGGATGAAGGCTAAGTGCTATAAGTGGGTTATCGGCCGCGCAGCGGTTTTCTACAGTCGCAATGATGGACGGTTATCCTGCATGCCCTTTGTAGGCGCGAGCTTGCTCGCGAAAATCGTTAACGATAACGCGCCTAACCTGAATGAGCGTGGCGTCCTTGAGTTTTTTCGCGAGCAAGCTCGCTCCTACAGAAGGGCATGGGCAATTCAGGTGGGCAAAAAAAGCCCCGCCAAATTGGCGGGGTTGAGGTACGAGCGTGGCGCTCGGAAATCGGTGCAGCCAGGCCTCCCCGGTGAAGGGGAGGCCCGTTGGGTTACAGCAGGATCGTGCGGATGTCGTTCAGCAACTGGCTCAGGCGCTGGGTGAAACGTGCAGCGGCCGCGCCATTGATCACACGGTGATCGTAGGACAACGACAGCGGCAGCATCAGCTTCGGCTGGAAGGCCTTGCCGTCCCACACAGGCTGGATGGTGGCCTTGGAGACACCGAGGATCGCCACTTCCGGCGCGTTGACGATTGGCGTGAAGCCAGTGCCGCCAATGTGCCCGAGGCTGGAGATGGTGAAGCAGGCACCTTGCATGTCGTCCGGAGTCAGCTTCTTGTCACGGGCCTTGGCAGCCAGTGCAGCCGCTTCGCCAGCCAGCTGCAGCAGGCTCTTCTGGTCGACGTTCTTGATGACCGGTACCAGCAGGCCATCCGGGGTGTCGACCGCAAAACCGATGTGCACGTACTTCTTGCGAATGATCGCTTTGCCGCTGGGTGCCAGCGAACTGTTGAAGTCCGGCAGTTCCTTGAGCAGGTGCGCGCAGGCCTTGAGCAGCAGTGGCAGTACAGTCAGTTTCACGCCGGCCTTCTCGGCCACGGCTTTCTGCGCAACGCGGAAAGCTTCCAGGTCGGTGATGTCGGCCTGGTCGAACTGAGTCACGTGCGGAATGTTCAGCCAGCTGGCGTGCAGACCGGCTGCGCCGATTTGCATCAGGCGGGTCATCGGCACTTCTTCGATTTCGCCGAAGCGGCTGAAGTCCACGGTGCGGATTGGCGGAATGCCCGAGCCACCGGTAGCAGCGCCGGCAGCCGGAGCTTCCTTGGCTTTTTGCATCATGGATTTGACGTAAACCTGTACGTCTTCCTTGAGCACACGACCGTGCGGACCGGTTGGGCTGACTGCGCTCAACTCGACGCCGAACTCACGGGCCAGTTGGCGCACAGCAGGACCGGCATGGGTCTTGGCACCGCTTGGTGCTGGGGCAGCAGCCGGGGCCGGAGCGGCCTCGGCTTTTGCCGCAGGCGCCGGGGCAGCAGCAGGTGCAGCTTCAGCCTTGGCGGCCGGAGCAGCGGCGGCTGGAGCGGCAGCAGCAGGAGCCGCAGCGCCCGCTACTTTCAGCTTGAGGATGAAGTCACCAGTGCCGACTTCGTCTTCCAGCTTCACGGCAATGCTTTCCACCACGCCGGCAGCCGGCGATGGGATTTCCATGGAGGCCTTGTCGGACTCCAGGGTGATCAGCGACTGGTCGGCTTCGACGGTGTCGCCGACTTTAACCAGCAGCTCGATGATCTTGGCCTTGCCCGACGAGCCGATGTCCGGAACGTGAATGTCCTGGACGGTAGCAGCGGCGGCAGGTGCAGCAGCCGGGGCCGCTGGGGCCTCGGCAGCAGCGGCAGGCTTTTCAGCGGGAGCCGGGGCAGCAGCAGGAGCGGCCGCCGCAGGGGCCGCATCAGCGGCACCTTCGATTTCCAGCTCAAGCAGTTCGTCGCCTTCTTTCAAGCGGTCGCCCAGCTTCACTTTCAGGCTTTTGACCACGCCGGCCTTGGGAGCAGGGATTTCCATGCTCGCCTTGTCCGACTCCAGGGTCAGGATGCTCTGGTCGGCTTCGACTTTGTCGCCGACCTTCACAAACAGTTCAATTACTTCACCTTCACCGCTGCCGATGTCAGGTACGCGAATGAGCTCGCTCACAGATAGTCTCCTCAGCAGTCCAGTGGGTTGCGTTTTTCCGGGTTGATCCCGAACTTGACGATGGCATCCGCCACCACCTTGGGTTCGATCTCACCACGGTCAGCCAAGGCTTCCAGGGCTGCCAACACCACGAAGTGACGGTCGACTTCGAAGAAGTGACGCAGCTTCTTGCGGCTGTCACTGCGGCCGAAACCGTCGGTGCCCAGGACTTTGAATTCCTTGGACGGGACCCACTGGCGAATTTGTTCAGCAAACAGTTTCATGTAGTCGGTAGAGGCAATGACTGGACCTTTACGGCCGGCCAGGCACTCTTCGACATAGCTCTTGGCTGGCTTCTGGCCAGGGTGCAGGCGGTTGCTGCGCTCTACGGCCAGGCCGTCGCGACGCAGTTCGTTGAAGCTGGTCACGCTCCACACGTCAGCGCCGACGTTGAACTCTTCACGCAGGATCTTCGCCGCTTCACGCACTTCGCGCAGGATGGTGCCGGAGCCCATCAGCTGTACGTGGTGTGCCGCTTCCTTGGTGTCTTCTTCGAGCAGGTACATGCCCTTGATGATGCCTTCTTCAACACCGGCCGGCATGGCTGGCTGCTGGTAGGACTCGTTCATCACGGTGATGTAGTAGAAAACGTCCTGCTGCTCTTCGGTCATCTTCTTCATGCCGTCCTGGATGATCACCGCCAGCTCGTAGCCGTAGGTTGGATCAAAGGTGCGGCAGTTCGGGATGGTGGCAGCCAGGATGTGGCTGTGACCGTCTTCGTGTTGCAGGCCTTCGCCGTTCAGCGTGGTCCGCCCGGCAGTACCGCCGATCAGGAAGCCACGGGTACGGCTGTCGCCGGCAGCCCAGGCCAGGTCGCCAATGCGCTGGAAGCCGAACATCGAGTAGAAGATGTAGAACGGCAGCATCGGCTGGTTGTGGCTGGAGTACGAAGTACCGGCAGCGATGAAGGAGCTCATGGCGCCCGCTTCGTTGATGCCTTCTTCGAGGATCTGGCCCTTCTTGTCTTCTTTGTAGAACATCACCTGGTCTTTATCGACTGGCTCGTAGAGCTGGCCGACGGAGGAGTAGATGCCCAACTGACGGAACATGCCTTCCATACCGAAGGTACGGGCTTCGTCCGGGATGATCGGGACGATGCGCGGGCCGATTTCCTTGTCCTTGACCAGTTGCGCGAGGATCCGCACGAAGGCCATGGTGGTGGAGATTTCACGGTCGCCCGAACCGTCAAGGATAGCCTTGAGGGTGCTGAGGTCTGGTGTCGGCACACCGAAGCTCTGTGCGCGGCGTTGTGGCACGAAACCGCCCAGGGCAGTGCGACGTTCGCTGAGGTAGCGGGCTTCGGCGCTGTTTGGCTCCGGCTTGAAGAACGGCAGGTTTTCCAGTTCTTCATCCTTGACCGGGATGTCGAAGCGGTCACGGAACAACTTCAGGCTGTCGACATCGACTTTCTTGGTGTTGTGCGCGGTGTTCTTCGCTTCGCCGGCACCGGTGCCATAACCCTTGATGGTCTTGGCCAGGATGACGGTAGGTTGTTCTTTGTGGTTGACCGCTTCGTGGTACGCCGCGTAGACCTTGTACGGGTCGTGGCCGCCACGGTTGAGTTTCCAGATCTCGTCGTCGGACAGGTCTGCAACCATCGCCTTGAGTTCTGGCGTGTTGAAGAAGTGTTCACGTACGAACGCGCCGTCTTTGGCCTTGTAGTTCTGGTATTCGCCGTCGATGACTTCGTCCATGCGACGTTGCAGGATGCCGTCGACGTCCTTGGCCAGCAGTGGGTCCCAGAAACGGCCCCAGATGACTTTGGTCACGTTCCACTGAGCACCGCGGAACACGCCTTCGAGTTCCTGGATGATCTTGCCGTTGCCGCGAACCGGGCCGTCGAGGCGCTGCAGGTTGCAGTTGATGACGAAGATCAGGTTGTCCAGCTTCTCGCGGCCGGCCAGGGAGATTGCGCCCAGGGATTCCGGCTCGTCGCACTCGCCGTCGCCCAGGAAGCACCAGACCTTCTGCTTGCCTTCGGGGATGAAGCCACGGGCTTCCAGGTACTTCATGAAACGTGCCTGGTAGATCGCCTGGATCGGGCCCAGACCCATGGAAACGGTCGGGAACTGCCAGAAGTCAGGCATCAGCCAAGGGTGCGGGTAGGACGACAGGCCGCCACCGTCGACTTCCTGGCGGAAGTTGTTCATCTGGTCTTCGGTGATGCGACCTTCCATGAACGCACGGGCGTAGACGCCTGGCGAGGTGTGACCCTGGAAGTAGATCAGGTCGCCGCCGTGTTCGTCGGTCGGGGCCTGGAAGAAGTAGTTGAAGCCGATGTCATACAGGGTTGCGCTGGAAGCGAAGCTGGAGATGTGACCGCCCAGGTCAGAATCTTTCAAGTTCGTGCGCATAACCATCGCCATCGCGTTCCAGCGTACCAGCGAGCGAATGCGGCGTTCCATGAACAGGTCGCCAGGCATGCGTGCTTCGTGGGTAACAGGGATGGTGTTGCGGTATGGCGTGGTGATGGCGTAGGGCAGTTGCGAGCCGCTGCGGGTCGCGAGTTCGCCCATACGGGTCATCAGGTAGTGAGCACGGTCTTCGCCTTCTTTATCGAGAACCGATTCCAGGGCGTCCAGCCATTCCTGGGTTTCGACGGGATCGAGGTCTTGCATGGCTTGCTCCAGGGCGGAAAGGCTACCAGAATCGGTTGCCTGAAGTTTGCGACTGGCCTTGTGGGCAGACGACATAAATTCTTGGATGGCCGAAGGTTGCTTCGGCGTCCTGTAGTTTTACTACAAATCGTCGGCCATTTCAGCCTTTCGAATGTATATACGAGTAGTAAAACTACACAAGACTGAGCGTATGGCTCGGTCTGGCTGGTGAGCATAATCGTTATTGTTGATCTTTTGCGAACGAGAAAAGGTAGAAGTTTAATGTTGCCTGCCAAAATTAATGTTTTTTCAGCTATTTCTAACTTTTGTTCGACAGTCCTTCATCGCGCGCGGTTCTTGCGTTCACAGCCACAAGCCATTTGCGCGCCGATCAAGGATAGACCATGAGCCTTCCAATGCTGGTTGAACTCCCAGCCATTCTGTTGCCATTTGCGAGCAGGGCCGAGCAGTCATTTCGTGACGCGGTGGCCATGCTGGAGGCCGATCATGGCCTGTCCGCGTGGACGCCGCAACGCTGGGCTGACTTTTCCCGGGTATGCGCTGCCAGTGATTTCGTCATTGAACAGAGTGTTCGTGACCCTTTGATGTTGCTCGAACTGGTGGCCAAGGGCGAGCTGGATCGCGGCTTTGCGCCCGATGAACTGTGCGGGCAGATTGCCGCAGCGGTGCAGCAGGCTGAAACAGAAGAAGAACTGGGCCGCGTGCTGCGTCGCCAACGCACTCGCCAGCAAGTGCGGATTATTTGGCGCGACCTGACCCGACAGGCGGACCTGGTGCAGACCTGCCGTGACCTGTCGGACATGGCCGACGCCAGCATCGACCAGGCGTACCAGTGGTTGTACCAGCGCCACTGCGCGCAATTCGGCATCCCCACCGGCGGGCGCAGCGGCGAGCCGCAGCAGATGGTCATCCTCGGCATGGGCAAGCTGGGCGCGGTGGAGTTGAACCTGTCGTCGGACATCGACCTGATCTTCGCCTACCCCGAGGGCGGCGAGACCGTGGGCGCCAAGCGTGCCCTGGATAACCAGGAGTTCTTTATCCGCCTGGGCCAGAAACTGATCAAGGCCCTGGACCCGATGACCGTCGACGGCTTTGTGTTCCGTGTCGACATGCGCCTGCGGCCCTATGGTTCGGCCGGGGCGCTGGTGCTCAGTTTCAATGCATTGGAGCAGTACTACCAGGATCAGGGCCGCGACTGGGAACGCTACGCGATGATCAAGGCGCGGGTGGTGGCCGGCGATCAACAGGCCGGCGCGCAGTTGCTCGATCTGTTGCGCCCGTTCGTCTATCGGCGCTACCTGGATTTTTCCGCCATCGAAGCGCTGCGCACCATGAAGCAGTTGATCCAGCAGGAAGTGCGGCGCAAGGGCATGGCCGAGAATATCAAGCTGGGCGCTGGCGGCATCCGCGAGGTGGAGTTTATCGCCCAGGCGTTCCAGTTGATCCACGGTGGTCGTGACCTGAGCCTGCAACAACGGCCATTGTTGAAGGTGCTGGGCACCCTGGAAGGCCAGGGCTACCTGCCGCCGGCGGTGATTGCCGAGTTGCGCAGTGGCTATGAGTTCCTGCGCTACACCGAACATGCGATCCAGGCCATCGCCGACCGTCAGACACAGATGCTGCCCAACAATGATGAAGACCAGGCGCGTATTGCGTTCATGCTGGGTTTTGCCAATTGGACCGCGTTCCATGAGCAATTGATGTACTGGCGTGGCCGGGTGGACTGGCATTTCCGCCAGGTGATTGCCGATCCGGACGAAGAGGACGGTGCAGAAAGCGAATTGGTGGTGGGCGGTGAGTGGTTGCCCCTGTGGGAAGAATCCCAAAATGAAGAGGCTGCCTGTCGCCAATTGGCTGAAGGCGGCTTTGCCGACGCGCCCAAGGCCCTGAAAGCCTTGGCCGGCCTGCGCAGCAGCCCGCAACTGCGGGCGATGCAGCGCCTGGGGCGTGAGCGTCTGGACGCATTCATCCCGCGCCTGCTGGCCCAGGCGGTCGAGCACGCCAACCCGGACCTGGTGCTGGAGCGCGTACTGCCGCTGGTAGAAGCCGTTGCCCGACGTTCTGCGTATCTGGTGCTGTTGACGGAAAACCCTGACGCCCTGCGTCGGCTGTTGACCCTATGCGCCGCCAGCCCGTGGATTGCCGAGCAGATCACCCGCTTCCCGTTGCTGCTGGACGAATTGCTTAACGAAGGCCGCCTGTTCAAGCCGCCGTTGGCGCCGGAGTTGGCTGCCGAATTGCGCGAGCGCCTGACGCGTATCCCTGAGGATGATCTTGAGCAGCAGATGGAGGCCTTGCGCCACTTCAAGTTGGCGCACCGCCTGCGGGTCGCGGCGTCGGAAATCGCCGGCAGCCTGCCATTGATGAAAGTCAGCGATTACCTGACCTGGCTCGCCGAGGCGATTCTTGAGCAAGTGCTGGCCCTGGCCTGGCGCCAGACCGTCGCCCGCCATGGTTCGCCGCAGCGGTTGGACGGGACCTTGTGCGATCCGGGCTTCATCATTGTCGGTTATGGCAAGGTTGGTGGTATCGAGCTGGGCCATGGTTCGGACCTGGACCTGGTGTTTATCCATGACGGTGATCCGCAAGCCGAAACCGACGGCGCCAAGCCGATCGACGGTGCGCAGTTCTTTACCCGGCTGGGCCAGCGGATCATTCACCTGTTGACCACCCAGACCAACTCCGGGCAGCTGTACGAAGTGGATATGCGCCTGCGACCTTCTGGCGCATCCGGGCTGCTGGTCAGCTCCCTGGGGGCCTTTGCCCGTTATCAGGAAAACGAGGCCTGGACCTGGGAGCACCAGGCCCTGGTGCGGGCACGGGTGTTGGTTGGCAGCCAGGACGTGGGCCGGGCGTTTGAGGCCGTGCGGGCGCAGGTGCTGGGGCGCACGCAGGACCTGGCGAAGCTGCGCCAGGAGGTCAGCGAGATGCGCGCCAAGATGCGCGACAACCTGGGCACCAAGTCGACCGGGGCCGGCACAGCTGCGAATGCCTTCGAGCCCACGGCGGTGTTCGATCTCAAGCAGGATGCCGGAGGTATCGTCGATATTGAATTTATGGTGCAATACGCCGCTTTGGCGTGGTCTGCGCAACATCCATCGTTGCTGCGCTATACCGATAACATCCGCATCCTGGAAGGCCTGGAGCAGGTCGGGCTGATGCCCGCCGCCGATGCCCACCTGTTGCGTGAGGTGTATAAGGCTTATCGCTCGGCGGCCCATCGCCAGGCCTTGCAGAACGAGGCAGGGGTGGTTGCCGGGGATCAGTTTGCTGACGAACGGCGCCAGGTGAAACGGATCTGGCATGAGCTGGGGCTAAACTGAACCAGATCAACACAGCGACACGATGCTGATGTGGGAGCAGGACTTATGTGGGAGCGGGCTTGCTCGCGATGCAGGCGCTGTGGTCTGTCAGTCAGGCCGCGGCGATGCTATCGCGAGCAAGCCCGCTCCCACACAAGCCTGCACTCACATGAGTACGGTCTTACAGTTATATCGAGGCGGGGAGGCATGAGCCTCCCCGAATCGTTTGTGGAAACTACATGAATATTCTGATCGTTGGGCCCAGTTGGGTCGGTGACATGGTGATGGCGCAGACACTGTTCCAGTGCCTGAAACAGCGTCATCCCGACTGCCAAATCGACGTGCTCGCCCCCGAGTGGAGCCGGCCGATCCTGGAGCGCATGCCCGAGGTGCGCCAGGCCTTGAGCTTCCCGCTCGGCCATGGCGCGCTGGAGCTGGCGACCCGGCGGCGTATCGGCAAGTCCCTGGCCGGCCAGTACGACCAGGCGATCCTGCTGCCCAACTCGATGAAGTCGGCGCTGGTGCCGTTCTTCGCCGGTATCCCCAAGCGCACTGGCTGGCGTGGCGAGTTCCGCTATGGCTTGCTCAATGATGTGCGCAAGCTCGACAAGGCCCGCTACCCGCTGATGATCGAGCGCTTCATGGCCCTGGCCTACGCGCCCGATGCCGAGTTGCCGACGCCGTATCCACGGCCGAGCCTGCAAATCGACCCGGTTACCCGCGATGCGGCCCTGGCCAAGTTCGGCTTGACCCTGGACCGGCCGGTGCTGGCGCTGTGCCCTGGTGCCGAGTTTGGCGAATCCAAGCGTTGGCCGTCGGAGCATTACGCCAAGGTTGCCGAGCTGAAAATCCGCGAAGGCTGGCAAGTCTGGCTGTTTGGCTCGAAAAACGATCATTCGGTGGGTGAAGACATCCGCCAGCGCCTGATCCCCGGCCTGCGCGAAGAAGCGGTCAACCTCAGTGGCGATACCTCGCTGGCCGAGGCCATTGACCTGCTGTCCTGTGCCGATTCGGTGGTGTCCAACGACTCCGGCCTGATGCACGTGGCTGCTGCGCTGAACCGCCCGCTGGTGGCAGTGTATGGCTCCACTTCGCCAGGCTTTACGCCGCCGTTGGCCGACAAGGTCGAAGTGGTGCGCCTGGGCCTCGATTGCAGTCCCTGCTTTGACCGTACCTGCCGTTTCGGTCACTACAATTGCCTGCGCCAATTGCTGCCAGAGCCGGTGACTGAAGCCTTGCAGCGGTTGCAGGGCAACGTGGTCGAGGTTCACTGAGTTGCGGGTACTGGTAATCAAGACCTCATCCCTGGGCGATGTGATTCACGCCTTGCCGGCATTGACCGACGCGGCCCGGGCGATTCCGGGGATTCGTTTCGACTGGGTGGTGGAAGAAGGCTTCGCCGAAATCCCCACCTGGCATCCGGCGGTGGACAAGGTGATCCCGGTGGCGATTCGCCGCTGGCGCAAGAACCTCTGGCAGACCTTCAAGAGCGGCGAGTGGCGGCGCTTCAAGAAGCAGATCCAGTCCACCAAATATGACCTGGTGATCGACGCCCAGGGCTTGCTCAAAAGCGCCTGGCTGACCCGCTATGTGCGGGCACCGGTGGCCGGCTTCGACAAGCAGTCGGCCCGCGAGCCAATCGCCGCACGTTTCTATTCCCGTCGCCTGGCGGTTGCCCGTGGCCAGCATGCGGTTGAGCGCTTACGCCAGTTGTTCGCCGTGGCCCTGGGTTATGACCTGCCCAAGGGGCTGGGGGATTACGGCTTGAGCACCGAAAAACTGCTGGGCCTGCCGCCGAAAAAACCATTCGTGCTGCTGCTTCATGGCACCACCTGGGACACCAAGCATTGGCCCGAAGCCTACTGGCGCGACCTGGCCGAGCGCATGGGCAGCCTGGGCGTGGATGTGAAGTTGCCGTGGGGCAATGCCGCCGAAAAAGCCCGTGCCGAGCGCCTGGCCCAAGGCCTGGCCAACGCCGAAGTGTTGCCTAAATTGAATCTGGCCGGTGTGGCGCGCGTCCTGGCTGGCGCCCGGGCCTGTGTCGCCGTGGATACCGGCCTGGGGCATCTGGCGGCTGCACTGGATGTACCGACGATTTCCCTGTTCGGCCCA
Source organism: Pseudomonas sp. 25 R 14 (assembly GCF_900004755.1). Taxonomy (NCBI): domain Bacteria; kingdom Pseudomonadati; phylum Pseudomonadota; class Gammaproteobacteria; order Pseudomonadales; family Pseudomonadaceae; genus Pseudomonas; species Pseudomonas sp. 25 R 14. The sequence goes on along the minus strand of NZ_CVTS01000033.1, from coordinate 166,793 downwards.
ACCAACCCGGGCCTGACCGGTGCCTATGGCAAGGCGCAGATCCACTTGGGCAGCGATTTCCCCTGCGCGCCGTGCCTGCAAAAAAAATGTACCTACCAACCGACCGCTGAAGACCAGCGTCGGTTTGATCTCAAGCGCGAGTGGCCACTGTGCTTTACTCGCCTGAACCCTGAGCGTGTGGCCAGCCGACTGAGCACGTTGTTATTGGCTGAGGAGCTGCACTGATGCAACTGGCATTTGTTCTGTACAAATATTTCCCCTTTGGTGGCTTGCAGCGCGACTTCATGCGCATCGCCCTTGAGTGCCAGCAGCGCGGCCACCAGATCCGTGTCTATACCCTGATTTGGGAAGGCGACATCCCGCCAGGTTTTGAAGTGCTGGTGGCGCCGGTCAAGGCGTTCTTCAACCACCGCCGCAACGAGAAGCTGACCGCCTGGATGCAGGCTGACCTGGCCAAGCGCCCGGTGGACCGCTTGATCGGCTTCAACAAAATGCCAGGCCTGGATGTGTACTACGCGGCAGATGGCTGTTTTGAAGACAAGGCGCAAAACCTGCGCCACTCGCTGTACCGCAGTTTTGGTCGCTACCGGCACTTTTCCGAGTACGAGCGCGCGGTGTTTGCCAAGGACGCCAAGACTGAAGTCCTGATGATCTCCGAGGTCCAGCAGCCGTTGTTTATCAAGCATTACGACACGCCGCTTGAGCGCTTCCACCTGTTGCCGCCGGGCATTGCCCAGGATCGTCGGGCGCCGCCGAATGCGGCCGAGATTCGTGCGGGGTTTCGCGCCGAATTCAACCTCGCGGACGACGATTTGCTGCTGGTGCAGATCGGTTCGGGCTTCAAGACCAAGGGCGTGGACCGCAGCCTCAAGGCGCTGGCCGCACTGCCCGCGGATCTGAAAAAACGCACCCGCCTGTTTGTAATTGGCCAGGACGACCCCAAAGTATTCCAATTGCAGAGTGCTACCCTTGGCCTGGGCGACAATGTGCAGTTCCTCAAGGGGCGCAGTGATATCCCGCGTTTTCTGCTGGGCGCCGACCTGTTGATTCACCCGGCGTACAACGAAAATACCGGGACTGTGCTGCTCGAAGCAGTGGTGGCCGGGTTGCCGGTGTTGGTCACGGCAGTGTGCGGGTATGCCCATTACATCAGCGAGGCTGATTGCGGGCGCGTGCTGGACGAGCCGTTCGAACAGGCCCAGCTCAACCACTACCTGGCCGGGATGCTCGGTGATCAGCAGCAACGTGCGGCCTGGAGCCGCAATGGTCTGGCCTTCGCCGAGACGGCCGACCTCTATAGCATGCCGCAGCACGCTGCGGATGTAATTCTGGCGGAGCAACACTGATGAAGTTGATTCTTGCCGAACCGTTCAAAAGCCTTTGGGCCGGACGCGATGCGTTCGCCGAAGTCGAGCTGTTGGACGGCGAGGTTTACCGTGAACTGGAAGCCCGTCGCACCTTGCGTACCGAGGTGGATGGGCGCGGCTACTTTGTGAAAATCCACCGTGGCATCGGCTGGGGTGAAATCTTCAAGAACCTGTTCACCGCCAAATTGCCGGTGCTGGGCGCCGGGCAGGAGTGGCAGGCAATCCAGCGCTTGCACGAAGTTGGCGTACCGACCATGACCGCCGTGGCCTACGGCGAACGCGGCGCCAACCCGGCCGACCAGCATTCCTTTATTGTCACCGAAGAGCTGGCGCCGACCATCAGCCTGGAAGACTTGAGCATGGACTGGCTCAAGCAACCGCCAGAGCCGCGTCTCAAGCGCGCGCTGATTGCCGAAGTAGCGCGCATGACCGGGATGATGCACCGCGCGGGCGTCAACCATCGCGACTGCTACATCTGCCATTTCCTGCTGCACACCGACAAACCGGTGACGGCCGATGACTTCAAACTCTCGGTGATCGACCTGCACCGTGCCCAGGTGCGGCCGCGCATCAGCCAGCGCTGGCGCAACAAGGACCTGGCGGCCCTGTATTTCTCGATCCTGGATATCGGCCTGACCCGCCGCGACAAGTTGCGCTTCCTCAAAGACTACTTCCAGCAACCCCTGCGCCAGATCCTGGCCGAAGAAGGCGCGTTGCTGCAGTGGCTGGAGCGCAAGGCCAGCAAGCTCTATGACCGCAAAGTCCGGTACGGAGGCGCGCTCTGATGGCGGGTTGGAACCTGGAACCTGCTTACTCGGAGCTTGTGGACGATTTTGGTAGCCTCGACGCAGTGTTTGCCCTGCAAGGCGAGCGGCTGACCCGCGACCCGTTGTCCGAAGTGATTCGTGTAGAGCGCGGCGGGGTCAACTATTACGTCAAGCGCTACACCGGCGCCGGCAAAGGCTTGCGCCGTTACCTGGGCAAGCCACGGGTCAAGTCCGAGTGGCAGAACCTCAAGCGCTTCGCCAAGTGGGGCATTCCCACCGCCGAAGTCGTGGCCTGGGGCCTGGAGCGTAAGGGCCTGGCCTATGACCGTGGGGCGATGATCACCCGCGAGTTGCCCAGGACCGAAGACCTGGCAGCCTTGGCCGAGCGCAAGGATCCGCAACTGTCCGACCCGGTGTGGGTCGACAAGGTCAGCCGCCAGCTCGCCGAATACACCCGGACCCTGCACGACCAGCGGTTTACCCACAACGATTTGAAGTGGCGCAACCTGCTGATCGACGACCAGCAGACCCTGTACCTGATCGACTGCCCCAACGGCGACTTCTGGCGCGGGTTCTGGCTCAAGTACCGGATCACCAAGGACCTGGCGTGCCTGGACAAGGTCGCCAAATACCATCTGTCGGCCACCCAACGCCTGCGTTTCTACATGCAATATTGTCGGCGCAAGCACTTGAACGTGTCGGACAAGCAACGGATTCGCCATGTGCTGAAGTTTTTCGAGGGACGCGAATGAACGACTTCCTGGCAACTGAAGACCGGGCCTTGCTGGAACGGCATGGCCTGGCTGATTTCGATGCCCTGTGGGCCAGGCAACTGGATGCGGTGGATGAGCCCAACACCAGTCGCGGCGGCTGGAGCAGCGTGTTTCGCCTGGAGCTGGAAGGCCGTGGCTTTTACCTCAAGCGCCAGAGCAACTACCTGACGCGCACCCTGCATCGGCCGTTGGGCGAGCCGACCTTTGCCCGTGAGTTTCGCAACATTAGCCGCTATCGGCAGAAGGCGATCCCGGCCTTGCAGGCGGCCTTTTATGGGGAGCGCAAAGTCGCCGGCGAATACCGCGCCTTGTTGCTGACCCGCGCGCTGGATGGCTGGAATGACCTGGATTCACTGCTGGAACAGTGGCCGACCCTGAGCGACGCCCAGCACCGCGCAATCCTCGTGGCCTGCGGCCAATTGGCGCGCAAGCTTCATGGTGTCGGCCAGGTGCATGGCTGTTTTTACCCCAAGCATATCTTCCTGCAGGCCACCGGCGACGGTTACGCGGCGCAGTTGATCGACCTGGAAAAAACCCGGCCGCTGTTGCTGGGCCGGCGCGATCGGGTCAAGGACCTTGAGCCGCTGCTGCGCCGCGCCGGGGCGTGGTCGCAAGAGCAAGTACGACAGTTTCTGGCGGCCTACCTCGATCAGCCTCTGGATAGCTCGTTGGTCGATAACTGGGCGCAGCTCCTGGCGGGTCGACGCAGTCACAAGGAGGCCCGTTGATGCGCCTGTCTGAACTCAAAAACGCCGGGCGCACCCCTGCGCTGCCCTTGAGTATTGAGTTGGCGGATGCGGCGGGGCCTGGGCAATTGCAACTGCTGAGCCTGCTGCGGGTGTTGCCGGGCCAGCGTTATGTGGGCGCGGCTATCTGGCGCGGCCGGCCGGTGCTGGCCAAGTTGCTGGTGGGTGGCAGCGCGGCCCGGCATTTCCAGCGTGAACTCCAGGGTGTGCGCCTGCTGGCCGAACAAGGCCTGAGCACGCCGCTGTTGCTGGCTGACGGTCTGCAAGACGGTGAGGGCGGCTGGCTGCTGTTCGAATTTCTCGAAGGCGCACAAAGCCTGGCTGAGGCCTGGGCGGCTGTTGAAACCATGCCGCCTCTGGCGGATGAGCAGCAGGCTGTGTTGGCCGAAGCGCTGGGCGCGATTGCACAGATGCACGCCAAGGGACTGTGGCAGGAAGACCTGCACCTGGACAACCTGATGCGCCAGGGCGAAAAACTGTATTTGATCGATGGTGGCGGGATCTGCGTCGAACAGGCGGGGAACCCCCTGTCACGCAACCGGGTACTGGAAAACCTCGGGGTGTTTTTTGCCCAGTTGCCGAGCAACCTTGAGCCGTTTACCGAAGAATTGCTGGTGCATTACCTGTTAAGCAATGGCGAGCACGCCTTGCCCCTTGAAGCCCTGCAAAAGCAGGTGCGCAAAGTCCGGGCCTGGCGCCTGAAAGACTTCCTGGGCAAGGTTGGCCGCGAATGTACCTTGTTCAGTGTCGTGCGCGGGGCCTTTGGGCTGCGGGCGATTCGTCGTGAAGAAGAAGCGACCCTGCTGCCGGTACTGGCGCAGGTCGATGCGTTTATCGACCAGGGCCAAATGTACAAGGCCGGCGCCTCGGCCACGGTGGCCGGGGTGGATGTCGCGGGCCGTCCGCTGGTGATCAAGCGTTACAATATCAAGGGCTTTGCCCACTGGCTCAAGCGCTTCTGGCGACCAAGCCGCGCCTGGCACGCCTGGTGCGAAGGCAACCGCCTGGCGTTCCTGGGAATCGCCACACCCAAGCCGCTGGCACTCCTGGAGCGGCGGTTTTTCTGGCTGCGCAGCCGGGCTTACCTGGTGACGGAACACTTGACCGGGCCGGACCTGATTGAGCATCTGGCGCCGTACGTGGAAAACGGCGAGGTGCCCGAGCCTGAACTGCTGGCCCTGGAGCGCTTGTTTGGCGAACTGATTCGTGAGCGGATCAGTCATGGTGATTTCAAGGGACGCAATCTGTTCTGGCAGGAGGGGCGCTGGGTGATGATTGACCTGGACTCGATGTGCCAGCATGGATCCCTAGGCAGTTTCGCCCCGGCGTTTGCCAAGGATCGCGCGCGGTTTATGCGCAATTGGCCTGAGAGTAGCGCGCTTTACCGGGTAATTGATCAGCGTTTGCCCAAGGGGATCGCGCCTGATTAATGTTTTGACTAAGTTGCACTCTGGACTTTATTTCTCGGGGTTAATAAGTTGTGCCGGTACTTGGTGGGTTTGTCTGTCTGGATAATTTCATCAAGTGTCCGGTGACTTAATCTTGGGAGTGTGCAAATGACATCAATTACTGGTTCCCCCTCATTTTCTTTTTATAATGATCTTGCTAATAAAAACAAACCAATAGATCCCGTGAACCCTGTTCGGCCAATAGATAACGTGCAGTCGGGTTCTCGTAATCCGCTGGACCCTACTGCTGGCGATGATGCCGAGTATTTCAGTGCTGAAACCCAGGAGTGGCAGCCAACGGCCTCTGATGGTAAGGGAAGCGGTGGATATGCAAATCTCGGTGATCCGTATCGGGAGCCTATAGATTTTGAAATAGTGGCTGGACCGAATGGTGATTGGGTGCAATCAAACGGCAGCAGGTGATTGCTTGAAAGTCGCATGGGGCTTTCGTTTTGTTGTTTGCTATGTAGTTATTTTGCTGATGGTTTGTAGGTAATGTCTGTGATTAACATGGGAGCCGATTGGGCAGCGCAAGTTGCCCATCGGTTTTGTATTGTTCAGAAGCTGTATTGGGCTCCTGCACCGGCATACCAGGATCGGCCTGGCGCGGCCTCGTAATAGCGCTGGTTGCTGTCGCCTACGATCACCGACCCCACGTATTGGCGATCCAGCAAGTTATCCAGGCGCAAAGTCTGATGAAAGGTCCAGTGCTCCACCTTCTGCTCAAACCGTGCACGCCAGTTGAAGACGCTGTAGCCCGGCGCAGCACGCTCCTGGTTGGTGTCCTCGACATAGATCTTGCTGCGGTACATGCCTTCGACAGCGGTGCTGAGCCAATCCCGTGGTTTCCAGTTCAGCTCGGCAAACAGCAGGGTCTGCGGGACGCCGGGCAGGTAGTTGCCTTTGTCGATGGATTTGCCGTTGTTGCTGAAGTCACTGTCGTAGGTGGCTTGCAGGCGGGTGTAGGCGAGGTTGGCGCTCCACTGCTCGCTCAGTTGACTTTCGATGCCCAGTTCAAAGCCGCGGCGCAGGGTGCGGCCGGCGTTTTGGTAACTGGTGCGGCCATCCTTTGAGGCAGTGACTACCAGCTCATCATCGGTTGTGATTTGGAACACCGCAGCATTGACCCGTGTGCTGTTGTTGATTTGTGCCTTTAGACCTACTTCATACTGAGTGCTTTCAGCCGGTTTCAGGCCAAAGTTGAAACCCTCTACATCGCCGGGCGCATAAGCCAGTTCGGCCTGGGTCGGGGTTTCGAATCCCTTGCCGGCGCTGACGTAGCCATGCAGATCAGGGGTGAAGGCGTACATCACGCTCATCGAGGGCGTGTTTTTCTGATAGGTCTTGCTGCCGCTGGCGTCACCATTGCTCAGGAATTGGTCATCGACGTCCAGTTCCATGGTGCTGTGGCGCAGCCCGGCTTGCAGGGTCCAGCGGTCAATGGCCCAGTTGGCCTGGATATATGGGTCGAGGCTGCGGGCGGTGTCGATTTCATTGCGGCGCAATTCGCCTTTCACGCCCAGGGTGTTGCCGTTGTAGTTCTTGTAGCCGTGGCGGCTGTCTTCGCTCTGGTCGAAGTCCAGGCCGGTGATGATCATCAGTTCACCCGGCACGCTGGCGATGGGCTGCATCCAGCGTACGCCGGCGCCGTAGAACTTGCGGTCGAATTGCACCACGCCGCCACCGCGTTCGTTGCTTGGGACGCCCTTGGGAATCGACAAATACTGAATCACACTCCGCCGCCCGGTATAGGCATTCACCTGCAACGTCGCATCGCCAATGTACCGCTCGTAATTCATCCCCAACTGCTGATGGTCAATGCTCTTGCGCGTGTTATACGTCAACGCGTTGCTGGTGACCGAACGCGGGTCGGCCTTATAGTCAGCCCACTTTTGCCCCAGTGGATCCTGGGTGCCGTTCTGCTCCAGGCTGCTGTAGATCAGGGCCAGCTTGCTGTCGTCATCGGGCTCGACATTAAGCTTGGCGAAGGTCTGGTCGCGACGGGCGCTGCTGTGGTCGCGGTAGCCGTCGGTGTCCATGCGCGAGGCGTCGAGGACAAACCCGGCACCGTCCACCGCGCCTTCGGCGCTGAGGTGGTTCTTGTTCAGGCCGTCGCTGCCGAACAGGGTTTCGGCACCGATGCGTGGCGGGCCCTCGCCGTTGCGCGAGAACATCTGGATCACCCCGCCGGCGTTGCTGCCATACAAGGTGGCGGCTGGACCGCGCAGCACTTCTATGCGCTCGGCAGTGTCAAGGTTGAACGTGGCCGCCTGGCCCTGGCCATCCGGGGTGCTGGCGGGGATGCCATCGGCAATCAGCTTGATCCCGCGCACGCCAAACGCCGAGCGCGCGCCAAAGCCCCGGGACGAAATCTGCAGGTCCTGGGCATAGTTCTGGCGGTTCTGCACCACCAGCCCCGGCACGCGGGCCAGGGCCTCCGAAGCGTTGATGCCCAGTTGGCCATCGCTGATCTGTTCACGGCTGATGCTGTCCACCGAGTAGGGCAGGTCGAAACTGCGACTGACGCTGCGCGAGCCTGTCACCACGCTGGGGTCGAGGATCAGCGGGGCATCTTCTGCCTGGGCGGGTTGCTGCAGGCCCAGCAGGCCGGGGAGCAACATCGCAAAACAGGTGGGGACAACGACTTTCATGAGCGAACCAACTTCCATGACGCGCAGCGCGGGCGCGGAAAAAAGGGCGCGAGTTTAACGATTCTGTGAGGCTTTTCCGAAGAATATTCCCGCACAATTTCGGCATATTCGTCTTACGCAGTCTTGGGTTAGGCTGCCCGCCTCATGCCAAAGGAGGGTTGCCCGTGAATCCTACAAACATTCTGCTGCTTGCCGCCATTGTCCTTTCGACCACGGCCTGTGGCACCATCGATACGGTGTTTCGCGAAGACGCGGTGGCCAGCCAGAAACTCAAGGACCTGCGCAGCCATTGCGAGAGCGTGCCCCGTATCTACAGCGGCGTGGTGTACGACTTCTGCTCCCTGAATGGCGAACCCAACAGCAAGAAAAGCCTGGACGACCAGCAGATCGGCCCGCTGCCGTGGATTGCCGTTGATTTCGCCCTGTCAGGCGTTCTCGATACTTTGGTACTGCCCTACACCGTCTACCGGCAGAGTCGCGATGGCAGTATCGAGATTTTCCGATAACACCTCTTGTTTCTCCCTGCCATTTGCAGCTAGAGGCGTTTTGCCTCTTTTAAGCTATAATCCCGCCCTTTAGCTTTTCTCGCCGAGGCGAGGGGCACACATTTTTCAGGCGCAAGCGCCTGCTTGCAGACTAAAAGAGGCTAGACCCCAGTGGCATTGACGATTCTTGGCCTGTCCGGCGCCCTTAGCCATGATCCTTCCGCAGCCCTGTATATCGACGGCAAGCTGATCGCGGCTGCCGAAGAAGAGCGCTTCGTACGCGATAAACATGCAAAGAACCGCATGCCCTACGAATCGGCGAAATTCTGCCTGGAGCAGGCCGGTATCAAGCCTTCCGACGTTGATGTGGTAGCGATCCCGTTCGCCCCGATCAGCTTGTTCGGCGAGGCCCGCTGGCACTATGCCAAGCGGTACTGGTACGCCCCGGACCGCGCCCTTGACGCGATCCTGATGGGTAACCGCCGCTACAAGCGCTATCGCAACAAGATTGTCTGGTGCCTGGAGCAACTGGGCTTCGATCCGAAGAAGATCAAGATCGAGCCGGTTGAGCACCACCTGGCCCACGCTTCCAGCGCCTATCACTGCTCGGGTTTCCAGGAGAAGACCGCGATCCTCGGGATCGACGGTAAGGGTGAGTACGCCACTACCTTCTTCGGCTACGGCGAGAACGGCAAGATCCACAAGATCAAGGAGTTCTACGATCCGGACTCCCTCGGCGGCCTGTACGGCGCGATCACCGAGTTCCTCGGTTTCGAGATGCTTGATGGCGAGTTCAAGGTCATGGGCATGGCGCCGTATGGCGATGCCAGCAAGTACGACTTCTCGCGCCTGGCCTCCTTTGAAAACGGCGAGTTGGTGATCAATACCGACTACGCCAACGTCATCGGCCTGCGCCGCTATAAAGAGAAGGGCAAGGGGTTCTACTTCTCGCCAAAACTGATCGAATGGCTGGGTCCCAAGCGCGAAGGCGACATCGCCGACGAACCGTACATCCACTACGCGGCGAGCATGCAGGCCCTGTTCGAGAAACTGGCCTTGCAGATGATCGACCATTACCTGGGCGATATCCTCAAGGAAACCGGCAAGCTGGCCTTCGCCGGCGGCTGTGCGCTGAACGTCAAGTTGAACCAGAAGATCATTGCCCGCGACGACGTCAAGGAGCTGTTCGTGCAGCCGGCGTCCGGCGATGCCGGCACCGCCGTGGGCGCGGCGGCCTATGTGTCCCATGCCCGTGGTGTACCGGTAGAGAAGATGGAGCACGTCTATCTCGGCCCGTCCTACAGCAACGAAGAAGTGATTGCCGCGTGCGCCAAGCACCCGAGCAAGCCGAAGTGGCGCCAGATCGACGACATGCCAAAGCGCATCGCCCAGATCATGGTCGACGGCAACCCGGTGGCCTGGTTCCAGGGCCGCATGGAGTTCGGTCCACGTGCCTTGGGCGGTCGTTCGATCATCGGTTGCCCGAGCGCCGTGGGCGTGGCTGACCGGATCAACCACCAGATCAAGTTCCGCGAGCGCTGGAGGCCTTTCTGCCCGTCGATGCTCGACACCGTGGCCCCGCAGATGATCAAGGTCGATCACCCGGCCCCGTTCATGACCTTCACCTTTGAAGTGGCGGAGGAATGGAAAACCCGCGTGCCGGAAGTGGTCCATGAAGATGGCACCTCCCGCGCCCAGGTGCTCAAGCGCGAATACAACCCGCGCTACTACGACATGATGAAAGAGCTGGAAGTGCTGACCGGTAACGGCGTGTCCCTGAACACCTCGCTCAATCGCCGTGGCGAAGCGATGATCTGCTCGCCGACCGACGCACTGAACATGTTCTTCGGCTCTGACCTGCAGTACCTGATCATGGAAGACATCCTGGTCGTCAAAGACGGTGTGGAAGGGCAAGTCATTGACTGAAGCACTGATTGGCGTCGTCATCCCCGCCTACAACTATGCGCGCACTCTGGGGCGCGCGGTTGAATCGGTGCTGGCACAACTCGACGAAGCCGATGCGCAGTTGTTGGTGATTGATGACGGCTCTACCGATGAGACGCCGCAAGTGCTGGAGGCTTTGTTGGCCAAGCACCCCGGGCGTTTCCGCACTCTACGCAAACCCAATGGCGGGGCGGCTTCGGCCCGTAACTTAGGGATTGAAGAGTGTGTGGGTGACTACCTGATGTTTCTGGATGCCGATGATGAAATGGCATCTGGGGCACTGGCAGCAGTGGCGCAACATATTGCGACACATCCGGACAGCCGCTTAATCGTCGGTGGCCACTGGTCGGTATTCGGGGATGGCAAGCGTCGATTGCATACCGTCAAGTCGCTTCCTGCCAGTGCTTATCTGCGGGTACGTGGTTACTTACTGGACAAGACTCTGGCTTTCTCCAATGGCGCATGCGTGATGCACAGAGACATCTTTAGCGTAGGTCGTTACCCAGAGCATTTGCGTAATGCTGAAGATATTCCGATATTTGCCCAGGCTCTGGCGCGCTTTTCCTGCAGTGTCATTGATCAGCCCCTGGCGCTGATATACAAACATTCTGACAGCTTGCGGCATGACATCCAGCACAGCGTCGCGGTAGGCGTAAGTCTGGTTGACGAGGTCTTCTCGCCAGTGCGTATGCCCAAGGCGTTGCAAGGCCTGCGCAGTGCGTTTCTCGCGCAGCGCTGCCTGTCTCTGTTTCGCAATTGCCTGAGCGCTGGTGAATACACGCTGGCCCGGCAGTTTTACTGCCAGGCGGTGCGTACCGACTGGCGCGCGCTGACACGTTGGTCGTACACCCGCAAGGCGCTTCAGCTGTTGTTCAAGTAAGAGTTTTATAGCCTGTTAGGCTACGCCGTGAATCACCAATACAGCGCCTGAGTTGATTGCAACGACCGGGCGCTTGGTTTTTGGCGGCGTGATGGTTTTCTGAAATGGATGTTTTCCAAATCTTGTGCACGCGATGTGACGCCAGGTTTTAAGGGGGGGGTGTGGTTGGTATAGGTAGCAAGGTGTGGGCTCGGGCTTTGAATGTGGTCGTCGAACATCCCGTTCGAGTGGCATTTTTTGGGAGCCTGCTGCTCTCCCTGATCGCCGTGCTGGGCGCGGCGACTGTCGGGCGTGATGCTGCTTTCTACCTGACCATTGCCCAGGATGTTCAAGTCCACGGCCCGAAAGTCGCCTTTGCCGTCTTCAACTGGCCCTGGTTCTCCCTGCTCCTGGCGGGTACCCATTCGGTTTCAGGCCTGCCCATAGAACTGAGCGCTTACTTGTGGTGCTCGCTGTTTGCCGCGGGCACCTGTGCGCTGCTGGTTGACTGCGTGCGCCAGCGCTCGGTACAGGTGGCGCCATGGGCTTGCCTGGTGGTGCTGGCGATGCCAGCATTCAATATGTTTCGTGGCGAGATCCTGCGTGAGTTCGGCTTCTGGTTCTTCTGCATCCTGACGCTCTGGCTGGCCATGCGTTGGCAGGCCCGAGGCGGGTGGCTGCGGGCAATAACCATCCATCTGGCGATTGTCGCGGCGGCAGCTTTCCGGCTGGAAGCGTTGTTGCTGTTGCCTGCGTTGGGTTTGTGGCAGTTGCCTGGCCTGTGGGTGCGCGAGCGGCGCCTGGCGCTCTTGCAGTTTGTCGCGCTGCCGCTGCTTGCGGTTGTGGCGGGGATGGTGCTGATCTCGGTGACGGGCGGCTTTACATCGGCCCGTGTTGCCTACTATTTGGACCTGATCAACCCAAGCAGTGTGCTGGCGTCATTCGATTTGCTGCGCGAGCAGTTTGCCAACTCGCTGATCAACAAGTACTCCCAGGATGAAACGGGGCGCATCATCTTTTTTGGCATTCTGGCGGCCATGGCCATCAGCTTTGTGAATATTTGCGGACCCTTTGCCGTGCCGTTTTTACGGGGTAGCAATTGGCAGGCAATAAAGCGCTATTGGCATGAATATCGGCCTTTTGCCTGGGCGGCGGCGTTGTACCTGCTGGTGTTGCTGCTGTTCTTTATCCAGCAGCAGTTCATGAATGTGCGCTACATGAGCTTCTTGAACCTGCTGTTTGTGCCGGCGTTGGCGATAGCGCTGCAGATGTTTGCCCGGCAGTTCCCGCGCCTCGGTAAGGTCTTGGTGGCGGTGTGCCTGCTGGTGATGCTATCCAACGTGGTGTCCACCGGGCCGGGCAAGGTCCAGTACGTCGACGCTGGGCGTTGGATGGCGGCGAATGTCGAGCCGGACGTCCCGGCCTATTTCGATGACGGCCGGATCGGCTATTACGCCGGGCGTGGTTATCTGCTCAAGCAATTGACCCGGGAAGCGGCCATGTCGCCGGCCCATGCAGATAAATTCCGCTACTTCCTGATCGAGGCCCGCGGTAACGAACCCTGGCTCACCAGCTGGCTGGCCGAGCGCAACCTGCGCATTGTCGAGCGCTTCGCCAATCGCCGAGGCGCCACGGTACTGGTCATCACCCAGTAAAGTCAGCCCAGTAATTGCTGCAGGCGCTCAATCAACGGCGCCTGCTGGCTACCTGCCGGCAAGCCTTGGCGATAGCCATCGAAGAAGGCTTGCCCGGCATCATCCCCCAGCAGCCATTGCCGATCCTCGGGATAGCGCCGCAGATGGCTGAAGTTGCGCAGCCGCTTGCTCTGGCTCAGCGGGACGCTCTGGCAGCTCAGGTCGGCAATGTCGATCAGCCCCAGGGTGTTTTCCGGTGTCAGGACCACGTTGCCAAAGTGCAGCGAGCGAAAGTACACGCCTTTCTCATGCAATTGCGCGATGAAACAGCCGAGGCGCCCACGCAGGGCGTCGGCGTCTTGCTTGGCGAGTTTCAGTTGGCGGATGGTTTCCCCGGCCAGCGGGCTGTAGTACACCGCATCCCGCACAATGCTGGGGATGCGATACACCGCAATGATGCGCGGGCAGGGGATGTCCCGTTGCTGTAGCGCGCGGGTGTTGTTGGCGAAGCGTTGTGCATAGGGGTAGAACAGCGCCGAACTGAGCAGACGCTTGCGCCGGAACAGTTTGAGTATGCAACCATCGGTCAACCGGAGCACCTTGTCGCCAGAACCATCGGCTTCCAGCACCTGCGCGCCGGCGCGCAATGCCTCGTAGGTGTTGTGATCGATTACTTGCATGCCTGACTCCCATCAATAGCCGGTTATCTTAACCGACTTGGTGCAAGGCTGGCCCCTGCTCGTGTTTTTTGGGGCGAAGAGGCCTGTGATATGATCCGCGCCTTACTGATTTGCGCGGATTCCCATGAGCAGTCCTGAACCGAAAACCCAGTCGACGCTGGCGATTTACTTTCGCCTCCTGACTTACGTACGGCCTTATGTGGGTCTGTTCATCCTGAGTATCGTCGGGTTCCTGATCTTCGCATCGACCCAGCCGATGCTCGCTTACATCCTCAAGTATTTCGTCGATGGCCTGGCGAACCCCGAGGCCAGCCTGTTCCCCGGTAACCCTTATCTTGGCAAGTTGCAGTTGCTGGAAACCGTGCCGCTGATGATCGTGCTGATCGCAGCCTGGCAGGGCGTGGGTTCTTTCCTCGGCAACTTCTTCCTGGCCCGGGTTTCCCTGGGGCTGGTCCACGACTTGCGCGTGGTGCTGTTCAACAAGCTGTTGGAGCTGCCGAACCGCTTCTTTGACAAGAACAACTCCGGCCACCTGATTTCCCGCATTACCTTCAACGTCACCATGGTCACCGGGGCTGCCACCGATGCGATCAAGGTGGTTATCCGTGAAGGCATGACCGTGATTTTCCTGTTTTGCACCCTGGTGTGGATGAACTGGAAGCTGACCCTGGTGATGCTGGCGATCCTGCCGGTGATCGGCATGATGGTGAACAGCACCAGCCGTAAATTCCGCAAGCAAAGCAAGAAGATCCAGGTGTCCATGGGCGACGTGACCCATGTGGCCTCCGAGACGATCCACGGTTACCGCGTGGTCCGCAGCTTTGGCGGCGAGCAGTATGAAAAGGTGCGCTTCGAACAGGCGAGCCTGAGCAATACCGAGAAACAACTGGCGATGACCAAGACCGGCGCGGTGTACACGCCGATGCTGCAGTTGGTGACCTACAGCGCGATGGCCGTGGTCATGTTCCTGGTCCTGTATTTGCGTGGCGATGCCTCGCCGGGTGACTTGGTGGCCTATATCACCATGGCCGGCTTGTTGCCCAAGCCGATTCGCCAGCTTTCCGAAGTCAGCTCCACCATCCAGAAGGGCGTGGCGGGTGCCGAGAGTATTTTCGAGCAATTGGATGAGCCGGTAGAAGTCGACCAGGGCGTGATTGAGCATGAACGTCTGGCTGGGCGCATTGAAGTGCGCAACCTCAGCTTCCAATACCCGGAAAGCGACAAGAAGGTGCTCAACGACATCAGCTTTATCGTCGAACCTGGGCAAATGGTCGCGTTGGTGGGGCGTTCGGGCAGCGGCAAGTCGACCCTGGCGGGCTTGATCCCACGCTTCTATCAGCATGAGCAGGGGCAGATTCTGCTTGATGGCGTGCGCGTGCAGGATTTCACTCTGCGCAACCTGCGCCGGCAAATTGCCCTGGTGACCCAGCAGGTCACCTTGTTCAACGACACCGTGACCAACAACATCGCCTATGGTGATCTGGCCGGCGCGCCAACCGACGCCGTGCACCATGCCGCTCGCGAAGCGTATGCCGATGAGTTCATCGTGAAGATGCCCCAGGGCTACGAAACTATGGTGGGCGAGAACGGCGTGCTGCTGTCCGGCGGCCAGCGCCAGCGCATCGCAATTGCCCGGGCCTTGCTCAAGGATGCACCGCTGCTGATTCTCGATGAGGCGACCTCGGCCCTGGATACCGAGTCCGAGCGCCACATCCAGGCCGCCCTGGACCATGTGGTGAAGAACCGCACGACCCTGGTGATTGCCCACCGCTTGAGCACCATCGAGAAAGCCGACCTGATCCTGGTGATGGACGATGGCCAGATTGTCGAGCGCGGCACTCATGTCGAGTTGCTGGCGAAGAATGGCTACTACGCCCGCCTGCACGCCAAGGAGTTTGAAGAAGGCGACCCGGTGGCGCCCTCCCACGTGACGGATGCCTATTGAGGCGTCATTGGCGCCGGGCTGGAATCGACCGCCAGGATTGAAGCGGTCGATGCTTTTCCCTGTGCTAATATCGCGCCCCTGTTCATTTTGTATGTGGGTTGCTCCATGAAGTTGTCCATGCCGCGATTCGATCAAGCCCCTGTCTTGGTGGTCGGCGATGTCATGCTCGACCGTTACTGGCATGGCGGTACCTCACGGATTTCCCCTGAGGCACCGGTACCGGTAGTCAAGGTCGAGCAAATCGAAGACCGTCCAGGCGGCGCTGCCAACGTCGCCCTTAACATCGCCGCACTCGGCGCCCCGGCCTCCCTGGTCGGCGTGACCGGTGACGACGAAGCCGCCGACAGCCTGACCAACAGCCTGCGCGGCGCTGGTGTGCGTGCCCTGTTCCAGCGCATCGCCCATCAGCCGACCATCGTCAAGCTGCGGGTCATGAGCCGTCACCAGCAATTGCTGCGTATCGATTTTGAAGAACCTTTTGCCACCGACGCCCTGGCCCTCAGTGAGCAGGTCGACGAGTTGCTCGAAGGCATCAAGGTGCTGGTGCTGTCGGACTACGGCAAAGGCGCACTGAAAAACCACCAGATGCTGATCCAGGCCGCCAAGGCCCGTGGCATCCCGGTGCTGGCCGATCCCAAGGGCAAGGACTTCTCGGTTTACCGGGGCGCCAGCCTGATCACGCCGAACCTCAGCGAATTTGAAACCATCGTCGGCGGCTGCGCCGATGAGCACGAACTGGTGAGCAAAGGCGCAAGCCTGATGGCCGAGCTCGACCTCGGCGCCTTGCTGGTAACCCGTGGCGAACACGGCATGACCCTGCTGCGCCCCGGTCACCCGGCCATGCACTTGCCGGCGCGTGCGCGGGAAGTGTTCGACGTCACTGGTGCCGGCGACACGGTGATCTCCACCCTGGCGGCGGCGATCGCGGCGGGGGAGGAGTTGCCCCATGCGGTAGCCCTGGCCAACCTGGCGGCGAGCATCGTGGTGGGCAAGCTCGGTACGGCGTCCATCAGCGCCCCGGAACTGCGCCGTGCGATCCAGCGCGAGGAAGGCTCGGAGCGTGGTGTGTTGAGCCTGGACCAATTGCTGCTGGCGATTGACGATGCCCGTGCCCATAACGAAAGCATCGTTTTCACCAACGGTTGTTTCGACATTCTGCACGCCGGGCATGTGACCTACCTGGAGCAGGCTCGCGCCCAGGGTGATCGCCTGATCGTGGCGATCAACGACGATGCTTCGGTCAGCCGCCTGAAAGGGCCGGGCCGGCCGATCAACAGTGTCGACCGGCGCATGGCGGTTCTGGCTGGGTTGGGCGCGGTGGACTGGGTTATCAGCTTCTCCGAGGGCACCCCGGAAAATCTCCTGGCCCAGGTCAAGCCTGATGTGTTGGTCAAGGGCGGTGATTACTCGGTCGACCAGGTGGTCGGCGCCGATATCGTCAACGCCTATGGTGGCAAGGTCAAAGTCCTCGGGTTGGTGGAAAACAGCTCGACCACCGCGATTGTCGAAAAAATCCGCCAAACCAACGATGCCGCTCAATAGGTTTTACCGTTATGTCTGATGCTCTCGTACTGATTACCGGCGGTGCCGGCTTTATCGGTTCCAATCTGGTTGATGCACTGCTTGCCAAGGGCTATGCGGTGCGGGTGCTGGATAACCTGTCCACTGGCAAGCGCAGTAACCTGCCCCTGGACAACCCGCGCCTGCAATTGCTCGAAGGCGACGTGGCCGATGCTGCACTGGTGGCCCGAGCGGCTGTAGGGGCGACGGCAGTGGTGCACCTGGCGGCAGTCGCTTCGGTGCAGGCGTCGGTGGATGACCCTGTCAGTACGCACCAGAGCAACTTTGTCGGTAGCCTGAATGTCTGCGAGGCCATGCGCCAGGCCGGGGTCAAGCGCGTGGTGTTTGCCTCCAGTGCTGCGGTGTATGGCAACAACGGCGAGGGCGACTCCATCGATGAGCAAACCGCCAAGGCGCCGTTGACGCCTTATGCTTCGGACAAGCTTGCGAGCGAGCACTACTTCGATTTCTACCGTCGCCAGCATGGCCTGGAGCCGGTGATTTTCCGCTTCTTCAATATTTTTGGCCCGCGCCAGGATCCTTCATCGCCGTATTCCGGGGTGATCAGCATCTTCAGCGAGCGTGCGCAAAAAGGCCTGCCGATTGCGGTGTTTGGCGACGGGGAGCAAACCCGGGACTTCATGTACGTCGGGGATCTGGTGGCGGTGTTGGTGCAAGCGGTGGAAATGGCCGAGGCACCCCTGGGTGCGATCAATGTCGGCTGGAACCGCACCACCACGCTCAAGCAGTTGCTGCAGGCGCTGTCGGAAATCATCGGTTCGTTGCCGGCTGTCAGCTACACAGAACCGCGTTCGGGGGACATCCGGCACTCAAGGGCCAATAACCAGCGCTTGGCAGCGAGTTTCACATTGCCTGAGCCGACGCCGCTGAAGGTTGGGCTGGAAAAACTGCTCAACCAGTAAGTACCACTTGCCACAGGCGGGGCTGCTTTAGTGACCCGCCTTCTTCGGTACGATCTTGCGCAAGATCTGCCGGGCCCGGCCAGTCAGCTGTTTCAACTTCGATTCCTTCTCCGGCGCGCTGAGGCCCTGTTGCCTGAGCCAGTCCTTCCAGCGAATCCGCTCATCGCGCACCAGCCAGCCTTCCTGCTGGGCAAAACTTTCGGCCAGGTACAACCCGCGCGTGCTCGCCGGCACCAGTTGATCCTTCTTCAGGGTATACAGCTCGGCGCAAGGCTGGCCGTCCTTCAGGGGCATCAGGTACAAGTCCGGACGCTGGCGGTCCAGGCGTGCCACCAGTTGATCGCCCTCCAGGCGTTCATCGACATGGAACAAGCTCAGGGACTTGGCTTCCTTCGGCACTTCCAGGCGCAGGTCGTAGATCAATTGCAGTGAGGCCGTGGGCAGGTGCACATAGGCCCGCGGGCGTTCGATCAACTGCATGTTGGCGCAGCGCACCGGGCGGGCGGCGCCGGACAACGGCGACAGACGAAACGGCAAGGCCTCACGGTAATGCAGCGCGCTGGAGTAGGGCGCCGGCAGCCAGGTATCGTTGAAACGTCCGCCCAGCCAGCCCTCCGGGGTTTCCAGCAGGCATTCCTCGGCGATTTCCTGAATGGCGGTGTGCAGCGGCAGGTTCAACTCGTGGGCCGGCACGTAGCCGGAAATCAACTTGAGCACCACATCGCCACGGTCCTGGCGACGCTGGCGCACCAGCACCCAGTAATCGCGGTTTTGCCAATGCAATGTCAGTCGCACCGACACCCCGAGGTTGGCCAGTTCCAGGGCGAAGCGCTCGGCGTCTGCCACTTCTACCGGCTTGCGCCGCTGCAGGGTCTGGGCAAAATTGAGCGGCATGCCCACGCTCTGGTAGCTCAGGCCTTCGGGGGTGGCTTCGACGTACAGCGGCAGTGTTTTAAAGTTACTGGGGTTTTTTCTTATGAGCGTTCGCGGCATGTCGGCTCCTTCTTGCGTCGGGGTCGGCCGCGTCGGCGGCATCAGGATTGGCGAATGATCTTGGCAGCGGTTGCCACATTGTGGGCAAGGTGCAACGGGTTGATGGTCCCGACAATAGCACTGGCCACGCCCGTTTGCGCAAACAACAAGATGAAACTGGCATGAATTGGATCCACTCCTGGCTCAAGGCAGGCATGACCACTGGCCAGGGCCTTTTTCACCAGGATGCCTTTGCCGTGGGCGGCGGCGTAATCAATCACGGCCTTTTCGTTTTGTTCGTTCAGATTGTAGGTGACCATGGCGCAATCACCTTGTTCCAGAGCCTTCACGCCGCCTTCGACGGTTTTGCCGGAGAAGCCGAAACCGCGAATCTTGCCCTCGGCCTTGAGGTCCGCCAGGGTCTGGTAGACCTCGCAGTCGTTGAGGATATGCAAATCGTTACCATCGGAGTGCACCAGCACCAGGTCGATAAAATCCGTTTCCAGGCGTTTCAGGCTGCGCTCCACGGACAGCCGGGTGTGGGCTGCGCTGAAATCGTGATGGGACACGCCGTCGACAAATTCTTCGCCGACCTTGCTGACAATTACCCAATCCTGGCGCTGACCACGCAGCAGCGGGCCCAGGCGTTCTTCGCTGTGGCCGTAGGCGGGGGCGGTGTCGATCAGGTTGATCCCCAGCTCGCGCGCCTGGCGCAGTAACATCCGCGCCTGCTCATCATCGGGAATCTGGAAACCATTGGGGTACTTCACGCCCTGGTCGCGCCCCAGCTTCACGGTGCCCAGGCCCAGTGGCGACACCAACAGGCCGGTGCTGCCCAGGGGGCGATGAAGGTCGTGCAGGGTCGGCAGGCTCATGGCAACAATTGCTCCCAGGCAGGTTGGGCGATGGCTGGGCGCGGCAGTTCCGGCAAGGGTTCGCTGGGTGCTGGCTGGATGCCGTCACGTTCCAGGGCGTTGAGCACTCGGTCGGCGAAGTCCGGCGCCAGGGCCAGCTTGGTTGGCCAGCCCACCAGCAGGCGGCCCTGTTCGGCGAGGAACGCGTTGTCCGGCCGGGTCAGGCCTGATTGCAGGGGCTCGGCGCGATCTACACGCAAGGTTGCCCATTGGGTCTGGTTCATATCGATCCACGGTAGCAACTGCGCCAGCTCCTTTTGCGCCGTGGCGATCTGCTCGGCGGGCGTGCGGTGCACACCTTCGGCCTCGGCGATATCGCCGCCCATGTACCACACCCAATTGCCATCGGCGGCCGGGTGCGTGGTGATGGTGATCCGTGGCTTGGTACCGCCACCCAGGCAATGTGCGTACAAGGGTTTGAGGCCAGGGCCCTTGGCGATGATCATATGCAGCGGGCGCTTTTGCATGGCTGGCTGGCTCAGGCCCAGGGCCGTCAGCAACTCGGCGGTGCCACCGCCGGCACTCAGCACGATGCGCTGGGCGCGAATCGCCCGGCCATCGACTTTCAGGCCAACCAGGATGCCACCCTCAAGCAGTGGCTCGATCTGTTGCCCGGCGAGCAGGCCGTCACCGGCCAGTTGCGCCAGGCGTTCGATCAGGCTCGGCACATCCACCACCAGTTCGGCCAGGCGATAGACCTTGCCCTTGAAGCGACGGTTTTGCAGGGCCGGCGGCAAATCGTCGCCCTTGACCTGGTCGACACGGCCGCGCACCGCTTTGCTGGCGAAGAAACTGGTGAGATTGCCGGCCAGGGTGCCCGGCGACCACAGGTAATGGGCCTGGGACAGCAGGCGCACGCCTGTCAGGTCCAACTCGCCTGTGCCCGCCAGCGCTTCACGCCAGCGTCGCGGCATGTCGGCAATGGCTTCGGAGGCGCCGGTCAGGGCGCCGTGCAAGGCGTATTTCGCACCACCGTGAATGATCCCCTGGGACTTCACGCTCTGCCCGCCACCCAGGGTCGCGTTCTCCACCACAATCGTGGAAAACCCCTGGCTGCGCAGGCGCGCATTGAGCCAGAGGCCGGCAACCCCGGCGCCGACAATCAGGACGTCGGTGGAAATAACGGATGGCATGGGGCGACCTCAGTGTTCAGAACAAGAGGCCAAGTATACAGACTCGACGGCGGGATCTTTGCTCAGGATCAACAACTGTAGGAGGTCAGTGCCCTGCCGTTTTCGAAAACAACTGAATCACCACCACTCCCAGCACAATCAAACCCATCCCGAGCATCGCCGGCAGATCGAGCTTCTGCCCATAGATAAACAGCGCCGCGATGCTGACCATGACGATCCCCAGCCCCGCCCACACCGCGTAGGCCACGCCCACCGGAACGGTGCGCACCACCAGGGTCAGCATCCAGAACGCCACGCCGTAACCCACGATCACCAACAGCAGAGGAATCGGCGTGCTCCAGCCCTTGATCGCTTTCATGGAAACGGTGGCGATCACTTCCGAGCAAATGGCAATGGCCAGATAGTAGTAGGCGGCGGTCATGGGGCAATCCTCGGAATGGGCTCAATACTGTAGGAGCGAGCTTGCTCGCGAAAATCGTTAACGATTACGCGTATAACCTGGTTGAACGTGGTGTTCTTGGGTTTTTCGCGAGCAAGCTCGCTCCTACAAAGGTGGGCATTTTAGTGCGTTCTCAGATGGGGTAAAGTCATTACCTATCCGAATTAAAGATAGGTTTAACCCATGAGCGTGCAATGGAACCTGGAGCAGATGCGCCTGTTTGTCAGCGTCGCCGAACAGCGCTCGTTTTCGGCGGTGGCGCGGGACCAGCGCAAGGCGCAATCGGCGGTGAGCAATGGTATTGCCTTGCTGGAGGCCGACCTGGGTGTGAGCCTGTTTGATCGTAGCAGCGGCCGCCAGCCCCGATTGACCGAGGCCGGCACGGTGCTGCTGGAAGAGGCCCGGGAAGTGCTGCGCCAGTGCGAGCGCCTCAATGGCCGCGCCTTGTCCCTGATGCGTGGCGAAGAAGCACGGCTGCGCCTGGCCCAGGACGAAGCCATGCTGTATCAGCCGGTACTCGACAGCCTTGAGGCGCTGGCCGGGAAGTTTCCTAGCCTGGAAGTGCAATTATCGAGCACGGCCCAGGGGGATGTCGCACGCAAATTAGTCGAGCGCAAAGCGGACCTGGGATTGCTGTTCTATCACGACCAGATCCCCGAAGCGCTGGAGCGGCGGGTGGTCGGCAGTGTGGAGATGGTCACGGTGTGCGGCGTCGGCCATCCGCTGGCCAGCGGTGGTTTTGTCGATTGCCAGCGCCTGGCGCAGTTTCGCCAGTTGCTGATGTCGACCCAGACCAGTGTTTACCCCGGCAGCGAGGCGGCCAGCCCGCAGGTCTGGCGTGCCGACAGCTTCTACGTGCTGGCCGAGTGGCTGGCCCGTGGCCTGGGTTGGGCCTGGTTGCCGCGGCATGTGGTGCAATACCCGACCTATCACGGGCAGATGGTCGAGTTGGATAGCGAATGGACGCCGCCGGCCCTGGTGGTGGAGCTAGTCTGGCGCCGGGATGAACCCCTGGGCCCGGCGGCGCGCTTTCTTGCCGAACGGTTTACCGAGTGTTTGCAGGCGATCGGCTGAAAAAGTCGATAAACTCCGCCGCCATGAATAGAACTCTCTACAGCTGTCTGTTTTATCTGGCGCTACCGTTGGTGGCCTTACGTCTATGGCTACGGGCACGCAAGGCGCCGGCCTACGCCAAGCGCGTCAGCGAGCGCTTTTCCTACGGTTTGCCGGTACTCAAGCCCGGCGGGATCTGGGTGCACGCGGTGTCGGTGGGCGAGAGCATCGCTGCCGCGCCGATGATCCGCGGTTTGCTGGAGCGCCACCCTGGATTGCCGATCACCGTCACCTGTATGACGCCCACCGGTTCCGAGCGGATCCAGGCGTTGTTCGCCAATGAGCCGCGCATCCAGCATTGCTACCTGCCCTATGACTTGCCGTGTGCGGCCAAGCGTTTTCTGGACCGGGCCCAGCCCAGGCTTGCGGTCATCATGGAGACCGAGTTGTGGCCCAACCATATCCACCAATGCGCCAAGCGCGGGATTCCCGTGGCCCTGGCCAATGCGCGGCTGTCGGCCCGCTCTGCCAAGGGCTACGGACGTTTCGCCAAACTGACAGCACCGATGCTGGCAGAAATGAGCCTGTTCGCCGTGCAGACCGCCACCGAGGCCGAGCGTTTTCGCAGCCTGGGCGCACGCCCGGAAACGGTCGAAGTCACCGGCTCGATCAAGTTTGACCTGACCATTGACCCACAATTGCTGGAGCGTGCCGCCGCGTTGCGCGAGCAGTGGCAGGCCAGCGAGCGCCCGGTGTGGATCGCGGCCAGTACCCACGAGGGTGAAGATGAAGTGGTGCTGGCGGCCCACCGGCAGTTGCTGGTCAGCTATCCCAACGCCCTGTTGATTCTGGTGCCCCGGCATCCGGAGCGTTTCAACACGATGTTTGAGCTGTGCCAGCAGCAGGGTTTTGCCACGGTACGGCGCTCCAGCGGCGCGCCGGTCAACGCCCAGACCTCGGTGTTGCTGGGCGACACCATGGGCGAGTTGCTGTTTTTGTATGCCTTGGCCGACAGCGCTTTTGTCGGCGGCAGCCTGGTGCCCAATGGGGGGCACAACCTGCTGGAGCCCGCAGCGTTGGCCAAACCGGTGATCAGCGGCCCGCATCTGTTCAACTTCCTCGAAATCGCCGCGATGATGCGCGAAGCCGGGGCGTTGCGGGAGGTGGAGGATGCCGAGGGATTGGCCGAGGCAGTGCGGCAGTTGTTTGAACTGCCGCAGGATGCCCAGAAGATGGCGCAGGCGGGGCTCAAGGTGATGCAGGGCAATCAGGGGGCGTTGAAGCGCTTGCTCGATGGCCTCGATCGCCTGATCAACCGCTGACCTTGTGGGAGCGAGCAAGCTCGCTCCCACATTTTATTATGCGGTGGGTTTAGTAGCCGGGGCGGGCCTTCAGTTGTTCGGCCGCAGCCTTGGCCAGGTCTGGCGGCAGGAAGTCCTTGTCCGGGTTGTAGTCAGCCTTCAGGTAGCGCGCCAGATCCTGCAAGTCCCCCGGGTTCAATGTCCCCGCCGCCTGCTTCAAGCGCAGGTTGTCGAGGATGTAGTCGTAGCGGCTGTTGTTGTAGTTGCGCACCGACGCGTAGAGCTGGCGCTGCGAATCCAGCACATCGACGATATTGCGTGTGCCCACCTGGTAACCGATTTCCGTGGCTTCCACTGCGCTCTGGTTGGAGATGATCGACTGGCGGCGTGCCTGCACCTGTTCCACATCGGTATTCACTGCGCGGTGCAGGTTGCGGGTGTTTTCCACCACCTGGCGGCGCAGGCCTTCGCGTTGCTGCTCGGTCTGGCCCAGGCGCGAATAGGATTCGCGCACTTGGGAACTGGTGAGGCCGCCGCTGTACAGCGGGATATTCAGGCGCAGGCCGATGGTGCGTTGTTCGACATCGCCGCGATACGGCTGGCCGAAGGCATTGGGGTTGCTGAAACCCAGGGCGTCGTTGTCGCCTTTCTCGTATTGCGCCACGGCGTCCAGGGTCGGCGCGTGGCCGGCCTTGCGTTGCTTGAGGGTTTCTTCGGCGGCGGTGACTGCATAGTTGCTGGCCAGCAAATTCAGATTCTGCCGGCCGGCGGTGTCGACCCAGGCCTTGGCGTCGTTGGGCGACGGCGGCAATACCGGCAGGGTGTGGACGATGCCCTGGATCGCGTTGTACTGGCGGTTGGTCAGGGTGATCAGCGCTTCAAACGCGTCATCCACCTGGCGCTGGGCGAGGATCCGGTTGGCCCGCGCGGTGTCGTAGCTGGCCTGGGATTGCAGCACGTCGGTCTTGTCCGACAGGCCCACGTCGAAACGTTCGTTGGACTGGTCCAGTTGGCGCTTGAAGGCAGCCTCTTCGGCCTTGGTCGAGGCCAGGTTGTCCTGGGCGCGCAGCACGGCGAAGTAGTTTTCGGCGCTTTGCAGGATCAGTTCCTGTTCGGTGGCCGAGAGTTGCAGTGCAGCCTGCTCGTTGACCGCTTCGGCGGCTTGCAACTGGAACCAGCGGTCGGCACGGAACAGCGGCTGGCTCAAGGTTGCGCGCCAGGTATGGGCGTCGCGATTGGCGGTGGCCGACGGTGTGTCGATCTGGGTGCGCACATTGTTGATGTCGGCACCGGCCGAGAGATTGGGCAGCAGGCCGGCACGGGCCTGGGGCACCACTTCTTTCTGCGCGCCGTATTGCGCACGGGCGGCGGCCAGGTCGGCATTATTGTCCACCGCTTCCTGGTAGACGCTGACCAGGTCGGTTTTGGTCGACAAGGGCGCTTCAGCTGCCCAGACCATTCCATTGGTCGCACAAGACACGGCAAGAGCCAGTGAAAGTTTGCGCAGCATGAGGCGATTCCTAGATAAATATTACGGCGATAATTTAGCGCCCAAGGCTACGACGAGCAATCCATAGCGTCAAGGCGTTGAGACAGTAGCCGAGTGTAGTGGCCGTATCACGGCGCAACAATCCTGTAATTGCGCCATTCATCACGCTGAATGCACCGCTATTGGCAATTTGCCTGCTCCATGGTCTAGACTGGCCGCGTTCTTGTCGGGGTGCCTTGTTATGAGGCTGAGATCGGTAAATACCGGATCCCGTTGAACCTGATCAGGTTAGCGCCTGCGTAGGGAACAAGATTTCTCGTCACCCGGCGAGTCCTCTTGTGCTTCGTCCGGGATGTTGTTCGACAATCGAACAGCCCTCGTGCGCCAAGCACAGCACTGGTTCCAGTGCGTCCGTCCGTCACAGGTTCGCTCCGACAAAAATCCACTGCCTGGATGTGTCTGGAGAGCCCGTGATGAGTACAAAACTAAAAAACACCGTGCATTTGAGTGAGTCGGCCAAGGTTGACTCGGGATCCGTGCAGCCGTTTACCCGCTCGCAAAAAGTCTATGTGCAGGGCACCCGCCCGGACATCCGCGTACCGATGCGTGAGGTCAGCCTCGACGTGACGCCCACCGACTTCGGCGGCGAAATCAATGCGCCTGTGGTGGTCTACGACACCTCCGGCCCGTACACCGACCCGAATGTCATCATTGACGTGCGCAAGGGCCTGGGCGATGTGCGTTCGCCGTGGATCGAATCCCGTGGCGACACCGAGCGTCTGTCGGGCCTCAGTTCGCACTTCGGCCAGCAGCGCCTGAGCGACGCCGAACTGACCGCCCTGCGTTTTGCCCACGTGAAAAACCCGCGCCGCGCCAAGGCCGGGGCCAACGTCACGCAAATGCACTACGCGCGCCAGGGCATCATCACCGCCGAGATGGAATACGTCGCCATCCGCGAAAACATGAAGCTTGAAGAAGCCCGCGCCGCCGGTCTTCTGACCCAGCAACACGCCGGCCACAGCTTCGGCGCCAGCGTGCCGAAAATCATCACTCCCGAATTTGTGCGCGAAGAAATCGCCCGCGGCCGGGCGATCATCCCGGCCAACATCAACCACACCGAACTGGAACCGATGATCATCGGCCGTAACTTCCTGGTGAAGATCAACGGCAACATCGGCAACAGCGCCCTGGGCTCGTCCATCGAAGAAGAAGTGGCGAAACTCACCTGGGGCATTCGCTGGGGTTCGGACACGGTGATGGACCTGTCCACCGGCAAGCACATCCACGAAACCCGCGAGTGGATCATCCGTAACTCGCCGGTGCCGATCGGTACGGTGCCGATCTACCAGGCCCTGGAAAAAGTCGGTGGCGCTGCCGAAGACCTGACCTGGGAGCTGTTCCGCGACACCCTGATCGAGCAGGCCGAGCAGGGCGTCGACTACTTCACCATCCACGCCGGCGTGCTGTTGCGCTATGTACCGCTGACCGCCAAGCGTGTCACCGGTATCGTTTCCCGTGGCGGCTCGATCATGGCCAAGTGGTGCCTGGCGCATCACAAAGAGAACTTCACCTACACGCATTTCGATGAAATCTGCGAAATCATGAAGGCCTACGACGTCAGCTTCTCCCTCGGCGATGGCCTGCGTCCGGGGTCGATTGCCGACGCCAACGACGCTGCGCAGTTCGGTGAGCTGGAAACCCTTGGCGAATTGACCAAGATCGCCTGGAAGCACGACGTACAAACCATGATCGAAGGCCCGGGCCACGTGCCGATGCAGTTGATCAAGGAGAACATGGACAAGCAGCTGGAGTGCTGTGACGAAGCGCCGTTCTACACCCTCGGCCCGCTGACCACTGACATTGCACCGGGCTACGACCACATCACCTCCGGCATCGGCGCGGCGATGATCGGCTGGTTCGGTTGCGCGATGCTCTGCTACGTCACGCCCAAGGAGCACCTGGGCTTGCCGAACAAGGATGACGTGAAGACCGGGATCATCACCTACAAGATCGCGGCCCATGCGGCAGACTTGGCAAAAGGTCATCCGGGCGCACAGATCCGTGACAACGCCTTGAGCAAGGCGCGGTTCGAGTTCCGTTGGGAAGACCAGTTCAACCTCGGCCTGGACCCGGACACCGCGCGCTCCTACCACGATGAAACCCTGCCCAAGGATTCGGCCAAGGTCGCGCATTTCTGCTCGATGTGCGGGCCGAAATTCTGTTCGATGAAAATTACCCAGGAAGTGCGCGAGTACGCGGCCAACCAGCGTATCGAGGCGGTGGATGTGGATGTGGCCAAGGGCTTGGCCGAGCAGGCGGAGCGGTTCAAGCAGGAAGGCAGCCAGCTCTACAAAAAGGTTTGATCCGAGATCGCAGGCGCCTGTAAGGGCCTCATCGCGAGCAAGCCCGCTCCCACTCGATCGAGCTCCACATGGAATGCGATCGAATGTGGGAGCGGGCTTGCTCGCGAAAGCAATCTCTCAAACAACCAATACTCCTCAGAGATTCCACCCCCGAGCATTCAACCGAGTACCTACTCTCCCGACATTGCAGTCCCCATAGACCAACGTGTCTTCGGCGCCCGCGATCTGTTCTCCCTGTGGTTCTCCCTCGGTATCGGCCTGATGGTCCTGCAAACCGGTGCGCTGCTGGCCTGGCTGGGTGGTATCAGCACCTATCATCTGTTGGCCAATCTGTACCCGGATATCGGCGCAACCCTGCCGGCACTGGCGCTGACAGGGCTGCTGCAATTTATCCTCGGGCGCGCCTTCAGTGGCGCACGGGCACCAGTTCAGGCTTGATGATGCCGTCGAGGCGCGCATAAGGGATCTGCAACTCGACGTGGCCCATGGCGTAGGGCGCAATGGTGGTCGTAGGGTACTTGAGCACCACTGCTCCATAGGTCAGCGCCACGTTCGGGGTTTTCTGGAAGGGCCAGCTTTTCACGTAGTCCGGCTCCAGGCTCAGGCGGGTGCTGATCAGCCAACTGTTGTGGGCCACCTGGGCGGCTTTCCAGAACGCGTCTTCCTTGCCGGGACGCAGCATGTCCGCGAGGGTCAGGTTTTTTTGCTGCTGGCGCGAGTAGTTGATGAAGCCGCGGCCAGGTTCGCCATGGGCACCGCCGGTGTCCAGGTAGCTGGACAGCTCGATGATCACCAAGCCGTCATGCTGCTCCCGTACCTTGGCCTGCAAGTACATGCTGTTGCGCGGGCCGGATTCGCGCAGGAATTTTTCCCGATAGGCGTTCAGCGACGCCGGCAGTGGCGCGCCGGGGGTGGTGCGGGTCATTTCCAGCAGGCGCTGCTCGATCAGCGCATCGAGCTTGGGCTCGCTGGCGAAATGCACGGTGTCGATGTTCACCAGTGGGCAATCGGCAGTGGTGCAGCCGGGTTGCACCACTTCGGATGCATCGCGGGTGGCTTCCAGCGGCGCTCGGTAGCTGGGTTGGAACAGGCTCTGGCAAGCGCCGAGGGTCAAGGCAATACAGGCCACGGAGGCGACTTTTAACAGCGACATGGGCGTCCTTCATAAAGCGGAGAAGAGCGAAAGATATGGGGCTTCGACTACCGGCATCCCAGTCAGTTCGCCACTAAGCTGATTACAGTGAGTTTGACCTGAGCCGCCTGTCCCGGCAACCGCAAAGGGGCTGCACCGAGGGACGCGGGCGCTGTAGGATGGCGCGATGCCAAGACACACACCGCAATAAACGAGGGTTGATATGACCGACAGTGCGAAATCGACGCCGAACAGAATTGAAGTGGTTCAGCGCGACAATGCCTACCAGGGCTTCTACAAGCTCGATCGCGTGCAGCTGCGTCACGAGCTGTTCGACGGTGGCATGAGCCGGGTGATCGATCGTGAAGTCTTTGTGCGCCATGACGCGGTGTGTGTACTGCCCTACGACCCGCAACGTGATCAAGTGGTACTGATCGAGCAATTTCGCGTTGGCGCCATGGGCCGCACCGACAACCCCTGGCTGGTGGAGATGGTTGCCGGGCTGATCGACAAGGACGAGCAACCGGAGGAGGTTGCACACCGCGAAGCCGAGGAGGAAGCTGGGTTGACCTTCAGCGCGCTGTGGCCGATCACCCAGTATTTCCCCTCGCCAGGGGGCAGCACCGAATTCGTCCACCTGTTTTTGGGGCGTTGCGACAGTAGCGGTGCTGGCGGCATTCATGGCCTGGCCGAAGAAGCAGAAGATATCCGCGTCACCGTGTGGGCCTTTGAAGATGCCCTGCAAGCGGTACGCGACGGTAAGATTTCCAACGCAGCCAGCATTATCGCCCTGCAATGGCTTGCGCTTAATCGCGCGGAAGTGAGGGGGCTATGGCAGTAAAGGCACGGGAACGTTACCGGGTCGACCTGATCGGCTTGCAAGCCGCTTGCGAGGCCAACTACGCACGGCTGATGCGCTTGCTGCCGGACATGCGCCACACGCCCGAGGCGCGGCGCATTGCCGTGACCCATGGCGACCAGATGCTCGGCGTGCTGACCCTGGAAGTGATCCTCACTTGCCCGTATACCAGCACCTTGCGCGTGCGCCAGGAACACAGCCTGCCATGGTTGCCGGTGCCGCAGTTGGAAGTGCAGGTGTATCACGATGCGCGGATGGCTGAGGTGATCAGCGCCGAACATGCGCGGCGCTTTCGCAGCATCTATCCTTATCCCAATGTGTTCATGCACCAGCCCGATGAGAAAGCACAGCTCAATGTGTTCCTCGGTGAATGGTTGAGCCATTGCCTGGCCTTGGGCCATGAGTTTGAAGTCGTGCGGTAGATGTGAACTGCGTCTGCTTCACAGGTTTCCTCTTTGCGTCCTGCCCCAGCATAATTGCGCCCATTGCCCATTTTTCGTGATCGCCCTGGGAGAACGCCTTGCCGAGCGTATCCACCGTGAACCCTGATGCACCGGCGTTGCTGGTGCAACTGTCTGACAGCCACTTGTTTGCCGAGGCCGACGGTACGCTGCTGGGCATGAATACCCGTGACAGCCTGCAACGGGTGATCGAGCTGGTGCGGGCCCGGCAGCCGCAGATTGATTTGCTGCTGGCCACCGGCGACTTGTCCCAGGACGGTACGCTTGAGTCCTACCAGCTGTTTCGCGACCTGACCCAGCCAATCGGCGCCCCGGCGCGCTGGATTCCCGGCAACCACGATGAGCCGCAAATCATGGCCCAGGCGACCATGGGCAGTGCGTTGCTGGAGTCGGTGGTGGATGTGGGCAACTGGCGCATTACCTTGCTGGACTCCGCCGTGCCGGGTTCGGTGCCGGGTTATCTGGCCGAGCCGCAACTGCAACTGCTGGCGCAAGCCTTGAGTGAAGCGCCGGGTCGCCATCATCTGGTCTGCTTCCATCATCACCCCGTGCCCATTGGCAGTGCCTGGATGGAGCCCATCGGTTTGCGTAACCCCGAGGCGCTGTTTGCTGTGCTCGACCGTTTTCCCCAGGTGCGGGCGGTGTTGTGGGGGCATGTGCACCAGGAGATCGACCGGGAACGCAACGGCGTGCGCCTGCTGGCGTCGCCGTCGACCTGCATCCAGTTCGCCCCGGGCAGTGAGGATTTCAAGGTCAGCGAAGAGGCACCGGGCTATCGCTGGCTGCGTCTGCATCCCGATGGGCGGTTGGAAACAGGCGTGGAGCGGGTCCAGGGGTTTGCATTCACCGTCGATTACGGTAGTACTGGCTACTGATGGCGATAGTCCCGGGCTAACCTCACCACCGTGACGCCTTGCCCCAGATGCCGCAGCGATGGCTGGATCAGCACGCAATTGTCATACGGTGTGACGATCTCGCGCTGAGCATCTCGGGCGATCACCGTTCCAGCGTGAGTGATCCGCTCCAGTCCACGGAAATCATCAGTGAAACTGAAGTCCATGCTGTGGGCGATCACCGGGTCGGTGACTTGCAGGCATTGCTGGGGCGCAGGCTTTTCCTGGCTAAGAAACCTCGACACATCAGCCTCGGCAACTGCTTGAGTCGCAATCAGGAAGCGTGCTGTCACATCGAGGGCGACGTATTCACTCTTTTTTGAAAAATGCTGGCCCGTCTCGATCAGCAGCGCATTCTTGGGGCTGGCGGCATCGCCAAACCCACCGTAGTCACGCATGCGCCGGCCGTTGGCATGGCCGGCGTCTGCGACGATGGTTGCAGGTACACCTAATGATTGGGCGAACTCCAAGC
Source organism: Pseudomonas sp. 25 R 14 (assembly GCF_900004755.1). Lineage (NCBI taxonomy): Bacteria > Pseudomonadati > Pseudomonadota > Gammaproteobacteria > Pseudomonadales > Pseudomonadaceae > Pseudomonas > Pseudomonas sp. 25 R 14. Next base: position 135,530 of record NZ_CVTS01000033.1, on the reverse strand, counting down.
CTTTGGCGCATGCACCGCACATCATCAGCGGCGGGGATTCTTCGTGCATTGAGTGGATATCGAGCAACAAATCAACACTGTCGATCAGCGGTCGTAACTCCCGTGCTCGGCGCAGTTCGGCGGAGTCGCGCGGGCCGTCGAGGGCCGATGGCAGCCAGATACGGTTCATGTCCTCGTCAATAAAGCGGGTCGCATCAATGTCCTGTGGGTCGAAGCGTTGATAGGCCTGTATGTTGGCAAACCCCAGTGACAACCGCCCCTGGCGCGGGCGCACCCCACTGCGTAACAGGGTATCCACCGCGATTGCCCCACTGACTTCATTGCCATGGGTCAGCGCCATGACCAGCACATGCGGTCCTGGCTTGCCGCTGTCGAAGCTGTGGATGTAGTCGATTCCACAGTTACCGGTTTTCCATTGGCTCAGGTCAGGGAACTGGACTTCCACGGGGTAGGGTTTGAGTGATGCACGAACCTGCTCAAGGGTTTTCATTTCAGTCTCCGACTGACCGATGTGTGTACTTGTCGCGAGGGGTTGGGGCGCGACAAGCAGGAAGAGTGTGTTTAATTGGCAGCGGGGTGGGTGCCGCGCATGCGGCGGCCCAGGCAGACAATCGCCAGTACGCTGATCAAAATGGTCGCCATCACATAAAAACTGGGGGCCAGCTTGCTGCCGGTGGCGTCGATCATCCAGGTCACGATCAATGGCGCAAAGCCACCAAATAGAGTGACGGAAAAGTTGTAGCTCAGCGCCAGACCGGTCCCGCGAATACTGGTTGGGAAGATGTCGGCAAGCATCGCCGGAATCGGCCCCAGGCAGGCGGCGATCAGCACACCGACAATCGCTTGCACAATCAGCAGCGTAGTGAAGCTTGGGAAGGTATTAAGCAGAACGAACATCGGATAAGACGAAAACCCGGTAATCAGCAATGCGATCGTCAGTACCCGAAAACGTCCGTGGCGATCGGATAAACCGCCAAATATCGGAGCCATCAGCATCAGCGTGATGCCGGTCATCAGCGCCCCGAGATACGAGGAGGTAGCGGTGATATTCAGTTGTTTCAGGGCGTAGATAGGCATGTACAGCTTGTGCACGTAGTTGAACGCTGTCGCACCGGCCACCACCCCGATAGCCAGTAACAGGCTGACGTGTCCTTTGATCAACACATCTCGTAGCGGCGTCCTCACCACTGTGCTGGCTACGGTTTTCTTGAAGTCCGGGGTTTCATCGATTTGCGTGCGAATGTAGAAGCCCACCGGCCCGATCAGCAGGCCGAAGCCGAATGCCACGCGCCAACCCCAGTCGTTCAACTGCACATCCGACAGCGCATAGCTGAGGATTGCACTGACACCTGCGGCCAGTACCGTTGCCAGCCCCTGGGTCGACAATTGCCAGCTGGCAAAGAAACCACGACGCTTGGCATCTGCATGTTCGACCATAAACGCGGTGGCCGCACCAAACTCACCGCCCGTAGAAAACCCCTGGAGCATGCGCGCAACGATGATCAACAGCGGTGCAGCCAAGCCGATCTGCTCATAGGTCGGGGCGAAGGTAATCATTGCGGTGCCGATCAGCATGATCATGATGGACATCGTCAACGATGCCTTTCGGCCAGCCCTGTCGGTGTATGAACCGAGCACGATGGCACCTAGCGGGCGCATCAGGAAGGAAATGCCAAATGAGCCTACGGCCAGCAACAGTGAGGTGGTTTCGTTATCGGACGGGAAAAACTGTTTGCTGATAACTACCGCAAAATAGCCGTAGATCAGCAAATCATAAAACTCCAGCGCGTTGCCGACACTGGCAGCGATGATTTCCTTCCATGGACCTCGCTGGGTTGGAGCCTGTGCCGATGATAAGACGGATGATGGGACTGTCATGGATGTGCACCGGGTCTGTTTCACAGTTGGCATTCGGATTCGCCGAGCCGCAGGGTGGCCTGGCGAGATCGAAGGCATTAATTGTTATGGGTGAAAGCCCGGGTGAAATTGAATCAAGTGCGGGTCAACAGCAATTGCTGTTTCGGCACAGGTTTGAGCTGTTTTGGCACGGGGCCGACAGGCATTGGGATTTACGCGTCTTTAAGTTGATGCAACGACAGCGTCACAGGCCTTCCCAGATATTCATGACCATTTCGCTCTGGTTGGCGCGCAGGCGATGCAGCGAGACGTCGAAGGCCACGTGAAACTCGGGGCCGCCTGCAATCACCAGCTCGCCCGAGGCCAGCGCACCTTTGACCACCATGCGCGGCAGCCACGCCAGGCCTCTGCCACGCTTGGCCATTTCCAGGATGGCGTCATAAGAATCAGCCTGGTAGACCATCCGCAACGCTAGGTGCTGTGGTAGCCGCTCCAGGTGCTGGGCCAGCACGCCGCGTAGGGCCAGGGAGGGTGAGAAGGCCAGCCACGGGATGCTCAGGGCGTTATGATCGACGGATATCCGCTGTCGCGGCTGCTCCTTTGTGTCTGGCGCGCTGACCGGCAGCAGTTCCTCATTGGCCAGTACTCGGGAGTCGAAACGCTCCGGGTCCAACAGCGTATGGGTCAATGGGCTGGAAAAGCTCAACAGCAGGTCGACCTCGCCGGCGGACAACTTACTGATCGCTTCTTGCGCCCCGCTGGTGACCAATGACACCGCAAAATTGCCCAGGCGCTGGTGCAATGACTCGTACCAGTCCGGGAAAAAATCGCAGGCCAGGGTCCGACCGGTGGCGATGCGCACGGGTTCGTCGCGGCTCAGGGTGGTGCCTTTGAATTGCGCTCTGACAGCGGTCAGCAATTGCAGTGATTGTGTCGCAGCATCCAGGAACAGCGCGCCGCAAGGCGTCAGTGACAGGGGTTGTTTGCGCTCGATCAATGGCGTGCCGACCCATTCTTCCAGCGCCCGGATACGTCGGCCGAACGCGGGGTGCGTGACACAGCGATTTTCGGCGGCACGCGACAGGCTGCGGGTGCGGGCCAGTTCGATAAAATCCTCAAGCCATTCAAGTTGCATGCGGTTTTCCTGCTTGGCGGCTCATCAACGCGGCGGAACCGATAGTACCGCCAGCGGCGATGGGCTGCACCCACAACCCCCCCGTTCCCTGTAAACTGCGCCCCTTTGGCCGATAACGCACGGAGAGCCCGGCATGTCCGCTTCGATCTTGTATATCCACGGTTTCAACAGCGCGCCAGCCTCGACCAAGGCCAGCCAACTGATGGGCGTGATGGACAGTCTGGGTCTGGCCGACCAGCTACGGGTGCCGGCCCTGCATCACCACCCGCGCCAGGCGATTGCCCAGCTGGAGCAGGCGATCAGCGAGCTGGGGCGGCCACTGCTGGTCGGCAGCTCACTCGGCGGCTACTATGCAACCCATCTTGCCGAACGCCATGGTCTCAAGGCCCTGTTGGTCAACCCGGCGGTCAGCCCCCATCGCATGTTCGACGGTTACCTGGGCACCCAGAAGAACCTCTACACCGATGAAACCTGGGAATTGACCCACGATCACGTCGCGGCCCTGGCTGAGCTTGAAGTGGCGGCGCCCCAGGATGCCCAGCGCTATCAGGTATGGTTGCAGACCGGGGACGAAACACTGGATTATCGCCTCGCCGAGCAGTATTACCGGGCCTGTGCCTTGCGTATCCAGGCCGGCGGCGACCACAGTTACCAGGGCTTTGGCCGACAGTTGCCGGCGCTGTTGAGTTTTGCCGGCATTGGCGCAGATCAGTACCAATCCTTCGATTTCACGGCATTGTGAAACCGCAGGTTACTTTTTAATCGAACGACTCACGATGAGACCCCATGGCCACTCCCAGCGCTAGCTCTTATAACGCCGACGCCATCGAAGTCCTCTCGGGCCTCGACCCGGTGCGCAAACGCCCCGGCATGTACACCGACACCAGTCGGCCGAACCACCTTGCCCAGGAAGTCATCGACAACAGCGTCGACGAAGCCTTGGCCGGGCACGCCAAGTCGGTACAGGTCATTTTGCACGCCGACCATTCCCTGGAAGTGTCCGACGACGGGCGCGGCATGCCGGTGGACATTCACCCGGAAGAAGGGGTGTCGGGTGTCGAGCTGATCCTCACCAAGCTCCACGCGGGCGGTAAGTTCTCCAACAAGAACTATCAGTTTTCCGGCGGCTTGCACGGTGTGGGTATTTCCGTGGTCAACGCCCTGTCCACGCAGGTTCGGGTCAAGGTCAAGCGCGACGGCAACGAGTACCAGATGACCTTCGCCGATGGCTACAAAGCCACTGAGCTGGAAGTGGTCGGCACCGTCGGCAAGCGCAATACCGGGACCAGTGTGTACTTCGCGCCGGACCCGAAATACTTCGACTCCCCCAAATTCTCCATCAGCCGCCTCAAGCACGTACTCAAGGCCAAGGCCGTATTGTGCCCGGGGCTGCTGGTCAGTTTCGAAGACAAAGGCACCGGCGAAAAGGTCGAGTGGCATTACGAAGACGGTCTGCGCTCCTATCTGGAAGATTCGGTCAGCGACTTCGAACGCCTACCCAATGAGCCTTTCTGCGGCAGTTTGGCGGGCAATAAGGAAGCGGTTGACTGGGCGCTGTTGTGGTTGCCCGAGGGCGGCGACAGTGTCCAGGAAAGCTACGTCAACCTGATCCCCACTGCCCAGGGCGGCACCCATGTCAACGGTTTGCGCCAGGGTTTGCTGGATGCCATGCGCGAGTTCTGCGAATACCGCAGCCTGCTGCCGCGCGGCGTGAAGCTGGCGCCGGAGGACGTCTGGGAGCGCATCGCCTTCGTTCTGTCGATGAAAATGCAGGAGCCGCAATTCTCCGGCCAGACCAAGGAACGCCTGTCGTCCCGTGAGGCGGCGGCGTTTGTCTCGGGTGTGGTCAAGGACGCGTTCAGCCTGTGGCTCAACGAGCACCCGGAGCTGGGCCTGGCCCTGGCCGAGCTGGCGATCAACAACGCGGGGCGTCGTCTCAAGGCCAGCAAAAAGGTCGAGCGCAAGCGCATCACCCAGGGCCCGGCATTGCCCGGCAAGCTGGCAGACTGCGCCGGGCAGGACCCGATGCGCTCCGAACTGTTTTTGGTGGAAGGTGATTCTGCCGGCGGTTCCGCCAAGCAAGCGCGGGATAAAGAGTTCCAGGCGATCCTGCCGTTGCGCGGCAAGATCCTCAATACCTGGGAAGTCGACGGCAGCGAAGTACTGGCCAGCCAGGAAGTGCACAACATCGCCGTGGCCATCGGCGTCGATCCGGGCGCCGAGGACATGAGCCAACTGCGCTACGGCAAGATCTGCATCCTCGCCGACGCCGACTCCGACGGCCTGCACATTGCTACTTTGCTCTGCGCACTGTTCGTCCAGCATTTCCGCCCGCTGGTGGATGCCGGTCACGTCTATGTCGCCATGCCACCGCTGTACCGTATCGACCTGGGCAAAGAGATCTACTACGCCCTGGACGAAGCCGAGCGCGACGGCATCCTCGACCGCCTGGTGGCCGAGAAGAAGCGCGGCAAGCCGCAAGTCACTCGATTCAAAGGCCTGGGTGAAATGAACCCGCCGCAACTGCGGGAAACCACCATGGACCCGAACACCCGGCGCCTGGTGCAGTTGACCCTGGAAGACTACGCCGCCACCTCGGAAATGATGGACATGCTGCTGGCCAAGAAGCGCGCCGGTGACCGCAAGGCCTGGCTGGAGTCCAAAGGCAACCTGGCCGAGGTATTGGGCTGATGCGCAGCGGTTTCGCCCTGGCGATACTGTTGTTGAGTGGGTTGGCAGTGGCCGAACCTGCGGTTGAGCTCAAGTTGTTGTCCGAACACCCGGTCGAGGGCATGCGCGGCGGTAATCTGTCGGGCCTGGCCTTGTGCGGCAAGGACTTGTGGACGGTCTCCGACCGCGACGACGACCAGATCTACCGCCTCGATACCCGTGCCGAGACCTGGCAGGCCGAAACGGTCAGGATCGACGTGCCGCCAGTGCCTGAATCGGGCTTGCCGTGGGGCTTGCGCGCACGCACCACGGCGGCTTCGGTGATTCGTGGCGGCGACCTGGATTTTGAAGGCATCAGCTGTGACGCCGCGGGTAATCGTTATATCGTCAGCGAAGCCCACGCGGCGGTGCTGCAGGTACCGGCAAGTGGGGATCCGGAATGGCTGAAGATTGCCCCTGGGATGGTTCGCGAGGCGCGGGCCAGTGGCCTGTTGCTGCACTTCAATGCCTTGTTTGAAGGCCTGGCGGTCAACCCCGAGGGCAATCAGATCTGGCTGGCGGCCGAACGTGAACGGCGCGGGCTGATTTCGATCAAGCGTGGGCAAAGCGTTTGGGATTGTGACGGGCCGTGCGTGCTGTTGAGCGAGGCTGGCCAGGAAATGCAACCCGCGCAGTTTCCGGGCGCCAAGGCCGTTTCCAAGGATTTTGCTGACCTTGCGCTGTTCAACGGCAAGCTGTTTACCCTGGAGCGCAATGCGTTCCAGATCTGCCGGCGCGACAGCGTGACGGCCAAGGTCGAGCGGTGCTGGTCGTACGCCGATGAGGCCCTGGTGCCGAATCGACGTTATCCCCAGAGCTATGGCCTGGCGGAAGCCTTGCTGATTGATGCCGAGGGCGCCTGGGTGGGTATCGACAATAATTTCGGCGCCCGGGCCGATGGTGAAAAACGCCCGGTGGTCTACCGTTTTGCTGCGCCGGCCGGTGGTTGGAGCGCCCAGCCATGAGCGCGCAAGCGCCTGGCAAGCGCGCCGGACGTATATTGATGTTCGTGGCGTGGGGCGCCGGGCTGTTTCTGGCAACACGGTTTTTTGGGCAATGGGAAGCGCGTCAGGAAAACCCCAACGCCGTGGTCACCTCGCAGCAACACGCGGGTTATATAGAAGTGAAACTGGTCGGCAACGGCCAGGGGCATTTTGTTGCCACTGGCCAGATCAACGGCCAGCCGGTGGATTTCATGCTCGATACCGGCGCCACCGACGTGGCGGTACCGGCCGAGCTGGCCGAACGCCTGGGGCTCAAGCGCGGTTTGCCGGTGACCTTGAGCACCGCCAACGGCCGCAGCCAGGGCTATCGGACCCACCTCGACCGCCTGCAACTGGGCGATATCGTCTTGCAGGACGTGCGTGCCCTGGTGGCGCCGGGCCTGGGTGGCGAGCAAGTGCTGTTGGGCATGAGCGCATTGAAACAACTTGAATTTACCCAGCGCGGCGGCACCATGCTGCTGCGCCAGACCAGACAATGATGAGGCCCGCATGAGTGACATCCTTGCAGACAGCTTAGACGGCGTAGAACGCCGGTCGCTGGCTGACTTCACCGAAAATGCCTACCTCAACTACTCCATGTACGTGATCATGGACCGTGCCCTGCCGCATATCGGCGACGGCCTGAAACCAGTACAGCGGCGCATTATCTACGCCATGAGTGAGTTGGGCCTGGACGCCGACTCCAAGCACAAGAAATCGGCGCGTACCGTCGGTGACGTGCTCGGCAAGTTCCACCCCCACGGCGACTCGGCGTGCTACGAAGCCATGGTGCTGATGGCCCAGCCGTTCAGCTACCGCTACACCCTGGTCGACGGCCAGGGCAACTGGGGTGCGCCGGATGATCCCAAGTCGTTCGCCGCCATGCGTTACACCGAGGCGCGGCTGTCGCGCTATTCCGAAGTGCTGCTCAGCGAGCTGGGCCAGGGCACCGCAGACTGGGGCCCGAACTTCGACGGCACCCTCGACGAACCGCTGGTCTTGCCGGCGCGCCTGCCCAATATCCTGCTCAACGGCACCACCGGCATCGCCGTGGGCATGGCCACCGACGTACCGCCGCACAACCTGCGCGAAGTCGCCACGGCCTGCGTGCGTTTGCTCGATGAGCCCAAGGCCACGGTCGAGCAGTTGTGCGAGCATATCCAGGGCCCGGACTACCCGACCGAAGCGGAAATCATCACCCCGCGCGCCGACCTGCTGAAAATGTACGAGACCGGCAAGGGCTCGGTGCGCATGCGTGCCGTGTACCACATCGAAGATGGCGACATTATCGTCACCGCCTTGCCGCACCAGGTCTCCGGCGCCAAAGTGCTGGAACAGATTGCCGCGCTGATGCAGGCCAAGCCGTCGAAACTGCCGCAAGTCGCAGACCTGCGTGACGAGTCCGACCACGAAAACCCGTGCCGCATCGTGATCATTCCGACCAACAGCCGGGTCGACCATGAAGTGCTGATGCAGCACCTGTTTGCCAGCACCGAGCTGGAATCCAGTTACCGGGTCAACGTCAATATCATCGGCCTGGATGGCAAGCCGCAGCTGAAAAACCTGCGCAACCTGCTGGTGGAGTGGCTGGAGTTCCGGGTCAATACCGTACGCCGCCGCCTGCAATTTCGCCTGGACAAGGTCGAGCGTCGCCTGCACCTGTTGGACGGCTTGCTGATTGCCTATCTCAACCTGGATGAAGTGATTCATATCATCCGTACCGCCGAGCACCCGAAAGCCGAGTTGATCGCGCGTTTCGAGTTGAGCGAGATCCAGGCCGACTACATCCTCGATACCCGTTTGCGCCAGTTGGCGCGCCTGGAAGAGATGAAGTTGCGCGACGAGCAGGACGCGTTGCTCAAGGAACAAGCCAAGCTGCAAGCGCTGCTGGGTAGTGAAGCCAAGCTCAAGAAACTGGTGCGCAGCGAGCTGATCAAGGACGCAGAAACCTATGGTGACGACCGTCGTTCGCCGATTGTCGAGCGTACCGAAGCCAAGGCCCTGACCGAAACCGAGCTGTTGCCCAACGAGAAAATTACCGTCGTTCTGTCGGAAAAGGGTTGGGTTCGCTCCGCCAAGGGGCATGATATTGACGCCACCGGCCTGTCTTACAAGGCCGGCGATGGGTTCAAGACTGCTGCAGCCGGGCGCTCCAACCAGTTTGCGGTGTTTATCGACTCCACCGGGCGCAGTTATTCGGTGCCGGCGCATACCTTGCCGTCAGCACGAGGCCAGGGCGAACCGTTGACCGGGCGCCTGACACCACCGCCAGGGGCAAGTTTTGAATGTGTATTGCTGCCTGATGATGACTCGCTGTACGTCATCGCCTCCGACGCCGGCTACGGCTTCGTGGTCAAGGGCGAGGATTTGCAGGCCAAGAACAAGGCGGGCAAGGCCCTGTTGAGCCTGCCGAACAACGCCAAGGTGATCTTGCCGCGTCCGGTCGAGGACCGTGAAGGCAATTGGCTGGCATCGGTGACCACAGAAGGGCGCTTGCTGGTGTTCAAGATCAGCGACCTGCCGCAGCTGGGCAAGGGCAAGGGCAACAAGATCATTGGGATTCCAGGAGAGCGGGTGGCCAGTCGCGAAGAGTACGTGACCGACATCGCAGTGATCCCGGAAGGTTCGACCCTGGTGCTGCAGGCCGGCAAACGCACGCTGTCGCTGCGTCCTGACGATCTTGAGCACTACAAGGGCGAGCGCGGTCGCCGCGGGAACAAATTGCCCCGTGGCTTCCAGCGAGTAGATGCATTGCTGGTGGAAACACCGGCTTAAGGCGATATAGAGCACCCGATCTACGAATTTAACCCGTAGATCGGCGCTTTCGCGCTGGAGTCATGGCGCATATTCACGGATGATATGGCCTTTCCAGCGCCGGCGTGGCTGAGCGCGTATAGGTTATTTTTAGTATTACATTGTGGTTTGCCTTGTGGCAGCCACCTGGATGGGATGATGACTGCTCCACGCCTTCCTTTATTTTTGATGCTCGCTGGCCTTTTGGGGTTGGCGGGTTGCGCTACGCACCAGCCGGTGTCGCTGTACCAACTGGATAGCGGAAACCCTGCGCAGCCAGCGCAAAGTGCTGGCATGGCGGTCTTGCTCGGGCCGGTCGTGGTTGCCGATTACCTGCAACGTGAAACCCTGCTGCAACGCCAGGACGATGGCAGCCTGCAAGGCTCCGTCGATGGCCGTTGGGCGGGCAGCCTGTCGTCGGATATCAACCAGTTGATGCTGCGCCAGGTGGCCGGCCACCTCGACAGCCAGCGTGTGGTGCTGTCGCCGGCACCTACCAGTTTCTCGCCCGATGTTCAGGTGCTGCTGACCATCACGCGCCTGGACTCCGGGGCATCGCAGCCGGCAATCCTTGATGCGCAATGGCGCCTGATCGACCGCCGCGGCCAGGTGCGGGACAACCGCATCGTGCATCTGCAAGAACAACACGCTGGCAGTACCGCTTCCCAGGTTCAGGCCCAGGGTGTGTTGTTGCAGCGCCTGGCAGAACAACTGTCGGTAGCCCTCAAGCCATTGGCCAACCAGCCACCGATTGCCGAGGCCCCGCGCAAACAGGCCCCGGCTCCTGCCAAGCCGGCAGCCCCGGAAAAGCCGAAGATCCCAATGGCTTCGCCGATTCGCACGGACATGGAAGTGTTCCGCTTCTGAGGTAACAGCCCCCTGTAGGAGCGAGCTTGCTCGCGAAAAACTCAAGGGCAACGCGCTCATTCAGGATAAGCGCGTTAACGTTGACGATCTTCGCGAGCAAGCTCGCTCCTACACAGAGCCAATAAAAAGCCCACCCATGATCACTCATGGGTGGGCTTTTTATTGGGGGAGGATTCACCCCTTGTTGCGGGTCTCATGCATCCGCGCCAACTGGCGCTCCAGCATCGACGGATAAGGCTCCATCAACCGCTCTACACAGCACGCGCCTTCGGGGCTTGCAATCGGGCGGATCCGCGCACGCTGGCGGATCAAGGCGTCGTCGCTGATCTTGCGCTCCACCAGCAGCAGGTTGCGGCTGTGTTGCGACAAGGCCAGGGCGTCCTGGGCGTTTTCGGTCAGCAGCAGGTCGATCTGGCTCATGCCATACAGGTCGTCGCCCAGGGTCAGGCCCAGTTGCAGTTGCAGGGTGATGCCGCTATCAGCGACTTCGATCTGCAACGCATGGCCCAGCGCCCGCAACAGCTCACCGCAGCAGATAGCGTTGGTCAGGTAGTCTTCGCCGCTGTCTTCGCTGTGGAACAGCATCAAGGTGCTGCCGTCGTTCAGGGTGTGCAGCTCGCTCTGGTACAGCGAGGCCGCCTGGTCGAGGCAGTCGCGGTAGCGTTCCAGCAGCTCGGTCAAGCGTGCGCGGGGCAGGCGGCGCAGCTGTTCCTGGGCGCCCAGTTGCACGGCCAATACCGCACTGTGCTGTGGCTGTGTGTTGTGCGAGACCGCAGGTTTTGGCGCTACCACCGGGGTAGGCACCGACTCGTCGCGCAGGTCGGCAAACGGGTCGTCATCGTCCAGGCTGTCTTCGTCGGCCTTGATGGCTGTGCGCGGTACTGGCTTGAGGCCCGCCACTGGCGCCGACTCGTCGAAGCTCGGGTCGCGCAGGTTGCGCACTTCAAACTCGGGTTCGTCGTCGTAATCGGTGTCGTCAAGCTCCGGTTCAGGCTCGACTTCCTGTACCACGGGCTCTGGAGCGAAGCTGGTGTGCAACTGGCGGGCAAGGTCGCCGATTTCATCCTGGCGGTCAGTGGCCGGGGTGTGCTCGTCGATATCGCGCAGCCAGATGCGCAATTGCATCAGAGGCGTGGAGATATGCCGGCCCAGGCGCAGGCTCAAGGCCAGGGCCAGCGCCAGCAGGATCGCGCTGAGGATCCCCATGCTTTGCAGGCTGATGGTCATCGGCTGCTGGAACTGTTGCATGTCCAGGCTGATACGCAATTGACCGGCCTTCACATCCTGAAACGTGATATTGCTCTGGTACAGGCCTTCGGCTTCACCCAGCAGGCCGTTCTTCGGGCGTTGCCCAGCCTCGGCCATGATCCGGTTGTCCACGCTGTAGATGGCGGCGTGGGCCACCAGCGGGTTCTTGGTCAGGTTGTTGAGCAGCACGTTGAGGCTGAGGATGTCGTTGGACACCAGCAACTCAGTCGCCGAGGTGGCGGTCTGGGTCGTCAAGCTCTCGCCCAGGGCGTCGGCTTGCTCGTGCATGGCCTGTTTGAACTGCAAACCCATCACGCACGCATAGATCACCAGGGCCAGGGCGACCAGGATCACGTTATGGCTGGCGATGCGTAATGCGATCGGTACACGGCGGTGGCGCAGTGCCCGGAAGATCAGCAGGAAGAAGTTATCGGTTTTTACTGGCGTGGGCCGGTTCACTTGCGCTCGGCTCTTGGTCCGTGAAGTTGACGCGCAGTATAGCGACAGGCCCAAGACCGGCAAAGCGCTGGCTGTGCCCGATGGTCACTGAAAGTGGGTAGAATGCGGTTTTTTTCCAGCCCGGGGGTGCGCTTTGCGCGAAATTGTCCTGATTAACATCACAGGTGAGGACCGTCCGGGTCTTACCGCGGCCATCACTGGTGTTCTGGCCCAGGGTGGCGTGACCATTCTCGACATCGGCCAGGCCGTGATCCACGACACCCTGTCGTTCGGCATCCTGGTCGAGATCCCGAGCACCGAGCAGGCCTCGTCCGTGCTCAAAGACATCCTGTTTACGGCCTATAAGCTGGATCAGCAGGTTCGCTTTACTCCGGTTTCCGAAGAGGATTACCAGCACTGGGTGGCCGGCCAAGGCAAAAAGCGCCATATCGTCACGCTGCTGACGCGCAAGGTGACCGCCGAGCAATTGCAGCGTGTCAGTTCGATCACCGCGCAGTACGGTTTGAACATCGACCATATTGACCGTCTGTCGGGTCGCATGCCATTGGATACCCCGGCAGACCAGGGCAAGGGCTGTATCGAGTTCTCCGTGCGCGGTGAGCCGGCCGATCCGCAGGCCCTGCGCGCCGAGTTCCTCAGTGTTGCCCAGGAGTTGAATGTCGATATCGCCTTCCAGGAAGACTCGCTGTTCCGTCGTAACCGCCGCCTGGCGGTGTTCGACATGGACTCGACGCTGATCGAAGCCGAAGTCATCGACGAGTTGGCCAAGGCTGCGGGCGTTGGCGAGCAAGTTTGCGCGATCACTGAACGCGCGATGGCGGGTGAGTTGGACTTTCGCGCCAGCTTCAAGGAGCGCCTGGCGCTGCTCAAGGGCCTGGATGTCAGTGTGTTGGACTCCATCGGCGCATCCCTGCGCTTGACCGAAGGCGCCGAGACCCTGTTCGCCGAACTCAAGCGCCTGGGCTACAAGACCGCGATCCTGTCGGGCGGCTTTACCTACTTCGCCAAGCAATTGCAGGCCAAGCTGGGCATCGACTATGTGTTCGCCAACGAGCTGGAAGTGGTGGATGGCAAGGTGACGGGCGTGGCGGTCGAGCCGATTGTCGACGCGCAGCGCAAAGCTGATCTGCTACGGGAGTTGGCGCACAAGGAAGGTTTGCGTCTGGAGCAGACCATTGCGGTCGGCGACGGTGCCAACGACTTGCCGATGCTGGCAATCGCCGGGCTGGGCGTAGCGTTCCGTGCCAAGCCTTTGGTCAAGCAATCGGCTAAGCAGGCGATTTCGACCCTGGGGCTGGACGGTGTGCTGTATCTGTTGGGCTTTCGCGACCGCGACGGCCAATAACGACAGGAACGCGGTCAAAAATGTGGGAGCGGCGGTGCGACGATTCGACTTGCTCGCACCGCCGCTCCCACATTTGATTTTCGCTGTATTCGGATCAGGCTTTCGGCAGCGCGATACCCTGGCCCATCTGCACCGGCGTACCCGCCGCCAGTTCTTCGGCCCACTTCACCTGATCCGGCCCAAACAGCACGATGGCGGTCGAACCCAGCTTGAAACGCCCCAGTTCCGCACCTTTTCCCAGGTGGATCGGTGCGCGGGCGGCTTCGTCGTAACGGACGGTTTTCAGTTCGCGCTTAGGCGGCGTCACCAGGCCGGCCCAGACGGTCTCGATCGACGCCACAATCATCGCGCCGACCAATACCACGGCCATCGGCCCACGTTCGGTATCGAACACACAGACAACGCGCTCGTTACGTGCGAACAGTTCCGGCACGTTTTCGGCGGTGGTCTGGTTGACCGAGAAAATCCGCCCAGGCACGTAGACCATTTCCCGCAGGGTGCCGGCCAGTGGCATGTGCACGCGGTGGTAGTCCTTTGGCGACAGGTAGATGGTGGCAAAGTCACCGCCCATGAAGGGTGCGGCAACAGCGGCGTCGCCACCGAGCAATTCCAGCACGCTGAAGCTGTGACCCTTGGCCTGGAACACTCGGCCGTGTTCAATCGGGCCGAGCTGGCTGACGGCGCCGTCTGCCGGGCTCAAGATCGCGCCAGGGGTTTGATCCAGTGGGCGTGCGCCCTCTTTCAAGGCGCGGGTGAAGAAGGCGTTGAAGTGCTCGTAAGCGGTCACGTCTTCGACCAGGGCCTGGGACATGTCCACCTGATAGCGCTTGGCGAACCATGTGGTGAAGGCATTCTTGAACCAACGCACGCGGCACTCGGCAATGCAGCCGGCCAGGCGCGACAGCAGGTGGTGAGGCAGCAGGTACTGGCTGAGGATAAACAAACGCTTTTTCATGAACTGTCCTTAAACCTTAAATCTCGACGGGGGTGTCGGGGTGGTTGCCCCATTCGCCCCAGGAACCGGCATAACCTTTGACTCGCGGATAACCGAGCGCCTTGGCCACCAGGTAGGTGAAGCCAGAACGGTGGTGAGTCTGGCAGTGGGTAATGATTTCTTTGTCTTTGGTCAGGCCCAGGTCTTCGAGGATCTGCGGCATGTCGCGGCGGATCCGCAGGTTGCGCGCCTTGTCCATGCCCGCAGTCCATTCGAAGTTCACGGCGCCGGGAATATGCCCGCCTTTGGCTGCAAGGACTTTCTCTCCCGAGTATTCCAGCGGCCCGCGTGCATCCCAGATCCCCAGGTCAGCAGCGCCGAGGCGGCTTTGCAGGTACTCGCGGGTGGCGGTGGGTTCGTCGTGCAGGGTCAGGCTGATCGGGCCGCCGACGGGTGCGGCGACCTCGGTGGACACAGGGTGTTTTTCATCCAGCCACGCCAGCAGGCCGCCATCGAGGTAGTGATACTTCTTGTGACCAATAACGTCGAGCAGCCAGATAAACCGCCCGGCCCAGCCGCCGCCCTCGTCGTCATACACCACGTAGGTGGCATCCGGGGTGTGGCCCAGTTCGCCGAACAGCTTTTCCAGATCGGCCTTGGCTGGCAGCAGCCCTGGTGCGGGTGGCTGGCCCAGTTGGGTGCGCTTTGGGTCAACGAAGTGCGCGCCGGGGATATGCCCTTCGGCGTAGCGTGCGGCGCTGGTGAGATCCACCAGAATCAACGGCTCGGCGGCGAGCCGGCCAAGCAGGTCGCTGGGCTCGATCACCAGCGGCAAGCCAGAAAAGTCAGGCATGTGAGGTCTCCCGGGCACTAGGTTGAGCGATAAAAGAGGGCGATTGTAACGCAAGCATCAGGCGCTGCGGTTGGTAAAGCAGTGCAGGGCTTTTTCGATGCACTGGGCGGTTTTGCCGAAGGCCTGGACGGTGGTTTCGGAGAACGGCCCGCCGCCCTGGTCGGCAATCATCAGCATCACCACCCGGCCGTTACAGCTCAGGGAGCGCAACAGCAGGTGCTCGCCAACGAACAGGCGGCGCAATGAGGCAGGCAGCAGTGCTGCGAATTGCGCGTGATTGTCCGGGGTCAGGCGCACCTGCGCAGACTTTTCCAGCAAGCGTTGCAGCAGCGTGCTTTGTGCGGCCTCAAGGGTCAGGTTGGCGGCGTCCTTGGGCAGGCCATCGACCTGATGCACGCGCAACGTGGCCAGGGCCTTGTCGGCCATCAGCAGCATGACGCGCTGCATGCCGCTGGCCGCCAGGGCTTCCTTGGCGCAGGTGGTCAAGTGCATGGCGTTGGCGAAGCGGCTCGGCTCCACCAGTAATTCGCTGCAGCGCTTGCGCCAGATCGCCAGGGCTTCGGCCGTGGGTGGCGGTGCTGGCAGCAGGCCGCGATGGACCCGTTGCACATGCCACGGCCAGATCAGCGCCAGCGCCGGATGCCAGAGACTGGCGCTCAAGGTGTGTCGGGCGCTGATCACGGCCTGTTGGTGCACCTGTTGCTGAACGTCGGCCAGCGGTTGTTGCAGGTACAGCGCGGTGAGGTATTGCCAGCGCTGGGTGTGCGGGCAGGTCCAGGATTCCTGCGCCGCCAGCGCCATGCCATTGGCTAGCAGCACAGTGTTGGCGGGCTGGTTCAACCAGCGCCGTAGCGCCGGGTCGGCATCGAGTTTTTGCTGCTGGCTCAACGGCGCTTCATCGCGGGCGATATGCAGGGCCTTGACCAGCAAACGTTGTTCCTTGAGCAGTAACTGGTAGCCCTGGGAGACCCAGATCGGCAGGCGCCAGGCTTCGGTCAAGCCCAGGCACAACTCCAGCAGGCGCACGCCAAACAATTCCTGCTCGACCTTGTGCGCCGATTGGCCCTTGTGGATCACCCGCAGTTCCCACTCTTCCAGGAGCTTGGGGTAGGCAACGGCCATCGGCCACAACGGCGAGAGAAACAGCAGGCTGCCCCAGTGAATATCCTGCCACAGGCGCGCCAGACGGCTGGCGAACAGGCCGCTGGCTTGTTGCGAGGCATGCTGGCTGACCAGTTGCAGTTGGCGCAGGGCCACGGGGATTTCATTGAGCGGGACTGACGGCAGGCGGGCGAGCAGTTCTTCAGTGCGCTTCAAACCCAGGCGGTTGATCGCCACTTCAAGGTTTTCTGCGGGCTCTGCCAGGCTGCCGTGGGCCTGGTTGTTGGCCTCGCGCATGACGCTCAGGACCAGCGCCGGGCTGTCTTGCATCAGCTCTGCAATATCTCGCAACGAACGGCGACTGTCGCCGATGGCCTTGCACACGGCAACGTGGCTCGCTTGCGGGACGGGCAGGTGAACCTCGTCCAGACGCTTGATCCAGCCAGCCAGGGAGTTGGGTTTTGCAGTTGGGACTGTCGTTTCATTTGCCATGATTGGGGCGCGATCATCACTTGCGGTCAACACGCCCGGAGTGGGCCGAACTGGCTTTTCGCCTTAACGGGCTATAGTCTGGCGCAGATTTGCCGATAAGTAGAAGAAGAGTTTTTAGATCTTCCGAATATGTCCATGAACCCGACGGCGCAAGTACTCATCCCCTATGGCTAAAATTATCGGCATCATCGTCGTCATCGCAAGCGTGCTCGGCGGATATGTTCTGTCCCACGGTAAAATTGCTGCGCTGATCCAGCCCTTCGAAGTGCTGATCATCGGCGGTGCGGCGTTTGGCGCTTTCCTGCAGGCTAACCCAAGCTATATGACCATGCACGTGATCAAGAAATCGCTGGGCATGTTCGGCTCACGTTTCTCCCACACCTTTTATCTGGAGGTGTTGGGCCTGGTCTACGAGATCCTCAACAAGAGCCGCCGCGAAGGCATGATGGCCATCGAGGCTGATATCGAGGACGCTGCGGCGAGCCCGATCTTCGCCAAGTACCCGGCCGTGCTCAAGGACGACCGCATGACGGCGTACGTCTGTGACTACCTGCGCATCATGTCCTCCGGCAACATGGCC
Source organism: Pseudomonas sp. 25 R 14 (assembly GCF_900004755.1). Taxonomy (NCBI): domain Bacteria; kingdom Pseudomonadati; phylum Pseudomonadota; class Gammaproteobacteria; order Pseudomonadales; family Pseudomonadaceae; genus Pseudomonas; species Pseudomonas sp. 25 R 14. The sequence goes on along the minus strand of NZ_CVTS01000033.1, from coordinate 118,174 downwards.
CCGCACGAGCTCGAAGGCTTGTTCGACATGGAGCTGTTCAGTCTCAAGGAAGAGCTCGAACACCCCTCCCACGCGGTGACCGGTATCGCCGACGGCATGCCTGGCTTCGGTATCGTCGCGGCGGTACTCGGCATCGTAGTGACCATGGCATCCCTGGGCGAAGGCGACCAGGCTGCGATCGGCATGCACGTTGGTGCGGCGTTGGTGGGCACCTTCTTCGGTATTCTCGCCGCATACGGTTTCTTTGGCCCGTTGGCCACCTCCCTGGCCCACGATGCCAAGGAAGAGTTGAACATCTACGAAGCGATCAAGGCGTCCCTGGTGGCCTCCGCCTCGGGCATGCCGCCATCCCTGGCGGTGGAATTCGGGCGCAAGGTGCTGTATCCGAAGCACCGTCCAAGCTTTGCCGAGCTGGAACAAGCAGTTCGCGGTCGCTAAGTCATGGAAAACAACCAGCCAATCATCATCAAGCGCGTCAAGCGCTTCGCTGCCGGGCACCACGGCGGCGCCTGGAAAATTGCGTTCGCCGACTTTGCGACAGCGATGATGGCGTTCTTCCTGGTGCTGTGGCTGATGTCCACTGCAACCCCGGAACAGAAAATCGCCATTGCCGGCTACTTCAAGGACCCCATCGGATTCTCCGAGAGCGGCACGCCGTTTGTGATCGATCTGGGTGGCTCCCCAGAACTGGCCCCCGAACGCACCATCAACCCGGAGGTGCAGACCGAAGCGCCCCAGGAAAACATCCCGATCGAGCGCCAGACCGTCGAAAGCATGGCCGAGCAGGTCGAGCAGGAACGCCTGGAGTTGCTGCTGCAAGAGTTGCAGAACAAGGTGGATGAGAATCCGCAACTGCAAAAATTCAAGGACCAGATCCACTTCCAGATCACTCCGGATGGCCTGCGTATCCAGATCATGGATGCCGCCAACCGACCGATGTTCGATTCGGGCAGCGCACGTCTGAAGCCCTACTTCGAAGACATCCTGCTAGCCATGGCTGACACCATCAAGGCGGTGCCGAACAAGATCAGCGTCAGCGGCCATACCGATGCCAAGCCTTATTCGGGGCAGGGTGACTTCGGTAACTGGGAGCTTTCCGCCAATCGTGCCAACGCTGCGCGCCGTGCCCTGGTGGCCGGCAGTTATCCGGATCCACAAGTAGCGCGCGTGGTGGGGTTTGCCTCGTCACAGCTGTTTGATGTCCAGGACCCGTTCAACCCGGTCAACCGGCGCATTGATATTGTGGTGCTGACCAAGAAGGCCCAGCGTGCGATTGAAGGTGACCAGGTGCCAACGCCGCCAGTGCCGACCCAGGGCGAGGGTGCGCCGGGCGAAGTGCCGGTGGACCCGAACGCCTTGCCGCCAGAGCAGGAGCCATTGCCGGCCCATGAGTTGCGACAGAAGCTCAATCTGTTTGATGAGGGTGGGGTGAAGGAGCCTACGTTGCCTACGCCGGGCTCGTAAGCGGGTAATGACATATTGCCCCAATGAAAACGCCCCGATCAATCGGGGCGTTTTCATTTCTGGTCAGAGCGGGAGGTAGGCTTTGACGCCACCGATCACACCTTGCATGTCATCGATATGCAGGCGCGGTACGAAGTACTCTCGCCCCTTTGACCGGGTTTTTCTGTGGAGTTTGTCGAGGCGCTCGAAGCTCACGGTATAAATCATGTCGCATTTCACCCAAAGCTCCTTGTAGCCATCTGATTGAAGCGGGTTGGTGCGTAGCAGGTGGTGCCAATCATGCTGGATCTGGGGGGCTGTTGAAGAGATCGGCACCACTGTGCAGAGTTTGCGATTGTGAGTGGAGGTAGGGGATATCACCACGACTTTACGAATCTTCAGCATTTCGGGGGCGACAAAGCCACGTGTGAAATCGCAGAGAAGAACGTCGCCTTGTTTGGGGTGATAGTAGAGAGTCAATCGAATGTCCTGCAAAAAGCAAAGCCGCCCGAAGGCGGCTTCATTCGACACGCAGTGGAGCTTGCTTCGCCCCTTCTGCGCCGCTGGATCAACTTCGCAAAGGATCCAGACTCCTGCCGGCTTGTGCCGGTGACGGAGCGATTATGGGCATCAGGAATTTCGAATTCAAGCGGGCTTGCATGACGAGCCACCCAGTTGCTCTGAAGTCTTGATGCCAACCCTCATTAAATCAATGGAGTAGCGGGTCTTAGGGCGCAATTTATATGTATCAAGGCATGGCTGTTCAGTAGCTGCTCTCCGGCAAGCTGGCGATGATCGAGCGATAGCTGTTCATCCGCTGCTGCTGCACGCGTCCGTCTTCCAGTGCCTTGAGCAAGGCGCAGCCCGGCTCGCGGTCGTGCTTGCAGTCACGAAAGCGGCAGGTGCCGATCAAGTCGTTGAACTCGATGAAGCCGGCTTCCACGTCGCTGCGGCTGACGTGACCCAGGCCGAACTCACGGATGCCTGGTGAGTCGATCAACTCGCCGCCCCCCGGGAAGTGAAACAGGCGGGCGGTGGTGGTGGTGTGCGTGCCCTGGCCGGACAGTTCCGACAGCGGGCCGACGCGGGTTTCGACTTCCGGCAGCAGGCTGTTGACCAGCGACGACTTGCCCACGCCCGACTGGCCGACGAACACGCTGATGCGCCCGTCCAACTGCTGTTGCAGTTGTTCCATACCATTGCCATGGTGCGCCGAGACTTCCAGCACCGGGTAACCCAACTGCCGATAAACCGCGAGCAATGCATTGAGCGCTGGCGCGTTCTGTTCGTCGATCAGGTCGAATTTATTCAATAGCAACAGCGGGCGGATGCCGGCGTGTTCGGCCGCCACCAGATAGCGGTCGATCAGGTTGGCGTGCGGCTCGGGCAGCGGGGCGAAGACGATGACAATCATGTCGACGTTGGCCGCTACCGGCTTGAGTTGGCCGCGGCTGTCCGGGCGACGCAGTTCGGTGGTGCGCGGCAGCTGCGCGACGATCACCCCGATGCCCTGGTTGCCGGCACGCCAGACGACTTTATCGCCGGTTACCAGTGCCGGCAGGTTGGCGCGCAAGTGGCAGCGGAAAACCTGGCCCGCCAGTTCGCCTTCCAGCGCCTCGACTTCGACCTGCACGCCAAAGTGCGCGATCACCAGGCCCGTTTGCTCGGGGCCCAGGTCGCCACCCTCCAGCGCTTCCACGGCAGAGGATTCACGTTTGGCGGCGCGGGCAGCGCGTTCACCCTGGATCTTTTCGATGCGCCAGTTTTGGCGACGGTTGAGCTGGCGTTTGGCCATTGGTGTTCCGTGTCGATAATGCAAAAGGTTGGGTAAAACGGTCGCGAGTCTAGCACGCCGCCGCCTGCTAAACTGCGCAGCTACGCCAAGGTGCCAAGGAACCACGACATGCAAAACCCACAGAACCTGATTTGGATCGATCTGGAAATGACCGGTCTGAACCCTGACACCGACGTCATCATCGAGATGGCGACCATCGTCACCGACAGCAACCTCAACACCTTGGCCGAAGGTCCGGTGATCGCCATCCACCATAGCGATGCGGTCCTGGCCACCATGGACGAGTGGAACACCCGCACCCACGGCAACTCGGGCCTGACCCAGCGCGTGCGCGATAGCCGTATCAGCATGGCCGAGGCTGAAGCCCAGACCATTGCCTTCCTGGAAAAGTGGGTGCCCAAGGGCAAGTCGCCGATCTGTGGCAACAGCATCTGCCAGGACCGGCGCTTCCTTTATACCCATATGAAGGGGTTGGAGAGCTATTTCCACTATCGCAACCTGGACGTATCGACCTTGAAAGAACTGGCCGCGCGCTGGGCACCGGAGGTCAAGGACAGCTTCCACAAGGGCAGCACCCACCTGGCCCTGGACGATATTCGTGAGTCGATTGCCGAGTTGCAGCATTACCGCAAGCATTTCATCAAGGCTTGATTCTATGGTGTTCGCGATTGGGTGCGACTGGGTCTTTCGCCGCGCGCCCCCTTTTGGTGCCTGCGCCAAATGATTAGACTGCGCGCCTCATTGCAAGGATCGCCATCATGCTGTTGATGCTCTACCTCATTGCCATCACCGCTGAAGCCATGACCGGTGCCTTGTCGGCCGGCCGTCGTGGCATGGACTGGTTTGGCGTGGTGCTGATCGCGTGCGTCACGGCCCTTGGCGGCGGCTCGGTGCGTGATGTGCTGCTCGGCCACTACCCGCTGACCTGGGTCAAACACCCGGAATACCTGGTGCTGACCTCGGTTGCAGCGTTGGTCACGATCTTTATCGCCCCACTGATGCGCCATCTGCGCTCGTTGTTCCTGGCGCTGGACGCCGTGGGTTTGGTGGCGTTTACCCTGATCGGCTGTATGACGGCCCTGGAAATGGGGCACGGCATGCTGGTGGCTTCGGTCAGTGGGGTGATTACCGGTGTGTTTGGTGGAATCCTGCGGGATATCTTCTGTAACGATATCCCGCTGATCTTCCGTCGCGAGTTATATGCCAGCGTGTCGTTCCTGGCCGCCTGGTGCTACATGCTGTGCATCTACCTGGAACTGCCCAGTGAGCAAGCGATCCTGCTCACCCTGTTCAGCGGTTTTCTATTGCGCCTGCTGGCGATCCGCTTTCACTGGGAAATGCCCAAGTTCGTCTACAACGACGAACACTGACGCGTTGCGTGCTGGTTCAGCGCCCACTCCACATGTTCGCGAACCAGCTCCGAAGGGTAATCCCGACGGGCCTTCAAGGCTTCCAGCACTGGAATACTGGAGGGCGCATTGCCCAGGCCCACCGCCAGGTTGCGCAGCCAGCGCTCATAACCGGCACGGCGCAGCGGTGAACCTTCGGTGCTGCTGAGGAATTTATCCTCATCCCACATGAATAACGCGGCCAGTTCGGCGTTATCCAGGTTGTGGCGCGGCTTGAAATCGCTTTCTCCTGAAGGCCGCGCGAAACGATTCCACGGGCAAACGATCTGACAGTCATCGCAGCCAAACACGCGGTTGCCAATCAACGGCCGCAGGTCTTCGGGGATCGCGCTCTTGAGTTCAATGGTCAGGTAGGAAATACAGCGCCGGGCGTCCAGCACATAAGGCCCGACGAACGCATTGGTCGGGCAGATATCCAGGCAGGCGGTGCAGCGTCCGCAGTGTTCGGTGGTGTGGGGCGGGTCGACGGGCAGTGGCAGGTCGACAAACAGCTCGCTGAGGAAAAAGTAGCTGCCGGCCTTGCGGTTGAGGACCAGGGTGTTTTTGCCGATCCAGCCCAGGCCTGCCTGTTCAGCGATGGCCTTTTCCAACACCGGGGCGCTGTCGACAAAGGCGCGAAAGCCAAACGGGCCAATCTGCGCCTGGATGCGATCGGCCAGTTGCTGCACGCGCTTGCGGATCAGCTTGTGGTAGTCGCGGCCCAGAGCGTAGCGGGAGATGTAGGCTTTTTCGGGTTGGGCCAGCAATTGCGCCATTTGCGTGTCGCCGGGCAGGTAATCCATGCGCAGCGAGACCACGCGCAAGGTGCCGGGTACCAGTTCGTCGGGGTGCGAGCGCTTGCTGCCGTGGGCGCCCATGTAGTCCATTTCGCCGTGATAGCCCGCGTCGAGCCAGCGTTGCAGGTGCTGCTCATGCTCGGCCAGGTCTAGGCCGCTGATGCCGACTTGTTGGAAGCCCAGCTCGCGGCCCCAGTCTTTGATCGATTGGGCGAGGGCGGGCAGATCGGTGGTAATAGCAGGCATGAGACGAGAGAAACCGCAGGTTAGATGCGTATAATTCTGCCAGACATCGGAGCTTGAAGACGTATGCCGCAGACAAAACACGAAATAACCGACGTTCAGCCCCTGTTGCCTGGCCATTTGCCGCAACTGGCTGGCCGTTCCCCGGACGCCCACAAGGGCCAGTTCGGCCATGTCCTGGTGATTGGCGGCGACCAGGGTTTTGGCGGCGCGGCCCTGCTTGCTGCCGAAAGCGCGCAGCGCAGCGGTGCTGGCCTGGTGTCCCTGGCGACCCGCAGTGAACATATTCCAGCGGCCTTGGCCCGCTTGCCGGAAGTCATGGCGCGTGGCGTGCACTCAGCCAATCAGTTGATGGGCTTGCTGGAAAAAGTCTCGGTGATCGTTATCGGCCCTGGGCTGGGGGACATGGCCTGGGGCAAAAGCCTGCTGTCGGTGGCCGCCAACGCCCGGCAACCTCAGGTCTGGGATGCTGATGCACTGAACCTGCTGGCTGCAGGCCATGTAGACCTGCCAGCCGATTGCGTGATCACTCCCCATCCGGGCGAGGCGGCGCGGTTGATGGGCATCTCGACAGCCGAGGTTCAGGCCGACCGGCTTAAGGTGGCGCGCGCGCTGAGCCAGAAATTCAATGCGGTCACCGTGCTCAAGGGCGCGGGCAGCCTGATCGCCAGCCCGGATGGGCGGGTATCGCGTTGTGATCAGGGGCATCCGGCAATGGCCTCGGCGGGTCTGGGCGATGTGCTTGCCGGCCTGATCGGCGCGTTGCTGGCCCAGGGCATGTCGGCGTTCGAAGCAGCCAGCCTGGCGGTGTGGCTGCACGCCACGGCGGGTGATCGCCAGGGCAGCTTTGGTCGTGGCCTGGCGGCCAGCGACCTGATTCCGGTCATTCGTCAGTTGTTGGAGGAGCAGTCACCGTGTCTGAAGTAACACTGTTTATGGCGGATGAAGAGGCCATGGTGGCTTTTGGCAAACGTATTGCCGAGGTGACTCGCGGCGCGGGCCTGATCTTTTTGCACGGCGACCTGGGGGCCGGTAAAACCACGCTGTCGCGCGGCATTATTCGTGGGCTCGGCCATACCGGTGCCGTGAAAAGTCCGACGTTTACGTTGGTAGAACCTTACGAGATCGGTGACGTGCGGGCGTTCCATTTCGACCTGTATCGCCTGGTGGATCCGGAGGAGCTGGAGTACATGGGCATCCGCGATTACTTCGATGGCGACGCTTTATGCCTGATCGAGTGGCCGGACAAGGGCACAGGCTTTTTGCCAAAGCCCGACCTGACCATTACCATTACCCCGCATGACAATGGACGTCAGTTGAAATTGTTGTCCCAGAGCGCGCGCAGTGAGTCCTGGTGCGTCGCTTTGGCTTTGGAATTCTAATAATGGGTGGGTTAGGTATGCGCTTTCGCGCGTTGGTTGCTGTCGTGGGGGTGTTGCTTGCGGCAATGACTGTCAATGCTCTGGCCGCTTCACAGGTAAAAAGTGTGCGCCTGTGGCGAGCGCCGGATAACACGCGACTGGTGTTCGACCTGTCTGGCCCGGTCCAGCACAGTGTCTTTACCCTGACGGCGCCCGATCGCCTGGTGATCGACATCAACGGTGCGACCCTGGCGGCGCCCTTGAAGGTCTCCACCGCCAACACGCCGATTACCGCGATGCGCTCGGCCCAGCGTACGCCGACCGACCTGCGGGTGGTCATCGACCTGAAGAAGGTCGTCACGCCCAAGAGCTTTTCCCTTGCGCCGAACGCCCAGTATGGCAACCGCCTGGTGGTCGACCTGTTTGACAACCCGGCCGACGCCGCGCCAGCCCCAGCGCCGACACCGGCTGTCGCCACGACCCCTGCGGTGCCGGTCAACCCGGCGCAACCCCAGGTCAAGTTGCCACCGCTGCCGCCTGCGCCTGCCGGCAAGCGCGATATTATCGTAGTGATCGATGCCGGCCACGGCGGCGAAGACCCGGGTGCCTCTGGCTCCCGTGGTCAGCATGAAAAGGACGTGGTCCTGGCCATCGCCCGTGAATTGCAGCGCCAGATCAACGGGATGAAAGGCTATCGCGCCGAATTGACCCGTACCGGTGACTACTTCATTCCATTGCGTGGACGTACCGAAATCGCTCGTAAGAAGGGCGCCGACCTGTTCGTTTCGATCCACGCCGACGCCGCACCGTCGAAGGCCGCCTTTGGTGCCTCGGTATTTGCCCTGTCGGATCGCGGCGCCACGTCCGAGACCGCCCGCTGGCTGGCTGACAGTGAAAACCGTTCCGACTTGATCGGTGGCGCGGGCAACGTGTCCCTGGATGACAAGGACCGCATGCTCGCCGGTGTGTTGCTGGACCTGTCGATGACCGCCTCGTTGACCTCCAGCCTGAACGTCGGGCAGAAAGTCCTGAGCAACATGGGCCGGGTCACGCCGTTGCACAAGCAGCGCGTGGAGCAGGCCGGCTTTATGGTGCTCAAGTCGCCGGATATCCCGTCGATCCTGGTGGAAACCGGCTTTATCTCCAACGCCAACGAAGCCAACAAGCTGGCCAGTGCCAGCCACCAGCAGGCCCTGGCGCGCTCCATCAGCTCTGGCGTGCGTCAGTTCTTCCAGCAGAATCCGCCACCGGGCACCTATATCGCCTGGCTGCGCGACTCCGGGAAAATTGCCCAGGGCCCGCGTGACCACCGGGTGCAGCCCGGCGACACACTGGCCATGCTGGCCGTACGCTTCCAGGTGTCGGCCGCCACGCTGCGCAGCGCCAACAGCCTGAAAACCGACGAGCTGAAAGTCGGCCAGGTGTTGACCATCCCCGGCACTGAATTGGCAGCCCAGTAATGAGTGAATCGGTATTGAACAGCGCCTCGCGCATCGAACTGCTCAGCCCGCGACTGGCCAACCAGATCGCTGCGGGCGAGGTAGTTGAGCGCCCGGCTTCGGTGATCAAGGAGCTGCTGGAAAACAGCCTCGACTCCGGCGCCAAGCGCATTGACGTGGATGTCGAGCAGGGCGGTGTCAAGCTGCTGCGGGTGCGCGACGACGGCAGCGGGATTTCTTCCGATGACCTGCCACTGGCCTTGGCGCGACATGCCACCAGCAAGATTCGTGACTTGGAAGACCTTGAGCGGGTGATGAGCCTGGGTTTCCGGGGTGAGGCCCTGGCGTCGATCAGCTCCGTGGCGCGCCTGACCCTGACGTCCCGCACCCGTGGCGCCGAACAGGCCTGGCAAGTAGAGACCGAAGGCCGTGACATGGCGCCGCGGGTCCAGCCGGCGGCTCATCCGGTGGGCACCTCGGTGGAAGTGCGCGACCTGTTCTTCAATACTCCGGCGCGCCGCAAGTTCCTCAAGGCCGAAAAAACCGAATTCGATCACCTGCAAGAAGTCATCAAGCGCCTGGCCCTGGCCCGTTTCGACGTGGCCTTCCATTTGCGCCACAACGGCAAGACCATCCTCAGCCTGCACGAGGCCAACGACGATGCCGCGCGCGCCCGACGCGTATCGGCGATCTGTGGCGCGGGCTTCCTGGAGCAGGCGCTGCCGATTGAAATCGAGCGCAATGGCCTGCATTTGTGGGGTTGGGTCGGCTTGCCGACGTTCTCCCGCAGCCAAGCGGACTTGCAGTATTTCTTTGTGAATGGCCGGGCGGTACGCGACAAACTGGTGGCCCATGCGGTACGCCAGGCGTATCGCGACGTGCTGTTCAATGGCCGGCACCCGACCTTTGTGCTGTTTTTTGAAGTGGACCCGGCGGTAGTCGACGTCAACGTGCACCCGACCAAGCATGAAGTGCGCTTTCGTGATGGGCGCATGGTTCATGACTTCCTCTACGGCACCTTGCACCGTGCTTTGGGCGACGTGCGCCCGGATGATCAACTGGGCGCGCCGATTGTCACGGCCGTCGTCCGCCCGACGGGGCCAGAGGCCGGTGAATTCGGGCCCCAGGGCGAAATGAGCCTGGCGGCCAACCTGCTGCAATCGCCGCAAGCCCAGCCGAGTTACCCGGCGCCGGGTTCTGGCGCGGGTGCGGGTTATCAATATCAGTACACCCCGCGCCCGCAATCGGCGGTGCCGGTGGCCGAGGCCCAGGCGGCCTATCGCGAATTCTTTGCGCCGCTGCCCGGTGCCGAGCCGGGCGCAGTGGCTTTACCCGAAGGTGGCGGTGATATCCCGCCCCTGGGTTATGCCCTGGCCCAGCTCAAGGGCATCTATATCCTCGCGGAAAACGCCCACGGCCTGGTGCTGGTGGACATGCACGCGGCCCATGAGCGAATCATGTACGAGCGCCTGAAGATCGCCATGGCCAGCGAAGGCCTGAGCGGCCAGCCGTTGCTGGTGCCGGAGTCCCTGGCGGTCAGTCAGCGTGAAGCCGATTGTGCTGAAGAGCATCTGGCGGTGTTCCAGAAGCTGGGCTTTGAATTGCAGCGCCTGGGGCCGGAAACCCTGGCGATCCGCCAGATCCCGGCTTTGCTCAAGCAGGCCGAAGCCAATCGGCTGGTGGCTGACGTGCTGGCGGACCTGATGGAGTACGGCACCAGTGACCGGATCCAGGCGCATATCAACGAACTGCTTGGCACCATGGCCTGCCACGGTGCGATCCGCGCCAACCGGCGCCTGGCCCTGCCGGAAATGAACGGCCTGCTGCGGGACATGGAAAACACCGAGCGCAGCGGCCAATGCAACCACGGCCGACCGACCTGGACCCAAATGGGCCTGGACGATCTGGACAAACTGTTCTTGCGCGGCCGCTGATGAGCTCTCTACCTCCCGCCATCTTCCTGATGGGCCCGACGGCCGCCGGCAAGACCGACCTGGCTATCGAGCTGACCAAGGTCCTGCCCTGCGAGTTGATCAGCGTCGATTCGGCCCTAGTTTACCGGGACATGGACATCGGCACCGCCAAACCGTCCAAAGAACTGTTGGCCGCCCATCCCCATCGTCTGATCGACATTATCGATCCGTCGCAAAGCTACTCGGCGGCGGATTTTCGTACCGACGCCCTCGCGGCCATGGCGCAAATCACTGCGCGGGGCAATATCCCGCTGCTGGTGGGCGGCACGATGCTCTACTACAAGGCATTGCAGGAAGGCCTGGCAGACATGCCACCGGCCGATCCACAGGTGCGCGCCGACATTGAAGAAGAGGCTGCACGCCTTGGCTGGCAGGCCCTGCACGAGCAATTGGCGGCGATTGACCCGGTGTCTGCGGCACGTATTCACCCCAACGACCCCCAGCGCCTGAGCCGGGCCCTGGAAGTCTGGCGCGTGAGCGGCCAGACCATGACAGCCCACCGCCTCAGACAATCTGCGCAAAGTACTGATGCAGGCACCTCTGGACCGGGACAATTGCCCTATACTGTCGCAAATCTGGCTATCGCTCCGGCGAATCGGCAGGTGCTACATGAGCGAATTGCACAAAGATTCACAATTATGTTGGAACAGGGGTTCGTGGACGAGGTCGTAGCACTGCGTTCAAGAGGTGATCTGCATCCGGGATTGCCTTCGATACGTGCTGTAGGCTACCGCCAAGTCTGGGATCATCTGGATGGCAAGCTGACGTCAGCCGAAATGCAGGAGCGCGGCATTATTGCCACGCGCCAATTGGCAAAGCGCCAGTTCACTTGGCTGCGCAGCTGGACTGACTTGCATTGGCTGGACAGTCTGGATTGCGACAATCTGTCACGCGCCTTGAAATACTTGGGAACGGTCTCCATATTGAGCTGAGTCCTTGCAATTGCCGTCTATCCTTGGGGGTGTGACGGTCACAAACTATCTATTTTTCCGATTTTTTATTATTGATCCTTAAAGGAGTGCGGCACATGTCAAAAGGGCATTCGCTACAAGACCCTTACTTGAATACTTTACGTAAAGAGAAAGTTGGGGTTTCCATCTATCTGGTCAACGGCATCAAGCTGCAAGGTACGATCGAGTCTTTCGACCAGTTCGTTATCCTGCTGAAAAACACCGTCAGCCAGATGGTCTACAAGCACGCTATCTCGACAGTAGTGCCGGTTCGTCCAATTCGTCTGCCTAGCGCAACCGAATCCGAACAGGGTGACGCTGAGCCAGGTAACGCCTGATAGGAGTCTCCTTTGTTCTTTGAGCGCCACGGTGGTGGTGAGCGAGTGATCCTCGTTCACTTGGATGGACAGGACCCTGAGGCGCGCGAAGATCCGCAGGAGTTTCAGGAGCTGGCAAATTCGGCCGGCGCCGAGACCGTCGCGTTTTTTAACGTGCCGCGTCATCGGCCAACCGCCAAATTTCTGATTGGCAGCGGCAAGGTCGAAGAGCTACGCGACCTGGTTCATGCCGAAGAAGCCGATCTGGTGATCTTCAATCACATCCTCACGCCCAGTCAGGAACGTAACCTCGAACGTGTTTTCGAGTGTCGCGTGATTGACCGCACCGGTCTGATTCTCGATATTTTCGCCCAGCGCGCTCGTACCCATGAAGGCAAGCTCCAGGTCGAACTGGCCCAGCTTGACCACATGAGCACCCGCCTGGTTCGCGGCTGGACGCACCTTGAACGTCAGGGTGGCGGTATCGGCATGCGTGGCCCGGGTGAAACCCAGCTCGAAACCGACCGGCGCCTGCTGCGGGTTCGCCTGCGCCAGATCAAGGGCCGCCTGGAAAAAGTACGCAGCCAGCGTGAGCAGTCGCGCCGTGGTCGTACGCGTGCGGATATCCCGACCGTGTCCCTGGTGGGCTATACCAACGCCGGTAAATCCACGCTGTTCAACAACGTGACTAAGTCGGACGTGTACGCGGCGGATCAACTGTTCGCCACCCTCGACCCGACCTTGCGCCGTCTGGAGCTCGACGACCTGGGGCCGATTGTGCTGGCCGACACCGTGGGCTTCATTCGCCACTTGCCCCACAAGCTGGTCGAGGCGTTTCGGTCTACGCTCGAAGAGTCGAGCAACTCCGACCTGCTGCTGCACGTCATCGATGCGGCCGAGCCTGACCGGATGTTGCAGATCGAACAGGTCATGGTGGTACTGGGCGAGATTGGTGCCCAGGACTTGCCGATCCTTGAGGTCTATAACAAACTCGATTTGCTTGAGGGTGTAGAGCCGCAAATCCAGCGCGACGAAAACGGCAGGCCCCAGCGGGTCTGGCTCTCGGCGCGGGACGGTAGCGGTCTGGAACTGCTCGAACAGGCGATTGCCGAGTTGCTGGGCGGCGATTTGTTTGTCGGCACCTTGCGCTTGCCGCAGCGTTTTGCTCGACTGCGTGCTCAGTTTTTTGAGTTGGGCGCCGTACAGAAAGAAGAACACGACGAAGAAGGTGTCAGCCTGCTGGCTGTTCGTTTGCCTCGTTCGGAGCTCAATCGGCTGGTGAGCCGTGAGGGTGTTGTACCGACAGAGTTCCTCGAACAACACACTTTGCAATAAAAGCCTGAGAAAGCGGTTGTGCCGCTGTGGCAGGCATTCTGTAGCATTGGTCGGCGCGCCGTGGGTGCGTCTTTGCTTTATCAGATGGAGAGCGCTATGGCTTGGAATGAGCCGGGTGGCAACTCGAATAATCAGGATCCTTGGGGTGGTAAACGCCGCAATAATGGCGACCGCAAGGGGCCACCAGATCTCGACGAGGCCTTCCGAAAGCTGCAGGAAAGCCTGAATGGGTTGTTCGGTGGTGGAAAAAAACGTGGTGGTGACGACGGCGGTCGCACGAGCAAGGGCGGCGGCTACGGCCTGCTTGGCCTCGGCCTCGTGGCGCTGGCGGCTGTCTGGCTGTACAGCGCGGTCTATGTAGTTGACGAGCAGGAGCAAGCCGTGGTGCTGCGCTTCGGCAAGTACTACGAGACTGTCGGCCCCGGCCTGAATATCTACTTCCCGCCGATCGACAAGAAGTACATGGAGAACGTCACGCGTGAGCGTGCCTACACCAAGCAGGGCCAGATGCTGACCGAAGACGAGAACATCGTCGAAGTGCCGCTGACCGTGCAGTACAAGATCAGCAACCTGCAGGACTTCGTGCTTAACGTCGACCAGCCGGAAATCAGCTTGCAGCACGCGACCGAAAGCGCCCTGCGCCACGTCGTGGGCTCCACTGCGATGGACCAGGTGCTGACCGAAGGTCGTGAATTGATGGCCAGCGAGATCAAGGAGCGCCTGCAACGGTTCCTCGATACCTATCGCACCGGTATCACCGTTACCCAGGTCAACGTACAGAGCGCAGCGGCACCGCGTGAAGTGCAGGAAGCCTTCGATGACGTGATCCGTGCCCGTGAAGACGAGCAGCGTTCGCGCAACCAGGCTGAAACCTACGCCAACGGCGTCGTGCCGGAAGCCCGTGGTCAGGCCCAGCGCATCATCGAAGATGCCAACGGTTACCGCGACGAAGTCGTGTCCCGCGCCAAGGGTGAGGCTGACCGCTTCACCAAGCTGGTGGCCGAGTACCGCAAGGCACCGGAAGTCACCCGTGAGCGTCTGTACCTGGACACCATGCAGGAAGTCTTCAGTAACACCAGCAAGGTTCTCGTGACCGGCAACAAGGGTGGGCAGAACAACCTGCTGTACCTGCCGCTGGACAAGATGATCGAAGGTGGTCGTAGTGCCGGCAGTACTTCGTCTTCCGCCAGTTCGACTGCCGCTGCCAACGAAGCGAGCGCCCGTGCGGCCGCTGACTTGCAGCAACAGCAAACACGTTCCAGGGAGAGTCGTTGATGAGCAATAAATCGCTGACCGCCCTGATTGTGGGTGTCGTCGTGGTCATCGCTGCCTGGAACTGCTTCTACATCGTGGCTCAGACCGAGCGTGCGGTGTTGCTGCAATTCGGTCGCGTGGTCCAGGCGGATGTCCAGCCAGGTCTGCATGTGAAGGTTCCTTACGTCAACCAGGTGCGCAAGTTCGACGCCCGCCTGATGACCCTGGATGCACCGACACAGCGTTTCCTGACCCTGGAAAAGAAAGCCGTGATGGTTGACGCCTACGCCAAGTGGCGCGTCAAGGATGCCGAGCGCTTCTACACCGCAACTTCCGGCCTCAAGCAGATTGCCGACGAGCGTTTGTCCCGTCGTCTGGAATCGGGCCTGCGTGACCAGTTTGGTAAACGCACCCTGCACGAGGTGGTATCGGGTGAACGTGATGCGCTGATGGCTGACATCACGCGTTCGTTGAACACCATGGCGGAAAAAGAGCTGGGCATCGAAGTAGTCGATGTTCGGGTCAAGGCCATTGACCTGCCCAAGGAAGTGAACCGCAGCGTGTTCGAGCGTATGAGCACCGAGCGTGAGCGTGAGGCTCGTGAGCACCGCGCCAAGGGTAACGAACTGGCTGAAGGTATCCGTGCGGATGCCGACCGTCAGCGTCGCGTACTGTTGGCAGAAGCCTATCGTGAGTCTGAAGAGGCTCGCGGTGACGGTGATGCTCAAGCCGCATCGATCTACGCTAAGGCTTATGGCCAGGACCAGGAGTTCTACGCGTTCTACCGTAGCCTGCGCGCCTACCGTGAAAGCTTTGCGAACAAAACCGACGTCATGGTGCTGGACCCAAGTAGCGATTTCTTCCGCTACCTGGAAAAGTCCAAGTAACCCGCTGACTGGCTGGTTCCACTCCGTCGGGCGGCTAAAACGCTCGGCGGGGTGATCCTTTCGGAAAACGGGTGTATGATGCGGCAGCCGGGAAATTCCCGGCTTTTTTGCGTCTGCATGTTTGATTGTTGTTGTGCGATGCAGGCGTGACAGGTTTTTCGAGGAAAGTGCCCGACGAGGCCGTTTACAGGCCATTCGTCACGTCGCTCTTGCGCGTGGTTTATGCAGGGGCCGGGTATTTTCTGCTTCACTCAAGGCTCGCCCAAGGGCTGGCCGGGTCATAGGGGAATGGCGTAATGGCAACGGTAGACCGCTGGCTGCTGCCAGATGGCATCGAAGAAGTACTGCCACCAGAGGCTGCGCGTATTGAAATCGCGCGCCGCCAGGTGTTGGATCTGTTCCAGAGCTGGGGTTACGAGTTTGTCGTGACTCCCCATATCGAGTACCTGGAATCCTTGCTGACCGGCGCGGGCCAGGACCTGGATCTGCGCACCTTCAAGGTCATCGATCCGCAGTCGGGCCGGCAAATGGGCTTTCGCGCCGACATCACGCCGCAAGTGGCGCGCATCGATGCGCATACCCTGCGCCGTGAAGGGCCGAGCCGCCTGTGCTACGCCGGCAGCGTGCTGCATGCCCAGCCGCGCGCCTTGTCGTCGTCCCGTAGCCCGATCCAGCTGGGTGCCGAGTTGTACGGCGATGCGAGCCCGAGCAGCGACGTCGAAGTCATCAGCCTGATGCTGGCGATGCTGCAATTGGCCGATGTGCCGGATGTGCACATGGACCTGGGACATGTCGGTATCTACCGTGGTCTGGCCCGTGCGGCTGGTTTGTCCGGTGAAGTGGAACAACAGTTGTTCGATGCCCTGCAACGCAAGGCCATCGATGAAGTGATCGCCCTGACCGAAGGTGTGCCTGCCGATCTGGCTGACATGCTGCGTGCGCTGGTGGATCTGTGTGGTGGTCGCGAAGTACTGGCCGCCGCCCGTGATCGCCTGGCCAAAGCGCCAGCGCCTGTATTGGCGGCGCTGGACGACGTGCTGGCGATTGCCGAGCAGCTGTCGGCGCGCTTCCCGCAGTTGCCGCTGTATTTTGACCTGGGTGAGTTGCGCGGCTACCACTACCACACCGGTGTGGTGTTCGCGGTGTTTGTGCCGGGTGTTGGCCAAGCCATCGCCCAGGGCGGTCGTTATGACGATATTGGCGCCGACTTCGGTCGTGCCCGTCCGGCGACTGGTTTTTCTACCGATTTGAAAACCCTGGTGACCCTGGGGCGTGCTGAAGTCGAGTTACCGTCTGGCGGTATCTGGATGCCAGACAGTACGGACGCGGCACTCTGGCAGCAGGTCTGCCAGTTGCGCAGCGAGGGTCAGCGTGTCGTCCAGGCCTTGCCTGGGCAGCCATTGGCCGCCGCCCGTGAAGCGGACTGCGACCGGCAATTGATTCAGCAGAACGGGCTTTGGCAAGTATCGCCACTGGCTTCTTGAGTTTTCCTGCCGGCCAACGCCGGCACCAAGTTTGCGCGAATGAGGACAAGTGTTATGGGTAAGAATGTCGTAGTCCTGGGCACCCAATGGGGTGATGAGGGCAAAGGCAAGATCGTTGATCTGCTGACCGAACATGCTGCCGCCGTAGTGCGCTACCAAGGTGGCCACAACGCAGGCCACACCCTGGTCATCGATGGCGAAAAAACCGTCTTGCACCTGATTCCGTCGGGCGTCCTGCGCGAAGGCGTGCAGTGCCTGATCGGCAACGGCGTGGTGGTTGCACCTGACGCCCTGCTGCGCGAGATCATCAAGCTGGAAGAGAAAGGCGTACCGGTGCGCGAGCGCCTGCGTATCAGCCCATCCTGCCCGCTGATCCTGTCCTTCCACGTGGCGCTGGACCAGGCCCGTGAAAAGGCCCGTGGTGAGCTGAAGATCGGTACTACCGGTCGCGGCATCGGCCCGGCCTACGAAGACAAGGTTGCACGTCGTGGCCTGCGTGTGGGCGACCTGCTCAACATGCCGCGCTTTGAAGACAAGCTGCGTGAACTGGTGGATTACCACAACTTCATGCTGGTCGGTTACTACAAAGAGCCTGCCATTGAGTTCGACAAGACCCTGGCTGAGTGCAAAGAGTACGCTGAACTGCTCAAGCCGCTGATGCTGGACGTGACTGCCGAGCTGCACGACCTGCGTCGCGCTGGCAAAGACATCATGTTCGAAGGCGCCCAGGGTTCGTTGCTGGACATCGACCACGGCACCTACCCGTACGTGACCAGCTCCAACACCACCGCTGGTGGCGTGGCGACCGGTTCGGGTGTTGGCCCGATGTTCCTGGACTACATCCTGGGCATCACCAAGGCCTACACCACTCGCGTTGGTTCGGGTCCGTTCCCGACTGAACTGTTCGACGAAGTTGGTGCGCACCTGGCCAAACAAGGTCACGAGTTCGGCGCGACTACCGGCCGTGCTCGTCGTTGTGGCTGGTTCGACGCCGTTATCCTGCGTCGCGCTATCGATGTGAACAGCATCTCGGGCATCTGCCTGACCAAGCTGGACGTACTCGATGGCCTCGAAACCATCAACATCTGCGTCGGCTACAAAGATGCAAATGGCAATGATGTCGCCCCGACTGATGCTGACAGCTACGTCGGCCTGCAGCCGGTTTACGAAGAAGTGCCTGGCTGGACCGAATCGACCGTGGGTGCCAAGACCCTGGAAGAGCTGCCAGCCAACGCCCGTGCTTACATCAAGCGCGTGGAAGAGCTGATCGGCGCGCCAATCGACATTATTTCGACAGGCCCGGACCGCAACGAGACCATCGTTCTGCGTCACCCGTTCGCTTAATAAGCTGTTGATGTAAAAAGCAAAGGGCCCCTTCGGGGGCCCTTTGTCGTTTCTGTCTCGGGCACGGCACGACCCTTGCTATGTTTCTCTCTTTCGCGGTGCCATCAATTTAATGGCACCCGTGGTGGAGGGATTCCCGATGTCTGCCGTTCTCTCATTGTTACAAAGCCGTCTATTGCGGCCGGTGTTCGTTACCCTTGGTATCGCTCTTTTGGTGCAAGTGCTGGTGGCGGTCGCCCTGACCCGGAGCACCGGCACGGCCCTGGAAGCCGATTTGGGCAAGCGCCTGGGTGTGGACAGCCAGAAACTGTCGGGCGAATTGACCCAGGCGGGCAAGGAAGTGACCTCCAGCCTGGACAGCCTGTCGACCAGCACCAGTGATCGCCTGACTGCCGGGCTTTCTGCGCGGTTGAAGCAAGAGCAGCAGCAACTGCGTACGACCCTGGAAAAGGACCTGAAGGACTCCGCCAACGACATGGCGCAGTTGCTGGCCTCGGTTGCCCCGCGTGCGATGTGGGACAGTGATGTTCCGGCGCTGTCGGAATTCGCCCGGCGCGCCCAGCGCAATCCTAATGTGCTGTTTGTGGTGTATGACGATGCCGCCGGCCAGCACCTGACCCGCTATTTGAATCGGGAAAATCCGATCAACAAGGCGCTGTTGGAAAAGGGTGAGGGCGAACGTGCGCTGGACAAAGTGTTGAGCGCCGCGAAAAACGACCCTTCGGTGTACTACGTTGAGGCGTCCATCAGCCCCAATGGCGTAGAGATCGGCAAGGTCCTCATGGGCGTTTCGACCGCGGCGGTGGAGGCTGACCTGACGGCGCTGGACCAGCGCTTTGCCGCGTTGATCGCCAGTGGCGGTCAATTGGTCGGGGACAGCCTCAAGGGCGCTGCGGCTGACAGTGCGGCGGCCATGGGGGCTCGTTTGCAGTCAGCACAGGTCACGGCCACCGAAATGACCGCCAATACCTCCAGCGCCGTACAAGAGGCTGCGCAAGCCCTGCGCTGGCGCATCGGCCTGGGCCTGGCGGTGGTTGGCCTGGGCGTGTTGTTGCTGATTGCCGTGGTGCTTGGGCGGCGTGTGGTCAACCGCTTGAAACTGCTGATTGCGGCCATGGATGATCTGGCGGCGGGTGAGGGCGACCTGACCAAGCGCGTGCAGATCAACAGCCAGGATGAAATCGGCGCCATGGCCTCGGCGGTCAATCGCTTTGTGGATAAGTTGCAGCCGATTGTGCGTGAGGCGGGCGATGTGGCCCAGCGAACCGGGGTGGAAATCGGCGCGATGACCCTGCGCAATGCCGGTGCCGATGCGGCGGCGGGGTTGCAGCGCGATGAAGTGGCCGAAAGCCTGCGGGCCCTGTCGCAAATGGCCGATGAGGCTCAGGCCGAAAGTCATGCCATGCAGGCCGCGTTGCAGCAGGTGGTGGATATCCGCCAGGCCACCGATGAAAATTCCCGCACCTCGGCCGAGGTCGGCAGTCTGATCGAGGCATTGGCAGGCCAGGTGCAGGCCGGCTCCAAGGTGATTGAGCGTCTGGCCCAGCAAAGTGAGCAGATTGAAGTGGTGCTGACGGTGATCCACGGCATTGCCGAGCAGACCAACCTGCTGGCGTTGAATGCGGCCATCGAAGCGGCACGTGCCGGCGAGACCGGGCGTGGTTTTGCGGTGGTGGCGGACGAAGTGCGGGCGCTGGCCAGTAAAACCCAAAGCTCCACTGGCGACATCCAGGCGCATATCGTGGCGTTGCAGCAGGGCGCGCGTGAGGCGGTGGAAACCATCGGCAAGGCCGGGCGCCAGGCTAGCGAAGGTTTGTTGGTGCTGCGTGACAGCGTGCGTCTGCAGCAAACGGTGCAGGCCTCGGTGGAGCAGGTGCATGCGGCGATTGGCCTGGCGACTCGGGCTGCCGAGCATCAGGCCCAGGGCGCGCATGCGGTGCGTGGTCGGGTCGAGGTGATCCACGCCCAGGCCGAGCGTGCGGCGCAGGCGGTGGTGGAGACTACGGCCAGTGGCAAGGTGCTGGATGGGTTGGCGGCGCAGTTGAAGGCCAGCCTGGGGCAGTTTCGGGCTTAGTGTTGTCTGATCTGGTGTTATCGCGAGCAAGCCTGCTCCTACAAGAGATCGCACACACCTGTAGGAGCGGGCTTGCCCGCGATTGCGGTCTCAGCGGCTCAGATACATCCGCGTCGTGAGCAGATACACGGGCAACCCCGACACCACAATCAATAACGCCGCATAAGGCGCCGCCGCCGCAAACTCCACATTCGAGGTATGCGCCCATACGGCAGTGGCCAAGGTGTTCAGCCCGGTCGGGCTCAGCAGCAGTGTTGCCGTCAACTCCTTCATCGCATCCAGGAACACCAGCGCAAACGCCGCCCCCAATGCGGGAAAGATAATCGGCAGGGTCACCCGGCAGAACGCGCTGAACGAAGACGCCCCCAATGTCCGCGCAGCTTCCTCCAGTTGTGGCGCCGCCTTGTTCAGCGCGGTGCGGATCGGCGCCTGGGCCAGCGGCAAGAACAGCAATGCATACGCGATCAACAGCAGTGCCGAGGTCTGATACAGCGCCGGCACGTAATGCAGGGCGAAATACACCAGGGTCAAGGCAATCACCAGGCCGGGCAGGGCGTGCAGCAGGTAGGGCAGACGTTCAGCCCAGAGCGCCAGTTGGCCCTTGTAGCGCACCACCAGCAAGCCGACTGGCACTGCCAGCGCCAGGCAGAGTGCGGCGCCGCCCAGGGACAAGGCCAGGGAGGACAGCAACGCCTCACTGATTTGCGCAACCGGGAAGGCGGCCGAAGACCCCACGGCCAGCCAGTAACCGAGCATCCCCAGTGGAATGCCGCTGCCAATGATCGCCAGCATCAAGCAATAAAGCTGACCCAGTGGTGCCCATTTACCCAGTCGAACCTGCTCGGCATGCCGCGCCGCGCCTTGCCCGGTGCGCACATGGCGGCCCTTGCCGCGCACGCGCAATTCCAGCCAGAGCAGAGTCAGGCACATCATCAGCAACACCGCAGACAGCATCGCCGCATTGGCATTGCTGAACTCCAGCTCGAACTGCTGGTAGATCGCCGTTGTGAAGGTTTGCAGGCCGATGATCGACAGGGCGCCGAACTCCACCAGCATATGCAAGGCAATCAACAGGGCGCCAGCCAGCAGCGATGGCCATAGCAGCGGCAGGGTAATGCGAAAGAACACGCTCCAGCGATTCAGGCCCAGGGTGCGCGCCGACTCTTCCAGGGACGGATCCAGGTTGCGCAGGGTGGCCGCCACCGGCAGGAACACCAGTGGGTACTTGGACAGGGTCATCACCAGGATCGCCCCGCCAAGGCCTTCGAACTGGGCGCTCAATGACACCCAGGTGAAGCTGCTGACAAATGCCGGTACGGCAAACGGCAGGCACAGAATGACCCCCCAGATCCGCCGTCCCGGCAGATTGCTGCGTTCCAGCAGCCAGGCCAGGGACAGGCCGATCACGGCGCAGGCCACGGTTACGCCGATCATCAGTGCCAAAGTGTTGCGCAGCAATCCGAACACATACGGTCGCCACAGCAGATGCACTGCCTCGGCCCACCCGGCTTGCCAGGCCTTGAGGCCGACATACACCAATGGCAACAGGCTCAGGCCCACCAATAGCAAAACCGGCAACAGCAACCAGATTGACGGGCGCTTGCGCCTTGGACTAAAACCCCCGCGCAAGGCGGGGGTTGGTAGCGGCGGGTTCATCAGTTCAGGCCAACCTCACGTTCCAGCTCCAGGGCTTCTTCGGCATTGCCCAGGTCGGCAGGGGTGATTTTCGGTGGTTGCAGTTCGCTGAAAGGCTTGAGGCCGCGATTGGATTCCATGCCTTTGCGCAACGGGTATTCGGCGGACGTGTTGGTAATCACGCGCTGGCCTTCTTCGCTGGCCATGAACGCCAGCAACTGCTGGGCTTCCTTGGGATGTTTGCTGGACTTCAGTGCTGCCGCTGCGGATACGGTAATCAGACCGCCAGCATCGCCATCGGTGAAGTAGTGCAGTTGCGAATCCAGGTTGGTCTTTTCCTTTTTCAGGGCAAACCAGTAGTAGTTGTTCACCAGCACTGTGGCTACTTCGCCATTTTCCACGGCTTTTAGCGCAACCATATTGTTGCTGTAGACCTTGCCGAACGCGCGCAGGCCGGTCAGCCATTCTTCGGCGGCGTCGCGCCCGTGCATCTTGAGGATGGCGACGGCTTGTTCCTGGAAGGCACCGCTGGTGGGAACGAAGCCAACCTTGCCTTGCCACTCTGGCCCGGCAAAATCCAGTACCGACTTGGGCAGCTCTTCTTCCTTGATCAGTTTCGGGTTGAAGGCCACGACGCGGGTACGTGCGGTTACGCCCATCCAGGCGCCGTCGGCGGCTACGTATTCCTTGGGCAGGACATCAAGCGTGCTGGCATCGATGGTCGCGAGCAGGCCTTGTTCGCCGAGCTTGTTCAGTGGTGGCGATTCTTCGGTGTAGATCACATCGGCGGGGGAGCGTTCGCCTTCTTCGACGACCTGGCTGGCCAGCTGATTGCTGCTGCCCTTGCGCACATTGATGTGAATGCCGGTCTTGGCTTCGAAGGCCTTGGCGAGTTCATCGCCGACCTCCTTGTGCTGGCCGTTGTACAGGGTCAGTTCAACCTTGTCGGCGGAATAGGCGGTGGGCGAGAGCAGGCTCAGGCCGAGCAGAGTGATGGTCAGGCCACGCAGAAGGGATGTCTTGAGACGGGTATCGCGGATCATCATCCGGGGTGTTCCTCACTTGTATGCAACAAATTCTTACAAGGATAAACGATAAACCTTCTCAAGTCTGGTAGGGCTGGAATGGCTGGCGGGGGTTTTAAACCCCGGAAACGAAAAAACCCGCTTTCGCGGGTTTGATCTGAATTTGGTGCCCAGGAGAAGACTCGAACTTCCACGACCTTGCGATCACCAGCACCTGAAGCTGGCGTGTCTACCAATTTCACCACCTGGGCATTATCAAGCAACGTTGCCGCTGTTGATGGGACGAACTATACGGAGGGCTTTTTGATCTGTAAACCCCTGATTTGATTTTATAAATCAACTTTTCAGTTAAAAATCAAAGGCCTGTAACGCAAAAACCCGCTTTCGCGGGTTTTTGTGAAACTCAAGGATGACCTTGAGTTTTGAATTGGTGCCCAGAAGAAGACTCGAACTTCCACGGCCTTGCGGCCACCAGCACCTGAAGCTGGCGTGTCTACCAATTTCACCATCTGGGCAGTATCTTCAACGTTGCCGTCGTCGATGGCGCGCACTATACGGAGTGCCTTTTGAGCTGTAAACCCCCGTCATCAAAAAAGCCTGGAAAAATTCGCAGGCGGTCGCGCAAGGTGGTTTCCCGGGGCTATAAAACGCATTTCCCGGCTAGTTATTGCTGGAAATTTCCCGTTTCAATACGCGTATGCCAAACTAACCCGCATATAGACAAGGTGAAAACTCTCTAATGGCCGATTGGCAGTCCCTCGATCCCGAGGCCGCTCGTGAAGCGGAAAAATATGAAAACCCTATTCCTAGCCGTGAACTGATCCTGGCGCACCTCGCCGATCGGGGTTCGCCTGCTAGCCGCGAGCAGCTGGTTGAAGAATTCGGTCTGACCACCGAAGACCAACTCGAAGCACTGCGCCGCCGCCTGCGCGCCATGGAGCGCGATGCACAGTTGATCTACACCCGTCGCGGTACTTACGCGCCGGTGGACAAGCTCGACCTGATCCTTGGCCGCATTGCCGGTCACCGTGATGGTTTCGGCTTCCTGATCCCTGACGATGGCAGCGATGACCTGTTCATGAGCCCGGCGCAAATGCGCCTGGTGTTCGATGGCGACCGTGCCCTGGCGCGCGTGTCGGGCCTGGACCGTCGCGGTCGCCGTGAAGGCGTGATCGTCGAAGTGGTGTCCCGTGCCCACGAGTCCATCGTCGGTCGTTACTTCGAAGAAGGCGGCATCGGCTTTGTGATTCCGGACAACCCGAAGGTCCAGCAGGAAGTGCTGGTAACCCCGGGCCGTAATGGCGCCGCCAAGGTCGGTCAGTTCGTCGAGGTGAAAATCACCCACTGGCCAACCCCGCGCTTCCAGCCGCAGGGCGATATCGTCGAAGTGGTCGGCAACTACATGGCGCCGGGCATGGAAATCGACGTTGCGCTGCGCACCTACGATATCCCCCACGTCTGGCCTGAGGCCGTGCTTAAAGAAGCCGCCAAACTCAAGCCGGAAGTCGAAGAAAAAGACAAAGAAAAACGCATCGACCTGCGCCATCTGCCGTTCGTCACCATTGACGGCGAAGATGCCCGCGACTTCGACGATGCGGTCTACTGCGAAGCCAAGCCTGGCAAGCTGCGCCTGTTCTCCGGCGGCTGGAAGTTGTTCGTCGCGATTGCCGACGTATCCAGCTACGTGAAGATCGGTTCGGCCCTGGATAACGAAGCCCAGGTGCGCGGCAACTCCGTGTACTTCCCTGAGCGCGTGATCCCGATGCTGCCTGAGCAGCTGTCCAACGGCCTGTGCTCCCTGAACCCGAAAGTCGACCGTTTGGCCATGGTGTGCGAGATGACTATCTCGAAAACCGGTGAAATGACCGATTACCAGTTCTACGAAGCGGTGATCCACTCCCAGGCGCGCCTGACCTACAACAAGGTCAGCACCATCCTGGAAACGCCGAAAACCAGCGAAGCCAAGGCTTTGCGCACCCAGTATGCAGACGTAGTTCCGCACCTCAAGCAGCTCTACTCGCTGTACAAGGTGCTGTTGGGCGCACGTCATGTGCGTGGCGCGATCGATTTTGAAACCCAGGAAACCCGGATCATCTTCGGTTCCGAGCGCAAAATCGCCGAGATCACGCCGACTACCCGTAATGACGCGCACAAGCTGATCGAGGAATGCATGCTGGCGGCCAACGTGGCCACCGCCGAGTTCCTGAAAAAGCACGAGATTCCTGCGCTGTATCGGGTCCACGATGGCCCGCCGCCGGAGCGTCTGGAAAAACTGCGCGCCTTCCTCGGTGAGCTCGGCCTGTCCCTGCACAAAGGCAAGGACGGTCCGTCGCCGAAGGACTACCAGGCTCTGTTGGCCAGCATCAAGGACCGTCCGGATTTCCACCTGATCCAGACCGTGATGCTGCGCTCCTTGAGCCAGGCGGTGTACAGCGCCGATAACCAGGGCCACTTCGGCCTGAATTACGAGGCGTACACCCACTTCACCTCGCCGATTCGCCGTTACCCGGACCTGCTCACGCACCGCGCAATCCGCAGCGTGATCCACTCCAAGCAAAACACCCCGCACGTCAAGCGCGCCGGTGCCATGACCATTCCGAAGGCGCGGATCTATCCGTACGACGAAGCGGCCCTGGAACAGTTGGGCGAGCAGTGCTCCATGAGCGAACGCCGTGCCGACGAAGCCACCCGTGACGTGGTGAACTGGCTCAAGTGCGAGTTCATGAAGGATCGCGTGGGCGAGTCGTTCCCGGGCGTGATCACCGCCGTGACCGGTTTTGGCCTGTTCGTCGAGCTGACCGATATCTACGTCGAAGGCCTGGTGCACGTCACTGCCTTGCCGGGTGACTACTACCACTTCGACCCTGTGCATCACCGCCTGGCGGGCGAGCGCACTGGTCGTAGCTTCCGTTTGGGCGATACCGTGGAAGTACGGGTCATGCGCGTCGATCTCGATGAGCGCAAGATCGACTTCGAGATGGCCGAAAAAACCATCGAGGCGCCGATTGGTCGCAAAAAGCGCGGCGCTGAAACCACCGCTCCGGCAAAAAAAGGCGCGCCTGCAAAGGCTGCCGCCGCCGAGCCAGCAGCTGCCAAGCCTGCTCGTCGCTCTTCGACCAAGGAAAAAGCCAGCGACGCCTACCGTCCTAGCGATGCCGCGGCGAAAAACGCCGAGCTGCGCAAAAGCCGTGAGTTGAAGCAACAGTTGCTCAACGAAGCCAAAAGCGGTGGTAAAGCGGCGTCTGGGGGAAAGTCCCAGGGCGCCGACAAGCCGTCGAGCAAACCGAGTAAACACCGTAAAGGCCCGCCTAAAGCGGGTTCGGCCCCCGCGAAAAGCGGCGGGTCGCGCAAACCTAAGGCCAAGTCATGAGTCTGGAAAAAATCTACGGCGTGCACGCCGTAGAAGCGTTGCTGCGTCACCACCCTAAGCGCGTCAAGCAGGTATGGCTGGCGGAAGGTCGCAGTGAGCCGCGCGTGCAAGCGCTGGTCGAACTGGCCAACCAAAACAAGGTTGCCATCGGCCAGGCCGAGCGTCGTGAAATGGACGTCTGGGTCGAAGGCGTGCACCAGGGTGTGGTTGCGGACGTGAGTCCGAGCCAGGTCTGGGGCGAGGCGATGCTCGACGAGCTGCTCGACCGTACCGAAGGCGCGCCGCTGTTGCTGGTGCTGGACGGCGTGACCGACCCACACAACCTCGGCGCCTGCCTGCGTTCGGCAGATGCTGCCGGCGCGTTGGCGGTGATCGTGCCTAAAGACAAGTCTGCTACCTTGACGCCGGTTGTACGTAAAGTTGCCTGCGGCGCGGCGGAAGTAATTCCGCTGGTGGCCGTGACCAACCTGGCGCGCACCCTGGAAAAACTCCAGCAGCGCGGTTTGTGGGTCGTGGGCACGGCGGGGGAGGCTGAGGTCAGCATTTATGACCAGGACCTCACTGGCCCGACCATCCTGATCATGGGCGCCGAAGGCAAGGGCATGCGTCGCCTGACCCGCGAGCATTGCGACTACCTGGTGCACTTGCCGATGGCCGGTAGCGTCAGCAGCCTCAACGTTTCAGTCGCAACGGGCGTCTGCCTGTTCGAAGCCCAGCGCCAGCGTGGCGCCAAGGCCAAGACCAAGAAGTAATCCGGTCTGGCGCAGGTCCAAATGTGGGAGCGGGCTTGCTCGCGAATGCGCAGTGTCAGTCGCCATAAATGTTGGCTGGCCTAACGTATTCGCGAGCAAGCCCGCTCCCACACTGGTTTTGCAGTGTTTGAAAGATTGTTCAAATAATCACCAATTGCCTTGCGCCCTTTCTCCCCCTTCTCTACAATTGCGCCCCTTGCCTTCCCGGCGGGCACGCATGTGCCTCCCAGTGGCAAGATTCCTAAGTGTCATTCACTCCTTGTCTGACCGTTTTTGAGCGGCAGGCTACAACCCGTAAGGAGCATTCATGCGTCATTACGAAATCATCTTTTTGGTCCACCCGGATCAAAGCGAGCAAGTCGGCGGCATGGTTGAGCGTTACACCAAGCTGATCGAAGAAGACGGCGGCAAAATCCACCGTCTGGAAGATTGGGGCCGTCGTCAACTGGCCTACGCAATCAACAATGTTCACAAGGCTCACTACGTGATGCTGAACGTTGAGTGCACTGGCAAGGCCCTGGCCGAGCTGGAAGACAACTTCCGCTACAACGATGCAGTGATCCGTAACCTGGTCATCCGTCGCGAAGAAGCCGTTACCGGCCAATCCGAGATGCTCAAGGCTGAAGAAAACCGCAGTGAGCGCCGTGAGCGTCGCGACCGTCCTGAGCACGAAGGCGCTGAAAGCGCTGATAGTGATGACAGCGACAACAGCGATAACGCTGACGAGTAATCCACGGACCTTATTAAGGAGCCTATCAAATGGCACGTTTCTTCCGTCGTCGTAAGTTTTGCCGCTTCACCGCTGAAGAAGTGAAGGAGATCGACTACAAAGATCTCAACACTCTGAAAGCCTACGTATCCGAGACCGGCAAAATTGTTCCAAGCCGTATCACCGGTACCAAAGCTCGTTATCAGCGTCAGCTGGCCACCGCTATCAAGCGCGCCCGCTTCCTGGCCCTGCTGGCCTACACCGACAGCCACGGCCGCTGAGACCGGGCAGTCGACAAGTAGTAAGGGATTGAATGCATGCGCGCCTTAGCTGAGTTCATCATGCGCGGTCGTGTGCAGGCCACTCTGGTAGTGGCTGGATGTGCAGCGTTGCCGTTGTTGTATTGGTTGGGTGCTGCCGCAGGAAGCCTTGTGCTGCTGCGGCGCGGTTTGAAGGACGCCTTGGGCGTCCTTGCCCTGGGGTTGCTGCCGGCCTTGATCTGGTGGCTGCAATTCGACGATCCACGGGTACTTCTGGTACTGCTGGGGTCGTCGAGCCTTGCGTTGGTTCTGCGCGCAAGTGAGTCCTGGGTCCGTACGCTGCTGGTCAGCGTGGCATTGGGAGTGGTGTATTCAGTGGTGCTTGGCGCGGCTTTCCGCCCGCAAATCGAGGCGCTGTCGCAGGATTTGGTAAAAATCCTGCCACTGGCCCTCGGGGATCTCTACCAGCAATTGTCGGTAGATGAGCGAGCGCGCATGGCCACACTGATTGCCCCGGTCCTGACCGGCCTGATAGCGGCACTGTTGCAGATCGTCAGTGTGCTGAGCCTGATTCTTGGGCGCTACTGGCAGGCGTTGTTGTATAACCCGGGTGGTTTTGGTCGCGAGTTTCGCAGTATCAGAATCCCCGCAGGCCCAGCGATGTTGCTGCTGGCGTGCATGCTTGTAGGGCCGAACTTCGGCCCGCAAATGGCCATGTTGACGCCGTTGTGCAGCGTACCGCTGGTGATTGCCGGGCTGGCCCTGATACACGGGCTGGTGGCGCAGAAGCGCCTGGCCAAGTTCTGGCTGGTGGGGTTGTACGTGACGCTGTTGCTGTTTATGCAGCTGATCTATCCGTTACTCGTGGTCTTGGCCATTGTCGACGGCCTGATTGATTTTCGCGGTCGTCTGGCGCCGAAAGACGCCGATAACGCGAACGGTGAAGGTTAAAAGTTAGAGGATTTTCACATGCAACTGATCCTTCTGGAAAAAGTCGCCAACCTGGGCAACCTGGGCGACAAAGTAAACGTTAAGGCCGGCTACGGTCGTAACTACCTGCTGCCATACGGCAAAGCCACCGCTGCAACCGCTGCCAACCTGGCCGCGTTTGAAGAGCGTCGCGCTGAGCTGGAAAAAGCTGCAGCAGACAAGAAAGCTTCGGCTGAAACCCGTGCTGCCCAACTGGCCGAGCTGGAAGTGACTATCACTGCCACCGCTGGCGACGAAGGCAAGCTGTTCGGTTCGATCGGTACTCACGACATCGCTGACGCACTGACCGCCTCCGGCGTTGAAGTGCAGAAGAGCGAAGTTCGTCTGCCGAACGGCACCATCCGCAACGTAGGCGAATTCGACGTAGCCGTGCACCTGCACGCTGAAGTTGAAGCCACCGTACGCGTTGTCGTGGTAGCAGCTTAAGAAGCACCTAACTGACTGGCACCTCGCGTGTCAGCCAGTTAACATCGGGCACGATCCTGTTTACAGGTCGTGCCTTTTGTTTTTTCAGACCCCCTAATTTCAAGTGGCCATGAACGATATCTCCGCTCCTGAGCAATACGATCTGCAAACCGCTGCCCTGAAGGTGCCGCCGCATTCCATCGAGGCCGAACAGGCCGTGCTCGGTGGCTTGATGCTGGACAACAACGCCTGGGAACGTGTGCTCGATCAAGTCTCGGACGGTGACTTCTATCGCCATGACCACCGCCTGATCTTCCGTGCCATTGCCAAGCTGGCCGATCTGAACTCCCCCATCGACGTCGTGACCCTTGCCGAGCAATTGGACAAGGAAGGTCAGACCTCACAGGTGGGCGGTCTCGGCTACCTTGGTGAACTGGCGAAAAACACACCGTCCGTCGCCAACATCAAGGCCTATGCGCAGATCGTCCGTGCACGGGCCACCTTGCGGCAGTTGATTGGCATCGCTACGGAAATCGCCGACAGCGCCTTCAACCCTGAAGGGCGTACGGCAGAAGAGATTCTCGATGAGGCCGAACGGCAGATCTTCCAGATCGCCGAAGCGCGACCGAAGACTGGCGGCCCTGTCAGCGTCAACGACCTGTTGACCAAGGCCATCGACCGAATCGATACCCTGTTCAACACCGACAACGCCATTACCGGCCTGTCCACTGGCTACACCGACCTCGACGGCATGACCAGTGGCCTGCAACCGGCTGACTTGATCATCGTCGCCGGTCGTCCGTCCATGGGTAAGACCACCTTTGCCATGAACCTGGTGGAAAACGCGGTACTGCGCAGCGAGAAAGCCGTACTGGTGTACTCCCTGGAGATGCCAGGTGAATCGCTGATCATGCGGATGCTCTCGTCCCTGGGCCGCATCGACCAGACCAAGGTGCGTGCCGGTCGCCTCGAAGACGACGATTGGCCGCGCCTGACCTCGGCGGTCAACCTGCTCAACGACCGTAAGCTGTTCATCGACGACACCGCTGGCATCAGCCCGTCGGAAATGCGCGCGCGTACTCGGCGCCTGGTCCGTGAACACGGCGACGTCGGCCTGATCATGATCGACTACCTGCAACTGATGCAGATCCCTGGCTCTGGCGGCGACAACCGGACCAACGAGATTTCTGAAATCTCGCGCTCCCTCAAAGCCCTGGCCAAGGAATTCAACTGCCCTGTGGTTGCGCTCTCGCAGCTCAACCGCTCCCTGGAGCAACGCCCGAACAAGCGCCCGATCAACTCTGACTTGCGCGAATCCGGAGCGATCGAGCAGGATGCTGACGTAATTATGTTCGTTTACCGGGATGAGGTTTATCACCCGGAGACCGAGCATAAAGGCATCGCCGAGATCATTATCGGCAAGCAGCGGAACGGCCCGATCGGCACCACGCGCCTGGCGTTTATCGGCAAGTACACGCGTTTCGAAAACCTTGCGCCGGGCAGCTATAACTTCGACGACGAATAAGCCCGCTCCCACATTTCAAATGTATTCACAATTCAGGGCGCTCCACAATTCCGACCATTACCGTCGGAATTGGTCAAAATTTGTGCTATATTCCGCGCCCGCGATTTTTCATCTCAACACCGGTCACCGTCATGCAAACAGCCAAGCCGTTATTTGACTATCCCAAGTACTGGGCCGAATGTTTCGGCCCAGCGCCATTCCTGCCGATGAGCAGGGAGGAGATGGATCAGCTTGGCTGGGATTCATGCGACATCATCATCGTCACCGGTGATGCGTACGTTGACCATCCGTCGTTCGGCATGGCAATCATCGGCCGGCTGCTGGAGTCCCAGGGCTTTCGCGTCGGGATCATTGCCCAGCCCAACTGGCAGTCCAAAGACGACTTCATGAAGCTCGGCGAGCCGAATCTGTTCTTCGGCGTCGCGGCCGGCAACATGGACTCGATGATCAACCGCTACACCGCCGACAAGAAAATCCGTTCCGACGACGCCTACACCCCGGGCGGCATGGCCGGCAAGCGTCCGGACCGCGCCAGCCTGGTGTACAGCCAGCGCTGCAAGGAAGCCTACAAGAACGTGCCGATCGTACTCGGCGGCATCGAGGCTTCCCTGCGCCGCATCGCCCATTACGACTACTGGCAGGACCGGGTGCGCAACTCGATCCTGATCGACGCCACCGCCGATATCCTGCTGTACGGTAACGCCGAGCGGGCGATTGTCGAAGTCGCCCAGCGCCTGTCGTGGGGCCACAAGATCGAAGACATCACCGACGTGCGCGGCACTGCGTTCATTCGCCGTGATACGCCTGAAGGCTGGTACGAGGTGGACTCCACCCGTATCGACCGTCCGGGCAAGATCGACAAGATCATCAACCCGTACGTGAATACCCAGGACACCCAGGCCTGCGCCATCGAGCAGGAAAAGGGACCGGTTGAAGATCCGGAGGAGGCCAAGGTCGTACAGATCCTGGCCAGCCCGCGCATGACCCGTGACAAGACGGTCATTCGTCTACCGTCCGTGGAAAAAGTCCGTGGCGACTCCGTGCTGTATGCCCACGCCAACCGTGTGCTCCACCTGGAAACCAACCCTGGCAACGCCCGCGCCCTGGTGCAGAAGCATGGTGAAGTGGACGTGTGGTTCAACCCGCCGCCCATTCCCATGACCACCGAAGAAATGGACTACGTGTTTGGCATGCCTTACGCGCGTGTCCCGCATCCTGTGTACGGCAAGGAGAAAATCCCGGCCTACGACATGATCCGCTTCTCGGTGAACATCATGCGTGGCTGCTTCGGCGGCTGCACCTTCTGCTCGATCACCGAGCACGAAGGCCGGATCATCCAGAACCGTTCCGAAGAGTCGATCATTCGCGAGATCGAAGAGATCCGTGACAAGGTCCCGGGTTTCACCGGTGTGATTTCCGACCTCGGCGGCCCGACCGCGAACATGTACCGCATCGCCTGCAAGAGCCCGGAAATCGAATCTGCGTGCCGCAAGCCATCCTGCGTGTTCCCGGGCATCTGCCCGAACCTGAACACCGACCACTCCTCCTTGATCCAGCTGTACCGCAGCGCCCGTGCGTTGCCGGGTGTGAAGAAGATTTTGATCGCTTCCGGCCTGCGCTATGACCTGGCTGTCGAGTCGCCGGAGTACGTCAAGGAGCTGGTGACCCACCACGTCGGTGGCTACCTGAAGATCGCCCCGGAACACACCGAGGAAGGTCCGCTCAACCAGATGATGAAGCCGGGCATTGGCAGCTATGACAAGTTCAAGCGCATGTTCGAGAAGTACACCAAGGAAGCGGGCAAGGAACAGTATCTGATCCCGTACTTCATCGCCGCCCACCCGGGCACCACCGATGAAGACATGATGAACCTGGCCCTGTGGCTCAAGGGCAATGGCTTCCGTGCCGACCAGGTGCAGGCGTTCTACCCCTCGCCGATGGCCACCGCCACCGCGATGTACCACTCGGGCAAGAACCCGCTGCGCAAGGTCACCTACAAGAGCGATGCGGTGACCATCGTCAAGAGCGAAGACCAGCGCCGCCTGCACAAGGCCTTCCTGCGCTACCACGACCCGAAGGGCTGGCCGATGCTGCGTGAAGCACTGACCCGCATGGGCCGCGCCGACCTGATCGGGCCGGGCAAGGACCAGTTGATCCCGCTGCACCAGCCGAGCACTGACAGCTACCAGAGCGCCCGTCGCAAGAACTCGACGCCGGTGGGCAGCCATAAGGTCGCCAAGGAAACCACCACCAAGATCCTCACCCAGCACACCGGCCTGCCACCCCGTGGCAGCGACGGTAGCAACCCGTGGGACAAGCGCGAACAGGCCAAGGCCGCAGCTCAGGCGCGTAACAAGCAGGCGGCCAAGGAGCGCGCTGATGCGGCCAAGGGCAAGGGCGGCAAGCCTGCGCGCAAGCCGGTAGTGCCGCGTTGATTGCAGCCTGAAATGCCAAACGCCAGCCTCCGTGCTGGCGTTTTGCTTTCTAGCGGCAGGGAAACCTGTTTGTTAAGGTGGCGCCCGTTAAACCGCCATACCTGTAGGAGCGAGCTTGCTCGCGAAAAACGTCAACAATAACGCGAGCTGCCTGGACAAACGCGGCGCTTGTGAGTTTTTCGCGAGCAAGCTCGCTCCTACAGAAATGAGGCCTCTGCGGCCACTCGAACCCGTCAAGGAAGAACACCCCATGAGCAACCCCCTGCTCAACATCGGCATGGACTCCAACCGCTCCCAGTTCATGGCGCGCCAGCGCATCGAAAGCCAGATCAACCTGCCCCGCCTGTTCGCCGCCATCGACGCCGACCCCGGCATCGTCGGTGCGGGCGTGGTGTATATCGATGCGGACTTCAATGTCGTGACTCTGCGCGAGTTCAAGCCGATCTGCAGCATCAAGCCCAAGCGCATCATTTTACGTGAGGCGCAGAGGTACATTGCGCCGGCGCAGTTTGCCCAGCAGGTGACAAACAACCCGCGTGAGTCTCGGTTGGTGGGGGAAGCGGTCAATACGACCCTGTCTTGTGCGGGTGCAATCCTCGGTTGGATTGTCGTGTTCAGCGGCACAGTCGCCGTGCCTTTCACGGGGGGCGCGAGCCTGGTGGTGACGGGCATCGGCGCGACTGCTGCAGCGGCCAGTACTGCGCAATGTGTAGTCGGGGGCATGAGAACTATCAACGAACTAAATGACCCGGCAGCCAACGACGATATGGATAGCGAAGACTGGTATCGCTATGCAATGCCGGTATTGGACGCCGCTTCACTGCTGGGTGCCGGCGCCTCAACTCTGACGACTCTTCGGCTGCTGCAGGCTCGAAAGGT
This sequence comes from Pseudomonas sp. 25 R 14, assembly GCF_900004755.1. Lineage (NCBI taxonomy): Bacteria > Pseudomonadati > Pseudomonadota > Gammaproteobacteria > Pseudomonadales > Pseudomonadaceae > Pseudomonas > Pseudomonas sp. 25 R 14. The sequence goes on along the minus strand of NZ_CVTS01000033.1, from coordinate 84,105 downwards.
GACGACTGGCAGAAGTTGGTACGAGTTGTCCAAGGGGTTGACCCGTCAGCAACGCAAGGCGCTCACCAAGGAGTTGCTAAGCCTGAAAGATCCAAGCTTGAGCAATAAGCTCTTGAAACTGCGCCAGCGCTCCGGTGAGTTGAGCAAGCGCTATTCGGCGACCGAGATCAATCACGCTACTGTGACGCAGATCAGAGATTCCCTGGGCGCTGCCATTGGTTTTACCGGGAGCGCCTTATCAGGCAACATTCGAACTGTTGCAGTTGGCCTGTATGAGGAGCTTGAGTGATGGATCGCCAAGGTTCGCTGAAAGCTTTTTTAGCCCAGTATTTTCCAGCGTTTATATGCGCATTTTTCCTTGCCTGCTTCTCTCTCTCTGTCGCAATTTCACTGGCATCAAGTACATTTTTTCGCAGTGACCCAGAGCGGGCGCGCTATTCTTTTCTGGCGGCAGTTTTCTTGGGATTGCTCTTGGCGTTCAGCCATTTCGTCATGATTAGAGGGCGAGAGTGGGGGGCTTGGGCCATCGCAGCCTTCTACGTTGTCTGTTTTCTGGTCGTGCTGCCGACCTATAGCTATCGGCCACATATGGCTGCGTATGTAATAGGGCTGTTGTTTCCGTTGCTGGGGCTGTTGTTGTTCAATAGTCAACGTCATAGGGAAATGCGCCGTCAGCTTCTGGAGATCCGTCGTCTGCGCCAATCCTTGAAATCACAGCGCAAAAAATGATGCCCCCTCACAACCTCAACATTATTCAGAAGGTAGCAACTGCTGTGGCCTGCACTAGGAACGCGAGCAATGAATGAGCTGCCCAGCATTCGTAGTTTTCTGTCGAAGTATTTTCCGGTCTTTATGGGGGCTATATTCGCGTCCATTTTTACTCTGGTGTTTGCGGTCCCGTTGTTTTTCGACAGCTATTTGCCAAGCCTTTCCATGGCAGACAACACCAAGTATTCCTTCCTGGGGGGCATAGCGCTCACTCTGTTCATCGTGCACTGCAACTTTATGATTGCGCGCGGGCGTCCACAATGGGTGTGGCCGCTGGTGGTGCTTTTGGGGCTGTGTTTCCTGGGTGTGTTACCCGCCATCAGTGATCGGCAGCATTCGTTAATCTATGGTTTGAGCCTACTGTTTCCATTGCTGGCGCTACTGCTGCTCAATAGCAAGCTCCATCGCGTAATGCGTCAGAAGTTTTTCGACATTCGTCAATTGCGCAAGGCTGCAATCGCCAGGCAAAAAACACGGTAGGCAAGACCAACTGAGGGGGGCAAACACCTTGGCTCATACCTTCAGATTTTGATGTTTTCGCGAATATTCCAGCCGAACTTGATAGCCCCACCATCCTTGCCGCCATCGGACTTCTGCGGCTGATAGCTGACTTCGATCTTGGCGAAGTTCAGGTTGATCATTTCGCTCAGTACATCCTTGGTGGTGACCGCGTCGCTCTGATAGGACGCGATCATGACTTCTTTCATCGTGATCACCAGATACTCCACAGCGCTGGCCCCGCCGGCCTTGCGCACGGTTAATCTGGCCTCTGGATAATGCTTTCCGGTGGCGCAGGCCATCATCAGGTTGGGCGAGGATTTGTCCACGGTTTTGGTGATGGACAGGTTCTGCATGTTGACCTTGCCCGCGCCACCACCGGTTCCGCTGTGCATGGATCCGGATTGCGACATCCCCCAGCTCCATTCGCTGACGTCGATTTCATCGCGATGCGCCTGGTCCCCGGATTCACCCTTGATGTCCCCCAGTTTCAAAAACATATCCGTTGCCATCGTTGCTCCCTGCCTCAGTATTTGTCGTTAAGGACGCGCACTTTTTCCCATCCTCGGTAAGGCCCGCAAGGCCTTGAGGTACGTTCAGGAAGTGGCTGTCTGAAGAAAGGAAAAAATCCGACATTCTTGAGCGATGCACTGTCTTTACGCTCGGCGCTCTTGTGTACTCAGGAGTAAAAGGATGACTTCCAGTGTATTGAGGGATGGTTTCTCCATCGACCATTCCATGACGCGGCAACGGGTTGAAAGCAGTATCGACCTACGCCGATTGTTTGCGGCCATCGACGCTGATCCCGCTATTGTCGGGGCCGGGGTGGTGTATCTCGATACGCAAATGCGCGTGGTGGTGTTGCGTGAGTTTCAGCCGATTTGCAGCATTGCGCCGAAGAAGGTGATTTTGCGGGAGGCGCCGAGATATGTCGGGCGGGTGGAGTTCGCTCGGCGGCTGGAGAACGAGCCGCGAGAGTCGCAGGTGGCGTTTGAAGCGGTTAATGCGGCGTTGGCGTGTAGTTCGGCGGTGATCAGTTGGTTGGTGATATTGGGGGGCTCGGTGCTGAGTCCTTTTACCTTCGGGGCGACGGGTGTGGTTGCTGTGATTAGTTATACGTCAGTAGTAGCCAGTTCGATCCAGTGCGTGATTGGCGCTCGCCGGACCAGGAATGAAATGACTGACCCTGCCCGTAATGACGCTCTGGATAGCGATCAATGGTATCAGGCCGTAACGACCGGATTGGATGCTGCTTCGTTGTTAGGTGCTGGTAGCACAGCGCTGTCGACGATTCGGTTCGTCAGCATGCTCAAAAAGGCAACGGGGAAAAACACACACCAGGTACTCAAGGGGCTGAGTCGACAGGAGCGGGTAAAGCTCACCAGGGAGTTACTCAGTATCAACCATCCGGAATTGACCCGGAAAATGATCAAGCTGAAACAAATGGCTGGAGAGATGCCAAAGCGCTACACCTCGGCTGAAGTAAGGCGCGGGACCATCATGCAGATGCTTGATGCCCTTGGCGCCGTATCGGGCATTACTGGCAGCATGCGTTCCGGCAACATCCGGACTATTGCGGTCGGACTCTACGAGGAGACATCAGAATGAAGTTTCTCGTGCCACTTCGTCCTTTTTTGGTCCGTAATTTCCCCGTGTTTATTGGCATAATTTTTTCAGGTTTCTTCGGCAGTACTGCTGTTGTCGTGTTGGTGGAAAATTATTATTTACCATCGTTATCAAATGCTGCTGCTGAAAATGCCTGCGTGGTCTTGGCTTTATTTATCACACACTGCAACTTCATGATCGCCTATGGGCGACCGAAGTGGGCCTGGGGCATGTATGGCCTTTTCATCGCCTGTCTATTGGTTGCCTTGCCAGGTTTTCAGTTCTCGCCGCACCCATTCATTTACGCAGAAAGCTTCTTTTGGCCGGTACTTGGGCTGCTGCTGCTGCGCAGTAAACGCCATCGAGAAATGTGTGCAAAAGCCGTAGAGCTTCACCATATGCGCCGGAAAGTATCGGCGGCCATTAGCAAGCGACGTAAACATGAGCGGGCAATAATAAGGAAGTCGAGGTGATTCCCCACCCCATTGGCCGCCAAACCGATACCGCCCCACCCACATTCGCCACAATAGTGTGCAACCCTTGCACCATTACCGCAGCCGTGGCGCCGTTTTGGTGCTGTACTGCACCGGCTCCCTCGATAAAACGCAATGACCGCCGCTCTGGCATAAGTCTTGCGCGCTTTGTTTCCATGCCCTGGCTCGCAGGAGGCCGCCGTGTCGATTCATGTCGCGTTGCACCATGTTACGCATTACCGCTACGACCGCGCTGTGGAGCTTGGCCCGCAGATTGTGCGCCTGCGCCCGGCGGCCCATAGCCGCACGCGGATCCTGTCCTACGCGCTGAAAGTGCTGCCCGAGCAGCATTTCATCAATTGGCAGCAAGACCCCCAGGGCAATTACCTGGCGCGGCTGGTTTTCCCGGAAAAGACCGATGAGCTGCGCATCGAGGTGGATCTGGTCGCCGAGATGGCGGTGTTCAACCCGTTCGATTTCTTCCTTGAGCCCTACGCTGAAAAAATCCCCTTCAGTTACGCTGCCGATGAGCAGCGCGAGCTGGCGCCGTACCTGGAAACCTTGCCGCTGACGCCGAAGTTCGCCGCGTACCTGGCCGGTATCGACCGCACGCCACTGCCAGCCGTGGACTTCCTGGTTGGCCTCAATCAGCGCCTGGCTGCCGATATCGGCTACCTGATCCGCATGGAGCCCGGCGTACAGACCCCGGAGTTCACTCTGGAAAACGCCAGCGGCTCGTGCCGCGATTCGGCCTGGCTGCTGGTGCAGTTGCTGCGCAACCTGGGCTTGGCGGCGCGGTTTGTTTCCGGTTACCTGATTCAGCTCACCGCCGACGTCAAGGCCCTCGACGGCCCCTCGGGCACCGAGGTGGACTTCACCGACCTGCACGCCTGGTGCGAAGTGTATTTGCCGGGCGCGGGCTGGATTGGCCTGGATGCTACGTCCGGGTTGTTCGCTGGTGAAGGGCATATCCCGCTGGCCTGTAGTCCTGATCCATCGTCAGCGGCGCCTATCAGTGGTCTGGTCGAGCCCTGCGAGTGCGAATTTACCCACGAGATGTCAGTGGAGCGTATCTGGGAAGCGCCACGTGTCACCAAGCCCTACACCGAAGAGCAGTGGCTGGCGATCCAGGCGCTGGGGCGGCAGATTGATGGCGACCTGCTCAAGGACGACGTGCGCCTGACCATGGGCGGCGAACCGACATTTGTCTCCATCGACGACCCCGACGGCGCCGAGTGGAACACCGCCGCCCTGGGCCCGGACAAGCGTCGGCTGTCTGCCGAGTTGTTCCAGCGCATGCGCAAGCACTATGCGCCCAAGGGGCTGGTGCATTTCGGCCAGGGCAAGTGGTACCCCGGCGAGCAATTGCCGCGTTGGTCCCTCAACTGCCATTGGCGTCGCGATGGCGTGCCGGTCTGGCACAACAGCGCGTTGATCGCCGATGAACAGCAGGACTACGGCGCCGATGAGGTGATGGCCGGGCGCTTTCTGGCCAGTGTCGCCGAGCGCCTGAAGTTGCCGGCGCGCTTTGTGTTCCCGGCCTACGAAGACAATTTCTACTACCTGTGGCGCGAGGGTGCGCTGGCACAGAATGTCAGTGTCCAAGACCCGCGACTGGACGACGAACTGGAGCGTGCGCGACTGCGCAAGGTGTTTACCCAGGGCCTGGATAAAGTCATTGGCCAGGTTTTACCGCTGGCGCGCACGGCGGCCAATGATCGCTGGCAAAGCGGCCGCTGGTACCTGCGCGACAACCATTGCCGGCTGGTGCCTGGGGATTCGCCGCTGGGCTATCGTTTGCCATTGGCCTCGCAGCCGTGGGTGACGGCGGCCGACTACCCCTTCGTGCATCCGACCGATCCCAATCAGGATCTGCCGCCATTGCCTGTCACGGCGCCGGCCCCTGGCGAGCCTGCTCCCAGTGAAGAGCGGGTGCCCAGGATCGACGAGTCGGCTGACTGGCTGACGCGTACCGCCTTGTGTGCCGAGGCGCGGGAAGGTCGGCTCTATCTGTTTATGCCGCCCCTGGAGCGGGTCCAGGATTACCTGGAGCTGGTGGCGGTCATCGAGGCCTGCGCCGAAGAACTGCATTGCCCGGTGCTGCTGGAAGGCTACGAGCCGCCAAGCGATCCGCGCCTGAGCAACTTCCGCGTCACGCCCGACCCCGGCGTAATCGAAGTCAATGTGCAGCCGTCCGCGACCTGGGATGAATTGGTGGAGCGCACCGAGTTCCTCTATGAAGAGGCCCGGCAAACCCGCCTGACTACCGAAAAATTCATGATCGACGGGCGTCACACCGGCACCGGTGGCGGTAACCACTTTGTGCTCGGCGGCGCCACGCCCAAGGACTCACCGTTCCTGCGTCGCCCGGACCTGTTGCGCAGTTTGATCAGCTATTGGCACAACCATCCGTCCTTGTCGTACCTGTTTTCCGGCCTGTTTATCGGCCCGACCTCCCAGGCGCCACGGGTGGATGAGGCGCGCAACGATGCGCTGTATGAACTGGAAATCGCCTTCGCGCAGATGCCCGAGCCTGGGGAGGAATGCCCACCTTGGTTGGTGGACCGGCTGTTGCGCAACCTGCTGATTGACGTCACCGGCAACACCCATCGCGCCGAGTTTTGCATCGACAAGCTCTACTCCCCCGACGGCGCCACCGGGCGCCTGGGCCTGCTGGAACTGCGTGCCTTTGAAATGCCGCCCCACGCGCGCATGAGCCTGACCCAGCAGTTGCTGCTGCGGGCACTGGTGGCGCGTTTTTGGCGCGAGCCCTACGCGCCGCCGAAACTGGCGCGCTGGGGCACGGAACTGCACGACCGTTTCCTGCTGCCGCACTTTATCGAGCAGGACTTTGCCGACGTTATCGTCGACCTCAACGCGGCCGGCTACCCGCTGCGCGCCGAGTGGTTCGCCGCGCACCTGGAGTTCCGCTTTCCCAAGGTCGGCGACTATGCCGTCAGCGGTATCGAACTGGAACTGCGCCAGGCCCTGGAGCCCTGGCATGTGCTGGGCGAGGAGGGCGCGGCGGGCGGGACGGTGCGTTATGTGGACTCATCCCTTGAGCGTTTGCAGGTGAAACTCAGCGGCTTGCCGCCGCAGCGCTATGTGCTGACCTGCAACGGCGTGGCCGTGCCGCTGCATGCCACCGGGCGTGTGGGTGAGTTTGTCGCCGGCGTGCGCTATCGCGCCTGGCAACCGGCCAATTGCTTGCAGCCGACCATCCCGGTGCATGCGCCGCTGGTGTTTGATCTGCTCGATACCTGGATGCAGCGTTCCCTGGGCGGCTGCCAATACCATGTGGCCCATCCGGGCGGGCGCAATTACGACAGCCTGCCGGTCAATGCCAATGAAGCCGAGAGCCGGCGCATGGCGCGGTTTTTCCGCTTGGGGCATAGCCCCGGGACGCTGCCAGTACCGCCGGTGGTCGTGAACGACGAGTTGCCAATGACCCTGGATCTGCGGCGGTTTCCCCATAAAAATGACTAAATACAATCCTACTGTAGGAGCCGGCAAGCCAGCTCCTACAGTAGATTTGCAGTGTTTGTGAGTTAATCTGAGCCCCCTTGCCTCTGCCGAGCGTTCCATGTCCGACTTGCTCGACCGTTACCCGCTGACTGCGGGCACTTATCACGAACTGCTGGACGACAGCGGTGCCGTCCGTACCCATTGGCGGCGCTTGCTTGACCATCTGCAGCGCAGCACCCCGGCACAACTGGCCCAGCGCCAGGCGTTGCTGACCCGCCAGATCCAGGAAAACGGCGTGACCTACAACGTCTACGCCGACCCCAAGGGCGCGGACCGCCCCTGGGAGCTGGACTTGCTGCCGCACGTATTGGCGGCGGATGAGTGGGCGCATTTGTCCGCGGGCATCGCCCAGCGCGCACGGTTGCTCAACGCCGTGCTGGCCGACCTGTACGGCCCGCAACGTCTGATTGCCGAAGGTTTGCTGCCAGCAGAGCTGGTGTTCGGGCATAACAATTACCTGTGGCCGTGCCAGGGCATCCAGCCGCCCGATGGCGTGTTCCTGCACCTGTATGCGGTGGACCTGGCGCGCACCCCGGACGGTCGCTGGTGGGTCACGGCGGATCGCACCCAGGCGCCGTCCGGCGCCGGCTACGCCCTGGAAAACCGGACCATCGTGTCCCGTGCGTTCCCGGACCTGTATCGCGACTTGCAAGTGCAGCACCTCACCGGCTTTTTCCGCACCCTGCAGGAAACCCTGGCCCGCCAGGCGCCGGGCGATGACCAGCCGCCGCTGATCGTGCTGCTGACCCCGGGACGGTTCAACGAAAGCTATTTCGAACACCTGTACCTGGCCCGCCAGCTCGGTTACCCACTGGTAGAAGGCGGCGACCTGACGGTGCGCGACAGTACGGTGTACCTCAAGACCCTCAGCGGCCTGCGCCGTGTACACGCGATCATGCGGCGGCTGGACGATGATTTTTGCGACCCGCTGGAGCTGCGCACCGACTCGGCCCTGGGCGTGCCCGGCCTGTTGGATGCGGTGCGCCAGGGCAATGTACTGGTGGCCAACGCCTTGGGCGCCGGCGTGCTGGAGTCTCCCGGCTTGCTGGGTTTTTTGCCGAAGATCAATCAGTTTCTGTTTGGCGAAGAACTGATCCTGCCGTCCATCGCCACCTGGTGGTGCGGCGAGGCGCCGGTGCTGGCTGAAGCCCTGGAAAAGCTCCCGGAGCTGCTGATCAAGCCGGCGTTTCCCTCGCAAAGTTTTGCTCCGGTGTTTGGTCGCGACCTGAACCAGGAACAACGCCAGGCTCTGGCTGAACGAATACAGGCGCGCCCCTATGCCTACGTCGCGCAAGAGTTGGCGCAACTGTCCCAGGCGCCGGTCTGGCACACGGTGGACGATCATCTACAGCATCGCGCCATCGGCATGCGCGTGTACGCGGTGGCCAGCGAAGACGGCTACCGGGTGTTGCCGGGCGGCCTGACCCGTGTGGCGGCGCAGGCGGACGCAGAAGTGGTGTCGATGCAACGTGGTGGGGCAAGCAAGGACACCTGGGTCCTGGGCGAGCGCGCCCCAGGTGGCGAACAATGGCGGGCGCAGCGAGTGATTGGCGCTCACGACCTGGTGCGCCGCGACCCGTACCTGCCCTCGCGGGTGGTGGAAAACCTGTTCTGGTTCGGCCGTTACTGTGAGCGCTGTGATGACAGTGCACGCTGGCTGCGGATCGTCCTCGCCCGCTATGTCGACGGTGACGATCCGCTGGCCTTGCAGGCCGCCGTGGAGCTTGGAGAAAGCCTGCGCCTGCTGCCGGAGGAGGGTGAGTTGCCAGAGCGGCTGCTGGAAGCCCTGCTCGGTGATGACTGGCCGTCGAGCCTGCGTGCCAATTTGCAGCGTTTGCAGTGGGCGGCGTCCCAGGTGCGCGGCAAGTTGTCCCGGGAGAACTGGCAGGCTCTGGTGGAGTTGCAGCGCGAGGCCATGGAGCTGGAAAGCGAGACCCCGGACTTTGGCCAGTTACTGGACTTCCTCAACCGTCTGGTGATGTCCCTGGCGGCCTTGTCCGGTTTTGCCCTGGACGACATGACCCGCGACGAAGGCTGGCGTTTCTTGATGATGGGCCGGCGTATCGAGCGCCTGCAATTTCTCAGCAGCAGCCTCGCGGCCTTCCTGCGCGGCGTGGCGGTGTTCGATCAGGCCGGGCTGGAGTGGTTGCTGGAGCTGGGCAACAGCAGCATCACCTACCGCTCGCGCTACCTGGCGGTGCCGCAATTGATTCCGGTGCTGGACCTGTTGCTACTGGATGAACAGAACCCCCACGCAGTGCTGTTCCAGCTCAAACTGGTGAGCCGCACCCTGCGCCGGCTCAACGATGACTTCGGTGTGCCGCGGGAGACCGGCCTGGCGCCGCTGGTGGAGCGCCTGTCGCGCTTTGACCTGGGTTGCCTGGAGAACCCGCTGTTTGGCGACGCCGGCGTACGTGCGGCCCTCGATGGCCTGGCGGACCTGTTGCAGGCCGTCGCCGATGAAAGCGGGCAAGTTTCCGATCGCCTGGCCTTGCGCCATTTTGCCCATGTGGATGATGTCAGCCAGCAAACGGTGTCTGTGTGATGAGTGCGCGCTACCAGATTTTCCACGATACCCATTACCACTACGACAGCCCGGTGTCCCTGGCCCAGCAGCTGGCGCACTTGTGGCCGCGCCCCTGTGCCTGGCAGCGCTGCACTTCGCGGCAATTGGAGATCAGCCCCGAACCGACTGCGCGCCGCGATGAGCTGGACGTGTTTGGCAACCCGATCACCCGGCTGGCGTTCGAGCGGCCCCATGATGAATTGTTGGTCAATGCCGGCTTGACCGTCGAAGTGCTGGCCCGGCCGGTGCTGGATTTCAGCCAGTCACCGCCCTGGGACCAGACTCGCGACAGCCTGACCTACAGCAGCCAGCCGTTGTCGGCAGAGGCCATCGAGGCGTGCCGTTATCGTTTTGAATCGCCCTACGTGCATCTGAAGAAAACCTTCGTCGAGTTCTCCGAGAGTTGTTTTCCTGCCGGTCGTCCGCTGTTGTTGGGCGTGCAGGCGTTGATGGAGAAGATTTTCAGCGAGTTCACCTTCGATGCCGAAGCCACCCAGGTCGCCACGCCGCTGGTGGAGGTGCTGGAGCGCCGACGGGGGGTTTGCCAGGACTTTGCCCATCTGATGCTCGCTTGCCTGCGCTCACGGGGCCTGGCGGCGCGTTACATCAGTGGCTACCTGCTGACCCAGCCGCCGCCTGGCCAGCCACGGCTGATCGGCGCCGATGCGTCGCACGCGTGGGTGTCGGTATTTTGCCCGGTGTCAGGTTGGGTGGATTTTGATCCGACCAACAACGTGCAGCCGGCACTGGAGCACATCACCCTGGCCTGGGGCCGGGATTTTTCCGATGTCTCGCCGTTGCGGGGGGTGATTCTGGGGGGAGGGAACCATGACCCGGAAGTGCGGGTAACGGTGATGCCATTAATGTAGGAGCGAGCTTGCTCGCGAAAAACGCAAGGGCACCGCATAAAGCCAGGATGTCCGCGTTATCGTTGTAACGCTTCGCGAGCAAGCTCGCTCCTACAGGTGTTATTCAGCCGGGTCTTTCGCGGTCTCGGTGTCATCAGCAGCCACTTCACCTTCGGCATCCGGGTTCAGTGCGCCAGCTTCTTCGTCAGCTGCAGCTTTCTTGCGTTGCAGCTTTTCCTCTTTCTTCTGTTCCTTGGCCAAGTCTCTCTGACGTTTGGCGAAGGAGTAATTAGGTTTTGCCATGGGCGATCCTCTGGGGTCGAAGGTGAGGTTGAGCGGCGGCTATTCTGCCTTTAAACGCGCCCCAAGGGGTAATCGGGTTTCAGAATCGCCTCTCAAGATTAAACGTTAGTCGACATTAACCGTTTCGTAAGTACCACTGGCGCCACAGGCGTAAGTGGCAAGCAGGCTGCGCAACAGGCTATTGAGGTGCATGGCTCGGACTCCAAAAGGGGGTGATGGACCGATCTTAGGCGGCGTGCGGCACTTTGGCTGGTTGATTCTGTCGATCAGTCTGATAGCCTAAAGTTGTATACAATTTGTTGATTCAGATCATTGGAACATCTGCCTGCCTCAGGCACCCTTGTCGCATATGCGTTTTCTAAACCCTGCCTTGGAGATTCACATGTTTGCCAAAATCGTTGCTGTTTCCCTGCTGACTCTGGCTAGCGGCCAGTTGCTTGCTGCAGAGTGCAAGGTCACCGTCGACTCCACCGACCAGATGTCCTTCAACACCAAAGCCATTGAAATCGACAAGAGCTGCAAGACGTTCACCGTTGATCTGAAACACTCCGGCAACCTGCCGAAGAACGTCATGGGTCACAACTGGGTGTTGACCACTGAGGCTGATATGCAGCCGGTTGCAACCGATGGCATGGCCGCCGGTATCGACAAGAACTACTTGAAAGAAGGCGATACCCGCATCATCGCCCATACCAAGATCATCGGCGCTGGCGAGACTGACTCGGTGACCTTCGACGTGTCCAAGCTCAAGGCTGATGGCAAATACATGTTCTTCTGCTCGTTCCCAGGCCACATCTCGATGATGAAAGGCACTGTGACCCTGAAGTAAGGCTCAAGACCGCGTTATCGTTCATCGCAGGCAAGCCAGCTCCTACATTTTGATGTGTGAATACATTCAAATGTGGGAGCGGGCTTGCCCGCGATAGCGGTCTGACAATCAATACACAACCACCCGGCCTACCTCACGGCGCAAACGGCATCACCCGCTTGTGTTCAGTCTTGCGATAGGTATCGCAGATAATCCTGAACGCCTCTTCACGCACCGGCTCACCGTGCAGGAACGCATCGATCTCGGTATAGGTCACGCCATGGGACGCTTCATCCGGCTTGCCCGGTGACAGGTCTTCCAGGTCGGCGGTCGGGATCTTCTCCACCAGCGACTCAGGCGCACCAAAGTGCCGGGCAATCGCGCGTACCTGGTTTTTCACCAGGCCGCTCAACGGTGCCAGGTCGCAGGCGCCGTCCCCGAACTTGGTGAAAAAGCCCATCACGGCTTCCGCCGCATGGTCGGTACCGATCACCAGGCCGCTCGCCGCGCCGGCGATGGTGTATTGCGCGACCATGCGCATCCGCGCCTTGGTATTGCCCAGCACAAAGTCACGGGACACCGCCGCCTTGCCTTCGAAGGCCGCCACTTCATTGGCCAGGGCCTTGACCGCCGGGCCGATATTGACGGTGTGGCGCTCGTCCGGGTTGATAAAGTCGACGCTGGCCTGGGCATCGTGTTCGTCGAACTGGGTCTCGTAAGGCAGGCGCACCGCGATAAAGCGGTAAGCGTCATCGCCTTTGAGGGCGCGCAGCTCTTTCATTGCCCGTTGGGCCAGGAGGCCGGCGGTCAGGGAGTCGACGCCGCCGCTGATGCCCAGCACGAGGGTCTTGAGCCCCGAATTGAGCAGACAGTCCTGGATAAAGGTAATCCGCCGGGCCACTTCCGCTGCAAGGGCGGCGTGGTCCTGGAACGGTGGTTGAACCTTGAGCTGTTGGGCAATCTCACGCTGTACGGCTTGCATGATTCACTCCTCGCTAGAGATGGCAGGTACTTTGAAAACGTGGCGCAAATAGGCGACGAAGTTCGGATCCGTGCAATGGGTCTTGCCCGCTTCATCGGAGATCTTCGCCACGGGCTGGCCATTGCAGGCGGTCATTTTAAGCACGATGCTCATCGGTTCCACACCTGGAATGTCACAGGTCAGGTTGGTACCGATGCCAAAGCTGACATTGATCCGCCCGCGCAGCGCCCGGAAAATCTCCAGGGCCTTGGGCAGCGTCAGACTGTCGGAGAACACCAGGGTCTTGCTCATCGGCTCGATGCCCAGCTTGTGGTAATGGGCGATGGCCTTTTCGGCCCACTGCACCGGATCGCCAGAGTCGTGGCGCAGGCCGTCGAACAGCTTGGCGAAGTACAGATCGAAATCGCTGAGGAAGGCATCGGTGGTGATGCAATCGGTCAGGGCGATACCCAGCAGGCCACGGTACTCGCGGACCCAGCAATCGAGGGCGGCGATCTGGCTGTCGATCAGCCGCGGGCCCAGTTGCTGGTGGGCCATGATCCATTCGTGGGCCATGGTGCCCAGCGGCTTCATGTCCAGCTCGCGGGCCAGATGTACGTTGCTGGTACCGACGAAACGGCCGGGGAAGTCGTGCTTGAGCACATTCACCACTTCCTCTTGCACGCGGTAGGAGAAGCGCCGCCGGGTGCCGAAGTCCGCGACCTGCAATTCGGCCAGCTCATCGCTGCTGGCGTTGGCGCTCAGCCAGTCGAACTTGCGATACAGCTGTTCGCGCGCCTGCTCCAGGATGATGGTCTGGTAGCGATAGCGGTTGCGCACTTCGCTGACGATGGCCAGCAGTGGCACTTCAAACAGGATCACATGCAGCCACGGGCCGCGCAGGCGGATAAACAGCTCGCCGTTCTCGATGCCGGTCTGCACATAGCGCAGGTTGAAGCGAAACAGACCGAGGAAGCGCAGGAAGTCCGGCTTCATGAAGCTGATACGTTCCAAAAAGCCCAGTTGATCCGGGCTCAGGCTCAACTCGGCCAGGCGCTCGATCTGGTAGCGGATTTCTGCCAGATAAGGGCGCAGGTCTTCGCTGTTACGGCAACGGAATTCCCATTCAACTTCCACATTGGGGTAGTTGTGCAGCACCGCCTGCATCATGGTCAGCTTGTAGAAGTCGGTGTCGAGCAGGTTCTGCACGATGCGATCGGCAAACACACTCTCGCTCATAACGGGAATCTCCAAACAAGAATGGCGCTAGTGGCGCATAGACCTGTGTTGTTTTGCCAGAGGTTTTTTTGTTGTGGCCTCTGGCGCTATCGCTGGCAAGCCAGCTCCTGCGGGGGAATCAATCAACCTGCTCCATCATCCACTTCACAAAGTCCCGCACCTTGGGCACCTCCGCCGAATGCTCCGGGTACGCCAGGTAGTACGCATCCTGGCTGGGCATTGCATGCTGCCAGGGGATCACCAACTTGCCATCCGCCAGCTCTTCTTCCACCAAAAACCGTGGCAACAGCGCCACGCCACAACCCACCTGGGCCGCGCGGATACACATATAGAAGGTATCAAAGCGCGGCCCATGGTAGCTGTGCTCGGTCTGGTAACCGAGGCTGGCGAACCAGTCGTGCCAGCCCTGGGGGCGCGAGGCATTTTGCAGCAGCACCAGGTTGCTCAGTTGCGTGGGGTCAGTGAAAGGCTGGGTGGGCAGGCTCTCTGGGGCGCACACCGGCACCAGTTCCTCACTGAACAGCTTGAGGCTCTCGGTGCCCGGCCGCGAGCCTGCGCCGAAGTAGAAGGCCAGGTCAGCCTTGCCTTGCAGCAGTTCATCCGGCGTCTGCTCGTTGCACAGGTCCAGGTGGATCTGCGGGTGGCGCAGGCGCCAGCCCTTGAGCCGTGGGACCAGCCAGCGCGCGCCGAAGGTGTAGGGCGTGGACACCCGCAGTACTTCGGTCTCGCCGCCGTAGGAGCGCAGGTAGTGGGTCGACATTTCCACCTGGCTGAGGATCTTGCGCACTTCCACCAGATACAGGTCGCCCGCAGGGGTCATCTGCAAGCGGCGGCGCACCCGGCGAAACAGCAGGTGCTGCAGCAACTCTTCCAACTGCGCGACCTGTTTGCTGACGGCGCTCTGCGTGAGGTTCAGCTCCTCGGCGGCGCGGGTGAAACTCAGGTGGCGGGTCACGGCCTCGAAGCACTGCAGGGCGGTGATCGAGGGCAAATGTCTTTTATTGAGCACGGCCTGCCTCTTTTTTGTTTTGGCATGAATAAACGGAATGATATCTCGCCTAATCGTCGTTTGTTGGTAAGTCCCGGGCCGGCTACAAATAAGGCCTGGATCGCCGTGTTGGCCGCGGCGCAATTTTTGTGTGGATTGAAGGAGTGACCCATGGTTGCCGCATTGCTTGATCGTCTCGGCGTAGACCCAGCGTTGTACCAGGCCGGTAAACAGCCTGTGCATTCACCCATCGATGGCAGCCGCATCGCCAGTGTGCACTGGGAAGGGGCCGCCGAGGTCGAGCAGCAGGTCAGTCGCGCCGAGCATGCATTCGACGCCTGGCGCAAGGTGCCGGCACCCCGTCGCGGTGAGCTGGTGCGCCAGTTCGGCGACTTGCTGCGTGAGTACAAGACCGACCTGGGCGAACTGGTGTCCTGGGAAGCCGGCAAGATCACCCAGGAAGGCCTGGGTGAAGTGCAGGAAATGATCGACATCTGCGACTTCGCCGTGGGCCTGTCGCGCCAGTTGTACGGCTTGACCATCGCCTCCGAGCGCCCGGGCCACCATATGCGTGAGACCTGGCACCCGCTGGGCGTGGTTGGCGTGATCAGCGCCTTCAACTTCCCGGTCGCGGTGTGGGCGTGGAACACCGCGCTGGCGCTGGTGTGCGGCAACGCGGTGATCTGGAAACCCTCGGAAAAGACCCCGCTCACCGCCCTGGCCTGCCAGGCCTTGTTCGAGCGGGTAGCGAAGAACTTCAGCGACGCGCCACCGTACCTCAGCCAGGTGGTCATTGGCGGTCGCGATGCCGGCGCGGCCCTGGTGGACGACCCGCGCGTAGCGCTGATCAGCGCCACCGGCAGCACGCGCATGGGCCGTGAAGTGGCGCCCAAGGTCGCCGCGCGGTTTGCCCGCAGCATTCTTGAACTGGGCGGCAACAACGCGATGATCCTCGGCCCAAGCGCCGACCTGGACATGGCCGTGCGCGCCATCCTGTTCAGCGCGGTGGGTACCGCTGGTCAGCGTTGCACCAGCCTGCGTCGGTTGATCGCCCATGAATCGGTCAAGGAGGAGATCGTCACGCGTCTCAAGGCGGCGTATTCCAAGGTGCGCATCGGCCATCCGCTGGAAGGCAACCTGGTCGGCCCGCTGATCGACAAGCACAGCTTCGACAACATGCAGGACGCCCTGGAACAGGCCTTGAGCGAAGGTGGTCGGGTGTTCGGTGGCAAGCGCCAGTTGGAAGATAAGTTCCCCCATGGCTACTACGTCTCGCCAGCGATTGTGGAGATGCCCGAGCAGAGCGATGTGGTACGCAGCGAAACGTTCGCGCCGATCCTCTACGTGATCGGCTACCGCGATTTTGCCCAAGCCCTGCGCCTGAACAACGAAGTGCCCCAGGGGCTGTCGTCATGCATCTTCACCACTGATGTGCGCGAAGCCGAGCAATTCATGTCGGCGGTAGGCAGCGACTGCGGGATCGCCAACGTCAATATCGGCCCGAGCGGTGCAGAGATCGGTGGCGCGTTTGGTGGCGAGAAAGAAACCGGTGGCGGGCGTGAATCGGGCTCGGATGCGTGGCGCGGGTACATGCGCCGCCAGACCAATACCGTGAACTATTCGCTGGAGTTGCCGCTAGCGCAGGGCATTACCTTCGACTGAGCCTCCAGCCCAAATGCGGTCAATGTGGGAGCTGGCTTGCCTGCGATGGCGATGGCGAATCCAATACCGCTATCGCAGGCAAGCCAGCTCCCACAGTTGATCGGGTTTGCCGTTCAACAATTGTTTGTTAGGTCTCATCCCGGAGTCTGGCAATGCCATTACGCGAAGCGTGTTTGTGGGAACTACTGACCCCTGGCCGGCCGGATCGCGCCGCGCTCAAGGGCGAAGTAAAAGCCGATGTGTGCGTGATCGGCGCCGGTATCACCGGTTTGTCAGCGGCCATCCATCTGCTGGAGCAAGGTAAAAGTGTGTGCGTGCTGGAGGCCCATCGCACCGGCCATGGCGGTTCGGGGCGTAACGTTGGCTTGGTCAATGCCGGGCTGTGGATCCCCCCGGACGAGATCGAGGCCGGTTTCGGCACGGCGGTGGGTAGCCAGCTCAACCGCATGCTCGGTGCGGCACCGTCCCTGGTGTTCAGCCTGATCGACAAGTACAAGATTGATTGCCAGTTGCGCCGTGAGGGCACCTTGCACATGGCGCACAACGCCCGTGGCGAAGCCGACCTGCGCAGCCGCGAGGAACAATGGAAGCGCCGCGGCGCGCCCGTCGAACTGTTGACCGGTGCTGCGTGCGAGCAGGCCACCGGCACCAAAAAGATCGCCGCCGCCTTGCTCGACCGGCGCGCCGGTACCTTGAACCCGATGGCCTACACCAGCGGCCTGGCCAATGCGGCGGTGGGCCTGGGCGGGCAGTTGTTCGACCATTCCCCAGTGACTCAATTGGAGCGCCAGGGCCAGCACTGGTCTGTGCAAACTGCCCAGGGCGCGGTGCAGGCTGCACAAGTGGTGATCGCCTCCAATGCCTACACCGAAGGTGAGTGGACGGATTTGCGGCGCAATTTTTTCCCCGGCTATTACTACCAAGTGGCTTCGGCGCCATTGAGCGATGACGCCGCGCAACAAATCCTCCCGGGCGGCCAGGGTTCCTGGGATACGCGCCAGGTGCTGAGCAGCATCCGCCGCGATGCCGAGGGGCGTTTGTTGCTGGGCAGCCTGGGCAATGGCAACCAGAAGCCGGCGTGGTTCCTCAAGGCCTGGGCTGACCGTGTGCAGCAGCATTATTTCCCGTTTCTCAAGGCGGTGGATTGGCAATACACCTGGACCGGCTGCATCGCCTTCACCCCGGACCACTTGATGCGCCTTTTCGAGCCTGCGCCCGGCTTGGTGGCGGTCACTGGCTACAACGGGCGTGGTGTGACCACGGGCAGTGTAGTGGGCAAGGCATTTGCCGATTATTTGTGCCACCAGGATCCCCAGGCCCTGCCAATTCCGTTCGCCCCCATGCAACCGCTGGCCGGGGTGGGCCTGCGCAGTTGCCTGTACGAGGCTGGGTTTTCGCTGTACCACGCCGGCCAATGTCTGCGAATTGTCATCTGATCAGCGAAATACCCCTCAAAAGCCGGCATTTTCTTAGCCGGCTACTAATCTGTATTGGTGCGAGTCGTAGCAGTGACGCACTGTAAATGTGCACTTCCGTTACGCCCATGGTTACAGATGAACAAGGGTTCGCTTGATGGCTGGCTGACATCAGTTTTTCGAGCGGGTTTCACCCTTTTTACCCATTGGTTGCACCTTTGCGGGCTAGACGGTTGCACGTCCCGCCAAAAAGGCACCGAAACACCTGTAATAACAATGACACCGTGTCTTTCTGAAATAAAAAAACGCAATGGCACGCTGCTTGCTCTGAGCTTTTAGTGAAGGTTTCAAGTGAAAGTTTGAAGTGAAATTGCAGTGCCCATTCAACAAAAAACTCGGAGCACCACTCATGTCCCAGACGTTTTACAAGAAAGGTTTCCTGGCCCTCGCGGTAGCTGCCGCGCTGGGTGTTTCTACGTTTGTTCAAGCTGATGTGAAGATTGGCGTAGCGGGGCCGATGACCGGCGCCAACGCTGCCTTCGGTGAGCAGTACATGAAAGGTGCCCAGGCGGCAGCTGACGTTATCAACAAGGCCGGCGGGATCAACGGCGAGCAGATCAAGCTGGTGGCCGGCGACGATGCGTGCGAGCCCAAGCAGGCCGTGGCCGTGGCCAACCGCCTGGCCGACCAGGACAAAGTGATCGGTGTGGTCGGGCACTTCTGCTCGTCGAACACCATTCCTGCCTCCGAGGTGTATGACGAAGCGGGCATCATCGCAATCACTCCAGGCTCCACCAACCCACAAGTCACCGAGCGTGGCCTGGGCGCCATGTTCCGCATGTGCGGGCGTGACGACCAGCAAGGCATCGTGGCCGGTGACTACATCGTCGATGTGCTCAAGGGCAAGAAAGTCGCGGTCATCAACGACAAGGACACCTACGGCAAAGGCCTGGCCGATGCCACTGCGGCACAGTTGACCAAGCGCGGCGTCAAGCCGGTGCTGGAAGAAGGCCTGACCCGTGGCGAGAAAGACTTCAGCGCCCTGGTCACCAAGATCCGTTCCCTGGGCGCCGACGTCGTCTACTTCGGCGGCTTGCACCCGGAAGCCGGTCCACTGGTGCGCCAGATCCGTGAAGCGGGCCTCAAGGACGTCAAGTTCATGTCCGACGATGGTGTAGTGACCGATGAACTGGTCGCCACTGCCGGTGGTGCGCAGTACGTCAATGGCGTCTACATGACATTCGGTGCTGACCCGCGCCTGCTGCCCGACAGCAAGGCGGTGGTGGAAGAGTTCCGCAAGAATGGCACTGAGCCAGAAGGCTACACCCTGTACGCCTACGCTTCGATCCAGGCCCTGGCAGCTGGCTTCAACGGCGCCAAGTCCAACAAGGGCGAAGACGCGGCCAAGTGGCTGAAAGCCAACCCGGTGCAAACCGTGATGGGCAAGAAGGAGTGGGACACCAAGGGCGACCTGAAGGTCTCCGATTACGTGGTTTACCAGTGGGACAAGGACGGCAAATACCACCAGTTGGAAAAGCAGAAGTAATCCGAACTGACGGCATCTTCCTGTAGGAGCGAGCTTGCTCGCGAAGAGCGTTAACGATGACGCAGGCATCCTGAATGCCGCATCGCTCTCGGGTTTTTCGCGAGCAAGCTTGCTCCTACAAGGAGCGTTGCTAAGCCTCTGTTTTCCTCCAGAAGGGCCGCACACCCAACGGTGTGCAGGTCCTCACCGCGTGAGATTGCGTTATGGATGGTATTTTCCTGCAGCAACTGGTCAACGGCCTGACCCTCGGGTCGGTCTATGGCCTGATCGCCATCGGCTACACAATGGTCTATGGCATCATTGGCATGATCAACTTCGCCCACGGCGAGGTTTATATGATTTCCGCTTACCTCGCGGCGATCAGTCTGGCACTGCTGGCTTACTTCGGCCTCGAATCCTTCCCGCTACTCATCCTTGGCACGTTGATATTCACCGTGGTGGTCACCGGCGTCTACGGTTGGGTCATCGAGCGTGTCGCCTACAAACCGTTGCGTAACTCCACCCGCCTGGCCCCGCTGATCAGCGCTATCGGTATTTCGTTGATCCTGCAGAACTACGCGCAGATCGCCCAGGGCGCCAAGCAACAAGGCATTCCGACCCTGCTGGCCGGCGCCTGGCGCGTCGATATCGGCACTGGGTTCGTGCAGTTGACCTACACCAAGGTCTTTATCCTGGTCGCGGCCTTTGCCGGCATGGCACTGCTGACCTACATCATCAAGTACACCAAGCTCGGCCGCATGTGCCGCGCGACCCAGCAAGACCGCAAGATGGCCTCGATCCTGGGGATCAACACCGACCGCGTGATCTCCTACGTGTTTGTCATCGGTGCCGCCATGGCGGCCCTGGCCGGTGTGCTGATCACCCTGAACTACGGCACGTTCGACTTCTATGCCGGCTTCATCATCGGCATCAAGGCATTTACCGCCGCAGTACTTGGCGGCATCGGCTCCCTGCCCGGGGCGATGCTGGGCGGGATCATCCTGGGGATTTCCGAGTCGCTGTTCTCGGGGTTGATCAACTCTGACTACAAAGACGTGTTCAGTTTCTCCCTGCTGGTGGTGATTCTGATTTTCCGTCCCCAGGGCCTGCTTGGTCGCCCACTCGTGGCGAAGGTGTAAACATGTCTGCAGCCAAATCTATCGATATCAAGAAAAGTGTGGTCGATGCAGTCCTCGCCGGGCTGATTTCCCTGATCGTGTTCGGGCCCATCGTCGGCGTGGTCCTGGACGGCTACAGCTTCAACCTGGAACCGGCCCGCGTGGGCTT
Organism: Pseudomonas sp. 25 R 14; assembly: GCF_900004755.1. Classification (NCBI taxonomy): domain Bacteria; kingdom Pseudomonadati; phylum Pseudomonadota; class Gammaproteobacteria; order Pseudomonadales; family Pseudomonadaceae; genus Pseudomonas; species Pseudomonas sp. 25 R 14. The sequence continues at coordinate 63,634 of NZ_CVTS01000033.1, read as the reverse complement.
GCTGGTGGCCATCGTGATGGTCGGGCGCCTGGTCATGAGCCTGTTCCTGCAAACCCCCAAGGGCTTGAAGATTCTCCAGGGTTTTGAAACCTCGGGCTCCGGCGTGCATGTGCTGGCGCCGGACTACAAGTCGCGGTTGCGCTGGATCATCCCGGCGCTGATCGTGATCGCCATCGTCTTTCCGTTTTTTGCCAACAAGTACCTGCTGACCGTGGTGATCCTCGGGCTGATCTACGTGTTGCTCGGCCTGGGCCTGAACATCGTGGTCGGCCTGGCCGGGCTGCTCGACCTGGGGTACGTGGCGTTCTACGCCATCGGCGCCTATGGCCTGGCCCTGGGTTATCAATACCTGGGCCTGGGGTTCTGGACGGTGCTGCCACTGGCGGCCATCGCTGCTGCGCTTGCGGGGTGCATACTGGGCTTCCCGGTGTTGCGAATGCACGGTGACTACCTGGCCATCGTGACCCTGGGTTTTGGTGAAATCATCCGCCTGGTGCTCAACAACTGGCTGTCGTTCACCGGCGGGCCGAACGGTATGCCGGTGCCATCGCCGACGTTCCTCGGCCTGGAATTCGGCCGGCGTGCCAAGGAAGGCGGGGTGCCGTTCCATGAGTTCTTCGGCATTGCCTACAACCCCAACGTGAAATTCCTGTTCATCTACATCGTGCTGTTTCTGGTGGTGCTGCTGGTGCTGTACATCAAGCACCGCCTGACCCGCATGCCGGTGGGCCGCGCCTGGGAAGCCTTGCGCGAGGATGAGATCGCCTGCCGCTCCATGGGCCTGAACCACGTGCTGGTGAAACTTTCGGCGTTCACCATTGGTGCGTCCACTGCTGGCCTGGCCGGGGTGTTTTTTGCCAGCTACCAGGGCTTCGTCAACCCGTCGTCGTTTACCTTCTTCGAGTCGGCGCTGATCCTCGCCATCGTGGTGCTGGGCGGCATGGGGTCGACGGTGGGCGTGGTGATTGCCGCGTTCGTGCTGACCGTGGCACCTGAACTGCTGCGTAGCTTCTCCGAGTACCGCGTGCTGCTGTTTGGCGTGCTGATGGTGGTGATGATGATCTGGCGCCCACGCGGCTTGATCCGGATCAGCCGAACCGGGGTGACACCACGCAAGGGGGTGGCGCCATGAGCAAGGAAGTCGTTCTCAACGTGGAACACCTGATGATGCACTTCGGTGGCATCAAGGCCTTGAGCGATGTGAGCCTCAAGGTCGAGCGCAACTCGATCTTCGCCCTGATTGGCCCCAACGGTGCTGGCAAGACCACGGTGTTCAACTGCCTGACCGGTTTCTATACGGCCAGCGGCGGCAAGATCGAACTCAACATCCGTGGCAAGCAGACCAATGTGATCCAGTTGCTTGGCGAGCGCTTCAAACCCACCGACTTTGTTTCGCCCAAGAGCTTTTTCAGTCGGGTGTACTACAAGATGTTCGGCGGTACCCACCTGGTGAACCGCGCCGGCCTGGCCCGGACGTTCCAGAACATTCGCCTGTTCAAGGAAATGTCGGTGGTGGAAAACCTGCTGGTGGCCCAGCACATGTGGGTCAACCGCAACATGCTGGCAGGCATTCTCAACACCAAGGGCTACCGCAAGGCGGAAAGCGATGCCCTCGACCATGCATTCTACTGGCTGGAGGTGGTGGACCTGGTGGACTGTGCCAACCGCCTGGCTGGCGAGTTGTCCTACGGCCAGCAGCGCCGCCTGGAAATCGCCCGCGCCATGTGCACCCGGCCGCAGATCATCTGCCTCGACGAACCGGCTGCGGGCCTCAACCCCCAGGAAACCGAAGCCCTCAGCGCGATGATTCGCCTGCTGCGCGACGAACACGACCTCACAGTGGTCTTGATTGAACATGACATGGGCATGGTGATGAGTATTTCCGACCACATCGTGGTGCTGGACCACGGCAACGTCATCGCCGAGGGCGGGCCGGAAGCGATCCGCAACGACCCGAAAGTGATCGCGGCCTACCTGGGCGCCGATGAAGAGGAGTTGGTATGAGTACACCTATCCTCGAAATGAAGGACCTGGACGTGTTTTATGGCCCGATCCAGGCCTTGAAGAAAGTCTCGTTGCACATCGACGAAGGCGAAACCGTCAGCCTGATCGGCTCCAACGGCGCGGGCAAGTCCACGCTATTGATGTCGATCTTTGGCCAGCCACGGGCCGAGTCGGGGCAGATCCTGTACCAGGGCGTGGACATTACCCACAAGTCGTCCCACTACATCGCTTCCAACGGTATCGCCCAGTCTCCGGAAGGGCGGCGAGTGTTCCCCGACATGACCGTCGAGGAAAACCTGCTGATGGGCACCATCCCCATCGGTGACAAGCACGCCAGCGAAGATATGCAACGCATGTTCGAGCTGTTTCCACGGCTCAAGGAACGGCGCAACCAGCGCGCAATGACCATGTCCGGTGGCGAGCAGCAAATGCTCGCCATCGCCCGGGCGCTGATGAGCCGGCCCAAGCTGTTGCTGCTCGATGAGCCGAGCCTGGGGTTGGCGCCGATCGTGGTGAAGCAGATTTTTGCCACCCTGCGCGAACTGGCCGCCACCGGCATGACCATCTTCCTGGTGGAGCAGAACGCCAACCACGCGTTGCGCCTGTCTGACCGGGCGTATGTGATGGTCAACGGCGAGATTCGCCTCACAGGCAGCGGCAAGGAGCTGCTAGTCAACGAGGAAGTGCGCAACGCCTACCTCGGCGGGCATTAATCCGCCACCACCCTAGGCGCCAGCTTGTGTGGGAGCTGGCTTGCCTGCGATGCATACACCTCGGTATTTCAGGTAAACCGAGGTGATGCCATCGCGGGCAAGCCCGGCTCCCACATAAAGTTGGCTCTTACATTCTTGGGGCGTGCGCAGACCCTCCGGCAAATTGTGGAAAACAAATCCACACACCTCCGAAAGCGCGACATATAGCCGCCGCAAATCCCTGTTTTGTCACACAAATGACTTGTCCCCATCCGCTGTGGAACCGGCTGTGGGTAACATGGGAGTAGCTGGCTGCAAGCCTTTATTTACGAGGCTTACAGCGCGGTGGTTGTTTTTTGAACAGGCGCTTTTTTGTGGGGCCCGGCAGGTTTTGTCAACCTGTTCAAAGACACAGGTGAATGACCGAAAGATGACGCTCAGGCCTGTGGATAAGTCTGTGGTTAAACTCTGGAAAGACCTCCGTAGAGGCCGGTTTTACTGGCCTGGAGCCATGCCCCTCGACACATCCTTTTGCAGAGGCCTACATATGGCCGGTCCAAGGTCAAGCAAAAAACTTTTTGAATCGCCCTGAAAGCCTCGTACTCAGCGGCCTGCAGGGTTTCGTACTTGCCCCCAAAGACTGTGGGCGCAGCTGTGGATAACCTGCGCGCACATGGCTGTAAGCCACGGTTCATAGGGCATTGGTCAAGATGGTTAAAAAATGATCAAGGGTGTATCAAGTTGTGCGCTTAGCGGTTGCCGGGACGGCGGGGTAAGGGCATTCTGCTGGCTGATTTTTTCCCGATGCCTGCAAGGAGAACACCATGTCCAACACGCTGTTTATTACTGGCGCAACCTCAGGTTTCGGCGAAGCCTGTGCCCGTCGCTTTGCCGAGGCCGGCTGGAAACTGGTGCTCACCGGTCGTCGTGCCGAGCGCTTGAATGCCCTGGTCGAAGAGCTTTCCAAGCAGACCGAGGTGCATGGCCTGGTGGTGGACGTGCGTGACCGCAAGGGCATGGAAGAGGCGATTGCCAGCCTGCCACCGTCGTTCAGCAAGCTGCGCGGGCTGATCAACAATGCGGGCCTGGCGGTGGGCACGGATCCTGCGCCCAAATGCAGCCTCGACGATTGGGAAACCATGGTCGACACCAATATCAAAGGCCTGCTGACCACCACCAGCCTGCTGCTGCCGCGCCTGATCGCCCATGGCCGTGGCGCTGGGATCATCAACCTGGGCTCCATCGCCGGCAATTACCCATACCCGGGCAGCCACGTGTATGGCGGCTCCAAGGCGTTCGTCAAACAGTTCTCCCTGAACCTGCGCTGCGACCTGCAAGGCACCGGCGTGCGCGTGACCAACATCGAACCGGGGCTGTGCGAAAGCGAGTTCTCCCTGGTGCGCTTTGGCGGTGACCAGGCGCGTTACGACGCCACCTACGCCGGCGCCGAGCCGATCCAGCCGCAGGACATTGCCGACACCATCTTTTGGGTGATGAACACCCCGGCGCACGTGAACATCAACCGCCTGGAACTGATGCCGGTGAGCCAGACCTGGGCTGGGTTTGCGATTGAGCGTGGGGCCAAGTAAGGCTTGAGACCGCGCCGCCTGTTTCGCGAGCAAACCCACACACACATTCGACTGCATTCACAAATCCAAATGTGTGCGGGCTTGCTCGCGAAGGCGTCAGATCGGTCAAAACAGGGCATAAGGTACACTCCACTCCTGAAAACCCCACCGCACCCAGCGGTTTAAAGGTTTTGACAGGAGGATATGTGAGTAACCGAGGTGAGCAGGCACTGCTCAAACAATCGACCATCCTGATGTTCGCCGTGGCGATCGCCGGGATTGTCACGGGTGTGATATCAGGCGCCCAATCCATTTTGTTCGATGGCTTTTTCTCGCTGATCGCAACCTTTATCAAGGTGCTGATGCTGATCACGGCCAAGCTGATCGCCAAGAAAAGCAACGAGCGCTTCCAGTTCGGCTACTGGCACCTGGAGCCCATGGTGTTGCTGATCGAGGGCAGTTTCCTGCTACTGATTGCTATCTACGCGTTTCTCAACGGGGTGTTCGGCATTATCAATGGCGGGCGCGAGATCGAGTTGGGGCTGGTGATCATCTATGCCGCGGTGTTTACCGTGGTCGAGTTCGCCTATTTCTTCTACGTGCGCTACCGCAATCGCACGCTCAAGTCGTCGTTGATCCAGTTCGACAACATCAGTTGGCTGGTGGACGCCATGCTCTCCGTGGGCCTGCTGGTGAGCTTCCTCGCTGCGTTGCTGCTCAAGTCCCAGGGCTATGGCGAGTGGGCGGTGTATGTCGACCCCTTGATCCTGATCCTGCTGGCCCTGAGCATGCTGGCGCCGGCCTTGAAGATCCTGCGCCCGGCCTTGCGCGATGTGCTGGGGATTGCCCCGGACCAGTTGGACGACAAGGTGCGCGAAGTGATGGATGCGGCCCAGGCCCGGCATGGCTTCGATGACTATGTGTCCTACGTGCAGAAACACGGGCGGGCGCGGTTTATCGAGATTCATGTGGTGTTGCCGGCCGATTACCCGGTGGATAAGGTTGCGACACTCGATGAGCTGCGTGAAGAGATATCCACAGGGCTGGGCGCGGCGGACAAGGCGCGCTGGTTGACCATCAGCTTTACCGGGGATCGCAAGTGGATTGCCTGATAGTCAGTTAGACCGAGGTGAGGCTATCGCAGGCAAGCCAGCTCCTACATTTTGATGTGTGAACCCATTCAAGTGTGGGAGCGGGCTTGCTCGCGATGGGGCCGGAAAGATCAGCCGAAAAATTCGATCAGGCCCTGATAGCACGTCGCCAAATGGTAGGGCGTAGTCGACGGCATATCCCGCCGGCTTACCTCACCCTTGGCATCCAGGCACTCATTCCAGCCCTTTGCATGCAGGAAATGCTGCTGCAACGCCAGCAACTGGCGCTCCAGCACCGCCTCGCTGCCTGGCCGCAGCGTCAGCGCGCGCAGATATTCGGCCTGGGCCCAGATCCGCTGGGTGCCGTCGCGCACGCTGCCATCGAGTGCCAGCATCCCGCTGACTGCGCCGCTCACGTTATCCACACCCATCTGCTCGGCATAGGCAAACGCCCGGCTCAGCGAAGCGTGCAGGGGCGTGCCGCGCAGCACAGGCGAGGACTCCAGCAGGAAGAACCACTCGAACTGGTGCCCCGGCTCGAACCAGTTATCCACAGCACCCAGGGGCTTTTCCATCATCACGCCGTGCTGACGGTCGATAAAGCGTTGCTGCATGGCCGTCGCCAGTGCCAGCAGGGCCTGTTGCACCGCAGGGTCTTCACGTACCGCGAGGGTGGCGAGGAAACCTTCGGCCAGATGCATCAGCGGGTTTTGCAGCGGGCCGGACTTGAGGGACGACCAGTTGCGCTCCAATACGGCCTCATACAAGCCGTCGCCCGTGGCAAAGCGCTCGGCGACCACTTCCAGGGCGGCGTTGAGCACCGACTCCACCAGCGGCTCGCGGACCTTGGCCCAGTAATGGGCGCAGGCGAAGATGATAAACGCGTGGGTATACAGGTCTTTGCGCTTGTCCAGCGGCTTGCCGTGGGGGTCGATGCTGTAGAACCAGCCACCGTGCTCGGCGTCGTGGAAGTGCCGTTGCAGCGAGCGGAACAACGCCGCTGCACGTTCTTGCGCAAAGTCCTTGCCGGGCTCGCCGATCAGGCTGGCAAACACATACAGCTGCCGGGCGCAGGCCATGGCGCGGTAGCGCTGCGGGGCCAATGGCTGGTGATCGGCATCCAGTGCTTCATAGGGCAACGCCAACTCGGCATTCCAGCCTGGGCCCTGCCAGAGCGGCACGATCAGGTCGTTGAAGTGCGTGAGCACAGCGTTCAGTTGAGGCTTGTTGGCAGAGCTTGGAGCGATGGGCATCGGCTGGCGTCGTCACGGCAGGGGTGTTTGCCGCGCATGGTAGCAGAGGGGCACTGGCAAGCTTCAAGCTTTAAGCGGCAAGTGAAAGCTCAACAGCTCTTTACTTGCCGCTGAACGCTTGAAGCTTGCTGCTCTCGTCACCCGACGAGCAACCAACCCCCAGTCGCCGCCGAAGCGGCCCCTGCCACCCGCACCAGCGGCGCCGCCGCAGCCGGCAGAAAGCGCACCACTGCATAACCCGCCGCGTGCAGCACAGCCGTCGCCCCCACGAACCCGGCTGCATACGCCCACGGGCTGGTCATATCCGGCAGTTCCAGGCCGTGAGCCACGCCGTGGAACAGGGCAAACACGGCTGTTGCAGCTACCGCCACCGCCACCGGCGGACGAATCGCCAAAGCCACCGCCAGGCCCAGGGCCAGTACCGACGCGGCAATCCCGCTTTCCAGGGCCGGCAAGGCCAACCCTTCAAAACCGAGCACGCCACCGAGCAGCATGGTGCCGACAAAGGTGCAAGGCAGGGCCCAGCGCGCCGCGCCTTGTTGCTGCGCCGCCCACAGGCCGACGGCCAGCATCGCCAGCAAATGGTCGAGACCGCCGAGGGGATGGCTGATGCCGGCTACCAGACCATTGTCGCCGTGACCCGGATGGGCAAAGGCCAGGGCCGGGACCAGTAGCAGGGCGAGGGTGGCAAACAGTTTGTTGAGGCTCATAAGACAGCTCCTTGATAAGAGGGATCAGGCTGCGGTCAGCAGGCCCTGGCGTTCGATAAAGGCGACGATTTCGTCGAGGCCGACGCCGGTTTTCTGGTTGCTGAACACAAAGGGTTTGCCATTGCGCATGCGCTGGGTGTCGCTGTTCATCAGCTCCAGCGAGGCCCCGACCAGTGGCGCCAGGTCGATCTTGTTGATCACCAGCAGGTCGGACTTGCAGATTCCCGGTCCACCTTTGCGCGGTAGTTTGTCGCCGGCTGATACATCGATCACATAGATGGTCAGGTCTGACAGTTCGGGGCTGAAGGTGGCTGAGAGGTTGTCGCCGCCCGACTCCACCAGGATCAGGTCGAGGCCGGGAAAGCGTCGGTTCAGTTGATCAACCGCTTCGAGATTGATCGATGCATCTTCACGGATCGCCGTGTGCGGGCAGCCGCCGGTTTCCACGCCAATGATCCGCTCGGGCGCCAGGGCCTGGTTGCGCACCAGAAAGTCGGCGTCTTCGCGGGTGTAGATGTCGTTGGTGACCACCGCCAGGTTGTAGCGATCACGCAGGGCCAGGCACAGCGCCAGGGTCAAGGCGGTCTTGCCGGAGCCAACGGGGCCGCCGATACCGACGCGCAGGGGTTGTGTGTTCATGGGGCTCTCCTAGGAACGGAACAGGCGGCTGTACTGGCGCTCGTGGGCCATGCATGCCAGGGACAGGCCGAATGCGGCACTGCCAAAATGATGAGGGTCGCGCTGGCTGGCGTCCTGCTGGGCCTGTTGCAGCAGGGGCAGCAGTTCGCTGGTCAGGCGTTGGGCGGCTTGCTGGCCCAGGGGCAGGGTTTTCATCAGCACGGCCAATTGGTTTTCCAGCCAGCTCCAGAGCCAGGCGGCCAGGGCATCGTCGGGGCTGATCGTCCAGGCGCGAGCCGCGAGCGCCCAGCCCAGGGCCAAATGCGGCTCGCGGGTTGCCGTAAGAAAATCGCGGGCGGCTTCATCCAACTCCGGCAAGCCATTGAGCAGTTGTTGCAGGGAATAGCCCATCTGCCGGCTCTCCTGGAACAACTCACGGGTTTCGCGGCTGGCGCGATGCTCCTCGCAGAGTTGGCGCAGGCGCGCCCAGTCCTGGGCTGCGGCGGCCTGGCAATGGGCGAGCAGCAACGGCGCTTCGAAGCGCGCCAGGTTGAGCAGCAACTGGTCGCTGATCCAGCGTCGGGCGCTGTCGGCATCACTGACACAGGCATTCTCCACGGCCATTTCCAGGCCCTGTGAATAGCTGTAGCCGCCAATCGGCAATTGCGGACTGGCCAGGCGCAACAGCGCCCAGGCCGGGTTCACAGGCGCACGCCGAACTGATGCAGTTTGGGCGGGTAGTTGAAGTCTTCATCGCCGTGGCGCGAGTGATGATGACCGCCACCATAGGCGCCGTGTTCTGGCTGGAACGGTGCTTCGAGGGTTTCGGTATGGGCGCCCAATTGCTCCAGCATGGCCTTGAGCACGTAGTCATCGAGCAGGCGCAGCCAGCCGTCTCCCACTTGCAGGGCCACGTGGCGGTTGCCCAGGTGATAGGCCGCGCGGGTCAGTTCGAAGGCGCTGCTGCAGGTGACATGCAGCAGTTGTTCAGGGCGAGCACAGACGCGTACGACACGTCCGTCTTCAGCCTGTAGGAATTCTCCGTCATGCAGCGGCGGCTGGCCACGCTCCAGAAACAGGCCGACGTCTTCTCCCTCGGCACTGAAACAGCGCAGGCGGCTTTTGCTGCGAGCGTCGAAGTTCAGCAACAACTCTGCGGCCCAGACGGGTTGGGGGGCGATTCGGCGGTGGATCACCAGCATCAGGAAGCTTCCAGCTATGAGCGATAAACAGGCTAGAGCAAGGGGCTTGCCAATCTGGCTGGATGTGGGAAAACGACGTAGGAATCGAGTGTCTGCCACTCATTGGGGCAACAGGTTGCGCGAGGCATGACTCATTTTGGTGCGCGGTGGCGGCTTTTGGCGCCGAAGTTGTGCAGTTGGTTACGGGCTTCAGGGGCTTTGGGATGTGTCTTACAACGATCTGAGAGTTTCCGTTCATCTCGTTCTACGTCGTTTCACTAGGATTTCGCCCCTGTTTAATCCATCGCGACGTTCATCATGTTCAAGTCATTTTTAGGTGTAGTTATTGTCGGCCTGTTTGCGCTGACGTCATCGTCCTGGGCCAACGTCAGTAAACGCGGTACGTCACTGGCCTCGTTCAGTTCCGTGCCCAGGCCTGCCATCGACAACGTTGTCGACCGCGCCTATGAATTGTTGGGCAAGCCTTACAAATTGGGAGGGGCATCGGTGGATCAGGGGTTCGATTGCAGCGGTCTGTTGGTCTATCTGTTCAAGACCCAAGCCAATATTGTTATCCCGCGCACCACCTCGGCGATGCACCGCTCAACGGCGGCAACGATCAAGCGCGATGCGCTGCAACCCGGCGATGCGGTGTTTTTCAGGGGCAATGGCAGCGGCCAGGTTGGCCATGTCGGCTTGTACATCGGCGAAGGCAAATTCATTCATTCACCGCGCCCGGGCAAAAGCATCCGCATTGATTCGCTGGCCAACACCTACTGGAAGAAGAACTACACCACCGCCAAACGCTTCTACGCGGTGCGTTGATCGCTCTATTCGGTGCTGCCCAGGCCTTGCCAGTGCTTGAGACCGATAAAGATAAAGCGCAGTTGCTGGGTGATCTTGGCCTGGGGTGTGAGGTGTGCAGGCAGGGCGGCGGCGGGCGGGTCGATGATGTCGGGCAGGGTGGCGAACACGCTCTTGACGATCAGGTCGGCCATCACATGCAGACCCTCGGCATCCAGGTGCTGGAGTTTGGGCATCAGCGTCAGGTCGGCCGCCAGGTCCGAGGTAATGTCTTCGCGCAAGGCGCCGATGGCTTGGCGCACGGCCAGGCAACCGCCGTATTGCTCGCGGGCGAGGAATAAAAACTGTGAACGGTTGGCCGCGACCACATCGAGAAAGATCCGCACCGAGGCATCGATGATGCCGCCCATGACGAATTCGTTGTGGCGTACCAGGCGGATGGTGGCACGGAAGGTTTGGCCGACCTCACTGACGAGCACCAGGCCCAGTTGGTCCATATCGGCAAAGTGACGGTAGAAACCGGTCGGCACGATGCCAGCGCTCTTGGCCACTTCCCGCAGGCTCAGGCTGCCAAACCCTCGTCCACCCTCCATCAGATGGCGGGCTGCGTCCATCAAGGCAAGGCGGGTCTGTTGCTTCTGTTCGGCGCGGGGGAGCATGGGCGGGTGGGCTTTGTAGGCAAGGACAGCGACGCACTCTAGCAAATCAACTTTACCGGCGTCGAACTTCAAGCGAGACAAGGGTGTTGCGGGTCACACAAAGTCAAAGCCCGATCGCAGGGGATCGGGCTTTTTTCAGGGCCAGCACAGGCTTAGCTCGTAGCTTTATGCATTTCAGCCAGACGGTCGGAACCGCCTTCAGCTACGGCGTTACGTTCTTGCAGACGGTCAGAACCACCTTCAACCAGACCTTTCTGTTCCAGGCGATCGCGGCCGCCTTCAGCTACGGCATTGCGTTCTTGCAGACGATCCGAGCCACCTTCGACCAGACCTTTCTGTTCCAGGCGATCGCGGCCGCCTTCAGCTACGGCATTGCGTTCTTGCAGGCGATCCGAGCCACCTTCGACCAGGCCTTTCTGTTCCAGGCGATCGCGGCCACCTTCGGCAACGGTCTGGCTGATGTGTACAGCGTCAGATTTGACTTGTGGGATGGCTTGTTCTGCAGCTGGCAGGGCGAAAGCGCTGGTGGCCAGGACAGAGAGTGCAACACTGAGCAGTAATTGGCGTTTCATGATGAGTTGCTCCTTGGGAGGGCGATAAAGTGGGTACAGGGCTAATGCTACTCTCGATAACTCGATATAAAAGTTCATAAACACAATGGTAATAATCAACAGAATTGATTGTTCTACGCGATGGCTCTAGAACGCGCGTCTCAAGCACGCGCTTTTGCACCGATGTGGGTATTTTCGACACGGGCGTGGGTAACAACGGTGCGCCGTTGATGAAAGAAGCTGTCGGATTAGTCAGAAAAAGCGCTTTTCGCCGCTAATTCCACTCTGCGGTTAAACCCCCAGGCCATTTGCCAGTCGTAGCCATATAAGCTTTAGTCCTTGCGCGCGTTGCCACTGGCACGCGCAGTCGTAATCAGGAGCCCAGTGCAATGACGCGCACTCGTAAAATTCTCGCCTGGAGCAGTGCTTGCTTCGTTCTGTTAATCGCCGCCGTCGTGCTGATCCTGGTGTTCTTCGACTGGAACAGGATCAAGCCGCAACTCAATGCCAAAGTCTCCGAAGAGCTGCATCGCACCTTTGCCATTAATGGCAACCTGGCCGTGGTCTGGCAGCGCGAGCCGGACGAGGGCGGTTGGCGGGCCTGGGTGCCGTGGCCCCATGTGGTGGCCGAGGACCTGAGCCTGGGCAACCCCGAGTGGTCGAAAAAACCGCAGATGGTCAGCCTCAAGCGTGTCGAATTGCGTATCTCACCGTTGGCCTTGCTGGCCCAGCGCGTGGTGATTCCGCGTATCGACCTGACCGAACCGAGCGCCGAGTTGCAGCGCCTGGCCGATGGCCGCGCCAACTGGGTATTCAAATTTGATCCCAAGGACCCAAATGCCGAACCGTCCAACTGGGTGGTGGATATCGGCGCTATCGGCTTCGACAAGGGCCACGTGACCCTCGACGACCAGACGCTCAAGACCCGCCTGGATGTGCTGATCGACCCGCTGGGCAAGCCGGTTGCGTTCAGTGAAATAGTCGGTGAGCGCGACGCAAAAAAGGCCCTGGAGAAGGGCTCTGCCCCCCAGGACTACGCTTTCGGCCTCAAGGTCAGCGGTCAGTACCACGGCCAGAAACTCGCCGGCAGCGGCAAGATCGGCGGGTTGCTGGCCCTGCAGGACGCCGCTAAGCCATTCCCCCTGCAAGCCCAGGCCAGGATCGGTGACACCAGCATCGCCCTGGCCGGCACCCTGACCGACCCGCTGAACCTCGGCGCCCTGGATTTGCGCCTGAAACTGTCCGGTACCAGCCTGGGCAACCTTTACCCGCTGACTGGCGTGACTCTGCCGGACTCACCGGCCTATTCCACCGATGGTCGCTTGATCGCCAAATTGCATGAAGCCGGCGGCGCGTCGTTCCGTTATGAAAACTTCAACGGCAAGATCGGCAACAGCGATATCCATGGCGACCTGGCCTACGTCGCTAGCCAGCCGCGGCCCAAGCTCAGTGGTGCGCTGGTCTCCAATCAACTGTTACTGGCCGACCTGGCGCCGCTGATCGGTGCTGACTCCAACGCCAAGCAAAAGGCCCGTGGCGGTGAAAGCAAGCAACCGGCGACCAAGGTGCTGCCGGTGGAGGAGTTTCGCACCGAGCGCTGGCGCGATATGGACGCGGATGTCGAGTTCACGGGCAAACGCATTGTCCACAGCGCCGAACTGCCGTTCACCGACCTCTATACACACCTGGTGCTGACCGACGGCCAATTGAGCCTGGAACCCCTGCGTTTTGGCGTGGCGGGTGGCAAGCTCAGCGCGCAAATCCGCCTCAATGGCCGCATCACTCCGCTGGAGGGCCGGGCGAAGTTGACGGCGCGCAACTTCAAGCTCAAGCAGTTGTTCCCCACCTTTGAACCGATGAAAACCAGCTTCGGCGAACTCAACGGCGATGCCGACATCGCCGGGCGTGGCAACTCGGTGGCGGCGCTCTTGGGCAGTGCCAATGGCGATCTGAAAATGCTCATCAACGACGGCGCGATCAGCCGTGGCCTGATGGAAATTGCCGGGCTGAACGTGGGCAACTATGTGGTCGGCAAGATGTTTGGCGACAAGGAAGTGAAGATCAACTGCGCGGCGGCGGACTTCGGCATCAAGACCGGCCTGGCCACCAGTCGGCTGTTTGTGTTCGATACCGAGAACGCGATCATCTACATCGATGGCACCGCGAACATGGCCAGCGAACAACTGGACCTGACGATTACCCCGGAGTCCAAGGGTTTCCGCCTGTTCTCGCTGCGCTCGCCGCTGTACGTCAACGGGCCGTTTATCAAGCCCAATGCAGGGGTCAAGGCGGTGCCGTTAATGCTGCGGGGTGCAGGGATGGTGGCGTTGGGGGTGATTGTCGGGCCTGCGGCGGGATTGCTGGCGCTGGTGGCACCGAGCGGTGATGTGCCGAACCAGTGTGTGCCGCTGTTGCAGCAGATGAAGGAAGGCAAGGCGCCGAAGACGGTGAAGGGCTGACTGACGAGCCCGAAACCAAAATGTGAGTGCTACGCGGCGCAAAAAGTTTTATCGGATGTAGCCGGGTGTCATATCGATTGCCGCAGGGCTGGTCTAGGATCTGCTCAATCGCCTTTTTGACGGACGTTCGCCCCATGCCGCAGTCATTGGCTACACGTTATCCCCTGGTCCTGGTGCCGGGCATGCTCGGGTTTGTGCGGCTGGTGCTGTACCCGTATTGGTACGGGATCGTCCCGGCATTGCGTGCCGGCGGGGCGCAGGTGTTTGCGGTGCAGGTGGCGCCGCTCAACGCCAGTGAGGTGCGCGGCGAGCAGTTGCTGGTGCAGATCGAACAGATACGCCGCCAGACCGGCGCCGACAAGGTCAACCTGATCGGTCACAGCCAGGGTTCGCTCACCGCCCGTTACGCAGCGGCTAAACGCCCGGAATGGGTGGCCTCGGTCACGTCGGTGGCCGGGCCCAATCACGGTTCTGAACTGGCGGACTACTTGCACACCCACTACCCGGCCGATAGCGCCAAGGGGCGGATCATGAGTGCGTTGTTGCGCCTGGTGGGCGTGGTGATGGGGCTGCTCGAAACCGGCTATCGCGGCCCGCGTTTTGCGGCGGATATCCACGCCTCTCATCAGTCACTGACCAGTGAGGGTGTGGCGCTGTTCAATCGCCAGTACCCCCAGGGCTTGCCCGATACCTGGGGCGGGCAGGGCGCCGAGGAAGTGAACGGTGTGCGGTATTACTCCTGGTCCGGCACCTTGCAGCCGGGCAAGACTGATCGCGGGCGCAACCTGCTGGACGGTACAAACCGCAGTTGCCGGCTGTTTGCGCGCACCTTCGTCAAGGAGAAAGGCCAGTGCGATGGCATGGTCGGGCGCTACAGCTCGCACCTGGGCACGGTGATTGGTGATGACTATGCGCTGGACCATTTCGATATCGTCAACCAGTCGCTGGGCCTGGTGGGCAAGGGCGCCGAGCCGATTCGCCTGTTTGTCGAGCATGCGCAGCGGTTGAAGGCAGCCGGGATTTAGCGCCTTACCGGCGTCGTCCAGCGCTCCGACAAAATCACCCCACCCAACGTCAGCACGCCCCCGACCAGGTGATACAGCGCCAACTGCTCCTTGAGCACCACCGCGGCAATCAGCGCGGTGATCAACGGCAGCAAATTGAAAAACAGCGTGGTGCGGCTCGGCCCCAGGTTTTTCACCGAATGCATCCACGCAAGTGGCGCGATCATCGACGCCAGCAGGCAGGCATACACCACCAGGCCAATATTCGAGGGGCCCAGACCGACCTTGTCCGACGCCAGGAACAGCGGAAACAGCACCACCACCGCCACCAGCACCTGCAAATACAACAACACCAGGGGCGGCAGGCGCAGTTGCCATTTTTTCAGCAGGGTGCTGTAGATCGCATAGGCCAGCGTGGCCACCAGCATCATCGCGTCGCCCAGGTTCACCCCGTGTTGCAGCAGCGCGCCGAGGCTGCCGGACGATACCACCACCGCAACCCCGGCAAACGACAGGACTGCACCGGTCAAGGCGCCGAAGGTCAGGCGCTGGCCGAGACTGATAATGGCGGCGGTCAGGGCCATCAACGGCATCAGCGACAGGATGATCCCCATATTGGTGGCGCTGGTCAGGCTCGCCGCGTAGTACGCCAGGCTCTGGTAGACCGCCATGCCGAGCACACCGAGGATGACGATTTTGCCCAGGTTGGGGCGGATCAGCGCCCAGTTGGCAATGACCGGCTTGAGCATGAACGGGGTAAACAGGATGGCCGCCAGCAGCCAGCGATAAAAGCCGATCTCGGCCGGGAATATCGAGCCCACGGCGAGTTTGTTGACCACGGTATTGCCAGCCCAGATAAAAATGGCCAGCAGCGGATAAGCGTATTGCATCGCAAGGAACCAGGAACGTTAGTGAGGCTTGATTATCCTTTGTCTGGATCGAAGCCTATACTTCGATCCAGACAAGCCGCCTTTGTATCCAGACAACATGTCCAGAACCTACATCAACTTGCCCGATTTCGACGTACTGCCGGCCCCGGTGTACTTTCGCTATTCGGAGTTTGCCGCCGACAGCCATGCTTCCAGCCATCAACATGCATGGGGTTCCCTGGATTACTCGGCCCGTGGCGTGATGCGCTTTGAGGTGGGCGGCAACCGGTTTATGTCGCCGCCGCAATACGCGGTGTGGATCCCGCCCAACACCCAGCACAGCTCCTACAACGCCCAGGCGATTGTCTACCGCTCGGTGTACCTGGCGCCGTCCTTGTGCGAGCAATTGCCTGCGCAGCCCTGCACCCTGACCATCAGCGACATCCTCAAGGCCATCCTCAGTGACTTTGCCGAGCGCGACGTCAACATCCCCGCCAACGAGGCCGACGTGCGCCTGGCCCAGGTGCTGGTGGATCAACTGCGCCAGGCGCCGGTGCATGATTGTTTCCTGCCCTATGCCAGTAGCCCCGGCCTGCTCAGCGTGCTCGAAGGCATGCAGGTGGACCCTGGCGACAGCCGCGCGCTGGCGCAGTGGGCGCAGCAGGTGCATGTCAGCGAGCGCACCCTGGCCCGGCAATTTGTGCGTGAACTGGGCATGAGTTTTGGTGAGTGGCGCCAGCGCCTGCGTTTTCTGGCGGCCATTGAGGCGCTGGAAAGCAGCCGCAGTGTGCAGGAAGTAGCGTTTGACCTGGGCTACAGCACCGCCTCGGCGTTTATTGCGATGTTCCAGCGCCAGGCCGGCAGTACGCCGGAGCAGTATCGACGGACGAACCTACGTAGTAGGTGAAGGTGTAACAGGCTTTGTCTACACTGCAGGGGAGGCCGCGCCCCTCGGCGTGGTAACAGGGAGAAAACTCCATGAAGATGTTGCGTATTCCGTTGTTGATGATCGGTCTGCTGCTCTGTTCCCAAGGGTTTGCGGCCACTGCCCAGCAAAACAAAATGACCACCTGCAACGCCGAAGCTTCCACCAAGACCTTGAAGGGCGATGATCGCAAGGCCTTCATGAAAACCTGCCTCTCGGCCCCGGCCGCCAATGACGCCAAGACCCTGACCCCGCAGCAGCAAAAGATGAAGGACTGCAACGCGTCGGCCAAAACCAAGGCGCTGGCTGGCGATGCGCGTAAAACCTTTATGAGCACCTGCCTGAAGAATTAATAGCCCCGGACTACCTAAGGCTGCGACACTCGCACAGCCCTTACACCTGTAGGAGCGAGCTTGCTCGCGAAGAACGTGAACGGTATCGCGCGCATCTTGACTGCACGCGTTGCCCATGAGTTTTTCGCGGGCTTGCCCTAATGCCAGTCAGTTAAGGCTTTTTTGTAGGAGCGAGCTTGCTCGCGAAAAACTTACAGGCGCTGCATTCATTCAGTAAGCACGCGTTATCGTTGACGTTTTTCGCGAGCAAGCTCGCTCCTACAGAAGGCGATGACCGCTTAACTGACTGGCATTAGGGCAAGCCCGCTCCTACACGTCCTTTAACGCCGTTCGTTTAGAGGCTGTATGCCAACGTTTTCTCAGCGTCATGTGTTGTTGCTGGCCAGCTACATCATCATTTTCGGCGGATTGTTGCTGGTATTGCCGTTAAAACTGCTGCCCAGCCTGTTGGCTGGCTTGCTTGTCTTCGAACTGGTCAACATGCTCACCCCGCAGTTGCAACGGTTGATCGAAGGCCGGCGCGCACGCTGGTTGGCCGTGGCCTTGCTCGGCACGGTTATTGTCAGCGTACTGACTCTAATTTTTGCCGGCGCCATCAGCTTCCTGCTGCACGAAGCGGAAAACCCCGGGGCTTCCCTGGATAAATTCATGGGCGTGGTGGACCGCGCACGCGGCCAGTTGCCGCCGTTCCTCGACGCCTACCTGCCGGCCAGCGCCGCCGAATTTCGCGTGGCCATTGGCGATTGGTTGAGCAAGCACCTGAGCGATTTGCAACTGGTCGGCAAAGACGCCGCGCACATGTTCGTGACCCTGCTGATCGGCATGGTCCTGGGCGCCATCATCGCCTTGCAACGGGTCCCCGACCTGACCAAGCGCAAACCCCTGGCCGCCGCGCTGTTCGACCGCCTGCACCTGCTGGTCCAGGCCTTTCGCAACATTGTCTTCGCGCAAATCAAAATCGCTGCGCTCAACACTGTCTTCACCGGGATATTCCTCGCGGTAGTGCTGCCGCTGTGCGGGATCCACCTGCCGCTGACCAAGACCCTGATCGTCCTGACCTTCCTGCTGGGCCTGCTGCCGGTGATCGGCAACCTGATGTCCAACACCCTGATCACCATCGTCGCCCTGTCGCTGTCGATCTGGGTCGCGGTGGCGGCGCTGGGGTATCTGATCGTGATCCACAAGGTCGAGTACTTTCTCAACGCGCGCATCGTCGGCGGGCAGATCAGTGCCAAATCGTGGGAGTTGCTGTTGGCGATGTTGGTGTTCGAAGCCGCATTCGGCCTGCCGGGAGTGGTGGCGGGGCCGATCTACTATGCGTATTTGAAGAGTGAGTTGAAGTTGGGTGGGATGGTCTAAAACTTGAGGGTGTTTGGACTGGCCCTTTCGCGAGCAAGCCCGCTCCCACATTTGGACCGAGTTCCACCTTGGGAATGCAGTCTAAATGTGGGAGCGGGCTTGCTCGCGAAGGCCGCGCTACGGTCTTGGCTAAAGCTCAATAGCCATAGCGCTTACTGGCCTCAATCGCCAACCCACTGCCGATGCTGCCAAAGATATTCCCTTCTACGTGCCGCGCATTGGGCAGCATCGCCGAAACACTCTGGCGCAGGGCCGGGATGCCGCTGGAGCCGCCGGTGAAGAACACCGTGTCGACCTGGGCTACGTCCACCGAGGCGTCGTCGAGCAGTTGGGTCACGCTGTTGCGCACCCGTTCCAGCAGGTTGTCGATGGACGACTCGAACAGGGCGCGGCTCAGTTCCACGCTCAGGCCCGCCTCGACCCGATCCAGCGGCACATGGCGGCTGGCGTCGTGGGTGAGGTGGATCTTGGTTTCTTCCACTTCCATGGCCAGCCAGTGCCCGGCGCGCTGTTCGATCAGCTTGAACAACCGGTCGATGCCGCCGGTGTCTTCGATGTCGTAGCGCATGCTGCCCAACGCAATCTGGGACTTTTGCGAGTACACCGAGTTGATCGTGTGCCAGGTGGCCAGGTTCATATGGTGGCTGGTGGGCATGTAGGCGCCGCTTTTCATGCGGCTGCCGTAGCCGAACAGCGGCATCATGCCGGCCAGCGAGAGCTGTTTGTCGAAGTCGGTACCGCCGATGTGTACACCGCCGGTGGCGAGAATGTCGTCGTGGCGGTTGTCGTGCTTGCGCCGCTCAGGCGACAGGCGCACCAGGGAGAAGTCGGAGGTGCCGCCGCCGATATCGACGATCAGTACCAACTCTTCTTTTTCAATGGTGGACTCGTAGTCGAAGGCCGCGGCGATCGGTTCGTACTGGAACGAGACTTCCTTGAAGCCAAGCTTGCGGGCCACGTCCACCAGGGTGTCTTCGGCCTCTTTGTCGGCCATCGGGTCGTCATCGACGAAAAATACCGGGCGGCCCAGTACCACTTCTTCGAACTCACGGCCGGCGGTGGCTTCGGCGCGGTTCTTGAGCTGGCCGATAAACAGGCCCAGCAGGTCCTTGAACGGCATGGCCGTGCCCAATACGCTGGTGTCGTGTTTGATCAGCTTGGAGCCCAAAAGGCTCTTGAGCGAGCGCATCAGGCGGCCTTCGTAGCCTTCCAGGTACTCGTGCAGCGCCAGGCGGCCGTACACCGGGCGGCGTTCTTCGAAGTTGAAGAACACCACCGACGGCAGGGTAATCTTGTCGTCCTCCAGCGCGATAAGCGTTTCCATGCCGGGACGGATCCAGCCGACAGTGGAGTTGGACGTGCCGAAGTCGATGCCGCAGGCACGGGCTGGGGAGGTGTTGTTCATGTCTAACAGGTTCCGGTTAAAAAACGGCCGCGCAGTGTATGTCACTCGCGTGCAGATGCGTAGGCCGACTATCCGCTAAATACAGCAGACTTGTTACCTTGAAAGGTCGGCTCTTTGCCCCCAACTCCTGTGCATACGGTTGGTGGCTGTCGAAAGGATCAAGTTTGTCCTGCAAGCCGCCGATAATTTTCTGACGCACCTCGAACCGCCCCGCAATGCCCAGGCAGGCAGGGCGCGACTGTGCGATCTCGATAACGGATGGTGATGCCCCCATGGATTTCAAAGACTATTACAAGATTCTTGGTGTCGAGCCGACGGCCGATGACAAGCAGATCAAGGCCGCTTATCGCAAGCTGGCCCGTAAGTATCATCCCGACGTCAGCAAGGAAAAGGACGCGGAAGAGAAGTTCAAGGATGCCTCGGAAGCCTATGAAGCGTTGAAAAGTGCGGACAAGCGCGCCGAGTACGACGAATTGCGCCGCTATGGCCAGCATGGTCAACCGTTCCAGGGGCCGCCAGGCTGGCAGAGCCGTGGCGGGTTTGGCGGTGGCCAGGACAGCGGTGAGTTCTCTGACTTTTTCAGCTCGATCTTCGGCTCCCGTGGCGACGGCTTTGGTGGCGGTCAGCGCCGTCCTACAGGGCGTAAAGGCCAGGACGTGGAGATGCAGTTGTCGGTGTTCCTTGAGGAGACACTCTCTACCGAGTCCAAGCAGATCAGCTTCCAGGTCCCGCAATACGACGCCTCGGGCCGGCACGTCAGCAACACCACCAAGAGCCTGAACGTGAAGATCCCGGACGGTGTAGCCGATGGCGAGCGCATCCGCCTCAAGGGCCAGGGTGCGCCGGGGATTGGCGGTGGGGCCAATGGCGACCTGTACCTGATCATCAAGTTTGCGCCGCATCCCAAGTTCGAAGTGGACGGCGAAAACCTGATCATCAACCTGCCCCTGGCGCCATGGGAACTGGCCCTAGGCACGGAAGTGGCGGTGCCGACCCTCACCGGCAAGATCAACCTCAAGGTGCCGGCCGGCAGCCAGAATGGCCAGCGCATGCGCGCCAAGGGCCATGGCTTGCTGAACAAGGCCGGGCAACGCGGGTATCTGTTTGTGCAGCTCAAGGCGGTAATGCCTAAGAGCTGTGACGATGAGGTCAAGGCGTTGTGGCAGGAGTTGGCGAAAAAAGCCGACTTTGATCCACGGGAAACCTGGAGCCGCTAACAGAGGCCTATCGGCGCGGCAGCACCACGGTAAACGTGGTGCCCGCCGCTTCGCTGGAGGCCACTTCAATCGTGCCCCGATGGGCCTGCACCACTTCCTTGACGATAAACAGCCCCAGCCCAAGGCTGGTTGAGGTGCTGCCCAGCTCTTCAGTGGCGCTACGCACCAGCGGGTCGAATACGGTGCCCAGCGCCGCCTGGGGAATCGGTGTGCCGTAGTTGTGCATGCGCAACTCCACGCTATCAGGCGTGCCGTTGAGGCTCAGGGTCACGGCCTGGCTGTTGAGGCCGTGCTGCAACGCGTTGCCGATCAGGTTCTGCAACAGTTGATCAATCCGCCCGCGATCCCACTGCCCTTGGGCATCCCCGTCGATATGCAAGTGAATCTGGCAGTCCGGATGGCCCGCGCACGCTTCGTCGATGGCTTCCTTTGCCGCCTCGGCCAGGTTCATCGGCTTGGGCTCGATGGGCAGGCTGCTGCCCAGTCGGCTGCGCACAAACTCCAGCAGATCGCTGACCATGGCTGCCATATGCCGGGCGCCACTCTTGATATTACCCACCAGGTCCAGGCCATTGCTGTCCAGCGGGACCTTGCGCAACAACATCTCGGTAGACATCTTCACCGCCTGCAACGGTGCACGCAGGTCGTGGCCGAGGATGGCGAGGAAAATATCCCGCGAGCGATTGACCTGCTCGGCGTAGGCCGCGGTGGACTCGGCCAGGGCTTCGTCGATGGCTTCGTTGAAACGGATCATGTCCTGGAAATACTTAAGGTCCGGCGCCTCCAGGCTCTCGACCCACAGCCGGATCACACAGGCCCGCAGGTGACGGAACTCGGAGGTCATCTGCACCAGGTCAAAACCCACGGTATGGCGCAGCTCGCCATGGCTGGCGGCGGCTTCGTCCAGGCTCGGGGTTTTCTCCGGGCCTTCGCCCTTGGCCTTGGCCGCTTGTTCGCTGGCGCTCTGGCGGGTGTTCATGTCCCGTGCGGCGGCCAGCAGGATCGAGTGCGCGTGGTCGCGCAGTTGCGTGCGGTTCAGGGTTTCGGCGGCCGGGGTCAAGGTTTCGGCAAACTGCTCCCATTCATCGACGATCCGGTCGGCATGCAACGCGATGAATTCGGATAGGCGCATAGCCAGGTTCCCAAGTGCAAGACAGTGAGCAAACGTGGCGCATCGTAGCGCCAACGTCTGCGAGCTTCACTGGCTCGCTGGCAACCTGCCGATGAACGGTCAGAACAGGAAGTACCGCTGGGCCATTGGCAGCACATCTGCCGGCTCGCACCACAACAGCTCGCCATCGGCCTTGACCTGGTAGGTCTGCGGGTCGACCTCGATGTCTGGCAGGTAGTCGTTGTGGATCAGGTCTGTCTTCTGTACCCCACGGCAGCCCTTGACCACCCCGATCTGCTTTTTCAATCCCAAGGCCTGCGGCAAGCCTTCAGCCAGCGCCGCCTGGCTGATAAACGTCAGGCTGGTGGCGTGCAATGCACTGCCGAAGCTGGCGAACATCGGGCGGTAGTGCACCGGTTGCGGGGTGGGGATCGAGCCGTTGATATCGCCCATCAGGCTTGAGGCAATCGCTCCGCCCTTGAGAATCAACGTGGGCTTGATACCAAAGAATGCCGGGCGCCACAGCACCAGGTCGGCCCATTTACCGGCTTCGATGGAGCCCACCTCATGGCTGATGCCATGGGTGATCGCCGGGTTGATGGTGTACTTGGCGATGTAGCGCTTGGCGCGGAAATTGTCGTTGCCTGCGCCGTCCCCCGGCAGTGGCCCGCGTTGCTTTTTCATTTTGTCGGCGGTTTGCCAGGTGCGCATGATCACTTCGCCCACGCGGCCCATGGCCTGGCTGTCGGAGCTGATCATCGAGAATGCGCCAAGGTCATGCAGGATATCTTCGGCGGCGATGGTCTCGCGGCGGATGCGGCTTTCGGCGAAGGCCACGTCCTCGGCAATGCTCGGGTCGAGGTGATGACAGACCATCAACATGTCCAGGTGCTCGTCGATGGTATTGCGGGTGAACGGCCGGGTCGGGTTGGTGGAGCTGGGCAGCACATTGGGGAAGCCGCAGGCCTTGATGATATCGGGCGCATGCCCGCCGCCGGCACCTTCGGTGTGGTAGGTGTGGATGGTGCGGCCCTTGAGCGCGGCGAGGGTGGTTTCGACAAAGCCGGATTCGTTGAGGGTGTCGCTGTGGATCGCCACCTGCACGTCGTACTGGTCGGCCACGCTCAGGCAGTTGTCGATACTGGCGGGCGTGGTGCCCCAGTCTTCATGCAACTTCAAGCCGATGGCACCGGCCTTGACCTGCTCGATCAACGGCTCGGGCAGGCTGGCGTTGCCCTTGCCGGTAAAGCCTATGTTCATCGGGAACGAATCGCTGGCTTGCAGCATGCGCGCCAGGTGCCACGGGCCCGAGGTGCAGGTGGTGGCGTTGGTGCCGGTGGCCGGCCCGGTGCCGCCGCCGATCATGGTGGTGACGCCACTGGTCAGTGCTTCTTCGACCTGCTGCGGGCAGATGAAGTGCACATGGGTGTCGATGCCGCCGGCGGTGAGGATCATGCCTTCGCCGGCAATCACTTCGGTGCTGGCGCCGATGGCCAGGGTCACGCCGGGCTGGATATCCGGGTTGCCGGCCTTGCCGATCCCCGCGATACGGCCATTTTTCAGGCCGACGTCGGCCTTGACGATACCCCAGTGATCGATGATCAGCGCGTTGGTGATCACCGTGTCGACCACCTCGGCGGCCAGCAGTTGGCTCTGGCCCTGGCCGTCGCGGATGACTTTGCCGCCGCCGAATTTCACTTCTTCGCCGTAGGTGGTGAAGTCCTGTTCCACTTCGATCCACAGCTCGGTATCGGCCAGGCGGACCTTGTCACCGACGGTGGGGCCGAACATGTCGGCATAGGCCTGGCGGCTGATTTTCATAGGAGTGTCCTGAAGAATTTGTGTTGAATGTGAATCCGCTATCGCAGGCAAGCCAGCTCCCACATTTGAAATGCATTCCCATGTGGGAGCTGGCTTGCCTGCGATGAGGCCCTAAAGATCACCCATGATCTTCCCGGCAAACCCGAACACCCGGCGCAACCCTGCCAGCTCCACCAACTCCACCTCGCGACTCTGCCCCGGCTCGAACCGCACCGCCGTGCCCGCCGGGATGTTCAGGCGCATGCCGCGGCCCAGGGCGCGGTCAAAGGTCAGCGCGTCGTTGGTCTCGAAGAAATGGTAATGGGAGCCGACCTGGATCGGCCGGTCGCCGCTGTTGGCCACGCTCAGGCTCAAGGTGCGCCGGCCCACGTTCAGTTCGATCTCGCCAGGCTGGATCTGGTATTGGCCAGGAATCATGCAGGTTGCCCCAGGGTCTTGAAGTAGATGGCGGTCGGGCTGTAGCGTCCGTCCGGGCTTTGGCAGTAGTCCGGCAGTTCGCCGATCTTGGTGTAGTGCAGGGCCTGGTAGAAGGCTTCGGCCGGGGAGCCGGCTTCGGTGTCCAGGTACAGCAGGCCACGCTTGTGCTGGCGTGCACACAGCTCCAGCGCGTTCATCAATTGATGGCCCAGGCCATGGCGCCGGGCGTCATTGAGCACCAGCAACTTTTGCACCTCGGCGCGGTTGAGGCCGTTGGCTTTCTGGCACAGCGCCAGTTGCACACTGGCCAGCACCTGTTCATCGCGCACCACCACCCACAGCAGCAGGCTGGCGTCCTCGACGCCGGCCTGTACGCCGTCGAAGTAGGCGCGGGCCTGGGCTGCGTCGAGGTCGGCCATGAAACCCACCGATGCGCCGTGCTTCACGGCGTCCAGCAACAGCTCAATCAGGCCCTGGCGATAATGGGCAAAACTTTCGGCATTCACTCGACGCAGTTGGGCAGCGTTCATCGGTATCACTCCTTGTGCACGGCAGGTGGCTGGGCGCCGGGGTTGAGCAGCAGTTGCATGAAGGTCAGGTCCAGCCAACGGCCAAACTTGGTGCCCACCTGGGCCATCTGCCCGGTGGTGCTGAAGCCCAGGCGCTCATGCAGGCGGATCGAGGCCAGGTTGCCGCTTTCGATGGCCGCGACCATCACATGTTTGTTGCAGGTCCTGGCGCGCTCGATCAGTGCCTGCATCAGCAGCGGGCCAAGGCCCTTGCCACGTTGGTCGTTGCGCACGTACACCGAATGTTCGACGGTGTGGCGAAAGCCGTCGAAGGGCCGCCAGTCGCCGAACGAGGCATAGCCGATGACCTGCTCGGCATCCACCGCCACCAGGATCGGATAGAACTGCGCCAGGCGCGCGCTGAACCAGGCCTGGCGATTGCCCAGGTCCACCGGTTGGTCGTTCCAGATCGCCGTGGTGTTGAGCACGGCATCGTTGTAGATATCGCGGATGGCCGGCAAGTCGCCGTGCACCGCGTCACGAATCAGCAAGGACATGGCCGGGCCTCAGGCGATGGGTTGGTGGACGGTCACCAGTTTGGTGCCGTCGGGGAAGGTGGCTTCGACCTGGATATCCGGGATCATTTCCGGGATGCCTTCCATCACTTGCTCGCGACTGAGCAGGGTGGTGCCAAAGTGCATCAGGTCGGCCACGGTACGGCCATCACGCGCACCTTCCAGCAGGGCGGCGGAGATATAGGCAATGGTTTCCGGGTAATTGAGCTTCACCCCGCGCGCCAGGCGGCGTTCGGCCACTAGGCCGGCGGTGAAGATCAGCAGTTTGTCTTTTTCCCGTGGGGTCAGGTCCATGGTCAGCAATCCGTTTTGAAAAAATTTATTAACAACACAGGTCCAATGTGAGGGCTTGCTCGCTCCCACATTTTGATTTCATGTGTTCCAAATTCTCGGAGGTATGGCCTCACGCCCCAGCAGCGCCGGGCGCAACAACCGCCACAGATCAATCAACCAGGCCCGCGCCAGCAACGTCTCGCTGGCCAGGCAGCGCGCCACCAGCAAACCCGGCAGTTGGGTCAGGTCGCCACGCACTGCATGGGGCAGCGCACGGCATTGTTCAAGCAGTTCGGTATCGATTTCCCCGCTCACCAGCAACGTGGCAAACACCGGCTGCCCATCCAGGCCAATCGGCGAGTCGAGCAGGCCGTCGTCGCCCACAATGCGCTGGCGCTCATGCCACAGCAACTGGCCGTCGCGGCGGATATCCAGGTGCGACTGAAAGTGCCCAAGGTCGAAACGCTCGCCACTGGCCGGGCGCCCCAGCGCCACCACATCCCAGTAGAACAAACGGGCGTCGCCGTGCAGGTCGATGCGGGTACTGAGTTCGGCCTGTGCGGCGCTGAACACGATGGTTTCCTGGGGCAGCCACTCCAGGGTGGCGCCGGCCTCGACCGTCAATGCCACTTGCTGATAGGCCGGCCCGCTGGCGCGGTACCACTTGGCGGCGCCGGGGCTGGTCAACTGTGCCCATGCACCCTGGCCGACATGCGCCGTGATATCCAGGCGATCCCCCCCGGCAATCCCGCCCGGCGGGTGCACGATAATGTGCTGGCACACCTCGGGACCTTCGGCGTACAGGTGCTTTTGCACCCGCAGCGGGCCCTGATGGCGGCGCAGCACCGGGCGCGTGGTCGTGCCAAATTGTGCGTAGCCCAACTCCAGCGCGGCGTGCCAGCTGGGGGTGAACAGGGCGGTGGGGGCAGGAACAGTCATGGTCAGGGCTTATCAACGAGACGCTACAGATTAGATGGTAACCAGGCCGCGTACACCCTCGGCTTCCATATTTTCACCACGGCCCTGCTGGACGATTTCACCCCGTGACATCACCAGGTATTGATCGGCCAGCTCGGCGGCAAAGTCGTAGAACTGCTCCACCAGCAAAATCGCCATGTCGCCACGTTCGGCGAGCTTCTTGATCACCGCACCGATCTCCTTGATCACTGACGGTTGGATGCCTTCGGTGGGCTCGTCGAGGATCAACAGGCGCGGGCGGCTGGCCAGGGCCCTGCCGATCGCCAGTTGTTGCTGCTGGCCGCCGGACAAGTCACCACCGCGGCGGTGCTTCATTTGCAGCAAGACCGGGAACAGTTCGTAGATAAACGGCGGCACTTCCTTGGCTTCGCTGCCGGGAAAACGCGACAGGCCCATCAGCAGGTTTTCTTCCACCGTCAGGCGGCCGAAAATCTCCCGGCCCTGGGGCACGTAGGCGATGCCGGCGTGTACCCGTTGGTGCGGCTTGAAGCCGGTGATGGCCTTGCCTTCCCAGTTGACTGCACCTTCCTTGGCCGGCAACAGGCCCATCAGGCATTTGAGCAGGGTGGTCTTACCCACGCCGTTGCGTCCCAGCAGGCAGGTGACTTCGCCGACTTTCACGTCAAAGGACAGGCCGCGCAGGATGTGGCTGCCGCCGTAGTATTGGTGCAATTTATCGACTTGCAGCATGTTCAAATTCTCCTCAATTCCCTGTAGGAGCGAGCGTGCTCGCGAAAAGCGCCAAGGCACCGCGGGCATTCAGGCTCGGCGCGTTATCGTTGACGATCTTCGCGACCAAGCTCGCTCCTACAGAGAGCAATCCGCATCGGGTTCAGCGACCGAGGTACACCTCGATGACGCGCTCGTTTTCCTGCACCTGTTCCAGCGACCCTTCGGCCAGCACGCTGCCCTGGTGCAACACCGTGACGTGGTCGGCAATCGAGCCGACAAAGCCCATGTCATGCTCCACCACCATCAGCGAGTGCTTGCCCGCCAGGCGCTTGAACAGCTCGGCGGTGAACTCGGTCTCGGCGTCGGTCATGCCTGCCACCGGCTCATCAAGCAGCAACAGTTGCGGGTCTTGCATCAACAACATGCCGATTTCCAGGAACTGTTTCTGGCCGTGGGACAGCAAGCCGGCCGGGCGTTGCACTGATGCTGTGAGGCGAATGGTGTCCAGCACCTCGTCGATGCGGTCTTTCTGCTCGCCGCTCAGGCGTGCGCGCAGGCTGGCCCACACTGACTTGTCGGTTTTCTGCGCCAGCTCCAGGTTTTCGAACACGCTCAGGGCTTCGAACACCGTGGGCTTCTGGAACTTGCGGCCGATGCCGGCCTGGGCGATCTGCACTTCGCTCATGCTGGTCAGGTCCAGGGTTTCGCCGAACCAGGCCTTGCCGTGGCTGGGGCGGGTCTTGCCGGTGATCACGTCCATCAGCGTGGTTTTGCCCGCACCATTGGGGCCGATGATGCAGCGCAATTCGCCGACGCCGATGTACAGATTCAGGTCGTTGAGCGCCTTGAAGCCGTCGAAGCTGACGCTGATATCTTCCAGGGTCAGGATCGTCCCGTGGCGGGTGTTGAGGCCCTTGCCTGCGGCCTGGCCGAGGCCGATGGCGTCGCGGCTGCTGCCGGCATCTTTGTTGGGGTCGAGAACAGGTTCGAGCATAAATTCAGCCGTCGGTGTGATTCTCATTGTTCGCCCTTCTTCTTCAGCAGGCCGATGATGCCCTTGGGCAAATACAGCGTGACGATGATGAACAGCGCGCCGAGGAAGAACAGCCAGTATTCCGGGAAGGCCACGGTGAACCAGCTCTTCATGCCATTGACCACGCCTGCGCCGAGCAGTGGGCCAATCAAGGTGCCGCGCCCGCCCAGGGCAACCCAGACAGCCGCTTCGATGGAGTTGGTCGGTGACATTTCGCTGGGGTTGATGATGCCCACCTGCGGCACATACAGCGCCCCGGCCAGGCCGCACAACACCGCGCTCAGCACCCACACGAACAGCTTGAAGCCGCGTGGGTCATAGCCGCAGAACATCAGGCGGTTTTCTGCATCACGCAGGGCCGTCAGCACCCGGCCGAACTTGCTCTGCGCCAGGCGCCAGCCGATGTACAGGCTGGCCACCAACAGCAGCACCGTAGCCAGGAATAGCACCGCGCGGGTGCCCGGTTCGGTGATGCCGAAGCCGAGAATACTGCGGAAATTGGTAAAGCCGTTGTTGCCGCCAAACCCGGTCTCATTGCGGAAAAACAACAGCATCCCGGCAAAGGTCAGGGCCTGGGTCATGATCGAGAAATACACGCCCTTGATTCGCGAACGGAAGGCAAAGAAACCGAACGCCAGCGCCAGCAAGCCCGGGGCCAGGACCACCAGGCACAGGGCCCAGAGGAAGTGCTCGGTGCCGACCCAATACCACGGCAACTCAGTCCACGACAGGAAGGTCATGAACGCCGGCAGACCCTCGCCGGACGCCTGGCGCATCAGGTACATGCCCATCGCGTAGCCGCCGAGGGCGAAGAACAGGCCGTGGCCCAGGGACAACATGCCGGCGTAACCCCACACCAGGTCCAGCGCCAGGGCGACGATGGCGTAGCAGAGGATCTTGCCCACCAGGGTCAGGGTGTAGGCCGAGACGTGCAATGCACTGTCTGCGGGCAACAGTGACAACAACGGCAACGCCAGCAGCATGGCGAGGATCACCACGCCCACCGCAATCGTCACCTTGGGGCCGGCCTTTTGCGCGGCCGTAAGCATCAATGGCTGGTTCATCAGTCGATCACCCGTCCTTTCAGTGCGAAGAGTCCCTGCGGGCGTTTCTGGATAAACAGAATGATCAGCGCGAGGATCAGGATCTTGCCGAGCACGGCACCGATCTGCGGTTCAAGAATCTTGTTGGCAATCCCCAGGCCGAAGGCGGCCATGACACTGCCGGCCAACTGGCCGACACCGCCGAGCACCACCACCAGGAACGAGTCGATGATATAGCTCTGGCCCAGGTCCGGGCCGACGTTGCCGATCTGGCTCAGGGCCACGCCGCCCAGGCCTGCGATGCCGGAGCCCAGGCCAAACGCGAGCATATCCACGCGCCCGGTGGGTACGCCGCAGCAGGCGGCCATGTTGCGGTTCTGGGTCACGGCGCGCACGTTGAGACCCAGGCGGGTCTTGTTCAGCAGCAGCCAGGTCAGCACCACCACGCACAGGGCGAAGGCGATGATCACGATGCGGTTGTACGGCAGCACCAGGTTGGGCAGCACCTGGATCCCGCCCGACAGCCACGCCGGGTTGGCCACTTCAACGTTCTGCGCGCCGAACACCAGGCGCACCAACTGGATCAGCATCAGGCTGATGCCCCAGGTCGCCAGCAGGGTTTCCAGCGGCCGGCCATAAAGGTGACGAATCACCGTACGTTCCAGAACCATGCCGATGCCGGCGGTGACAAAAAACGCCACCGGCAGTGCGATCAACGGGTAGAACTCGATGGCCTGGGGTACGTAGCGTTGCATCAGCAACTGCACCACATAGGTGGAGTAGGCGCCGAGCATCAGCATCTCGCCATGGGCCATATTGATCACGCCGAGCAAGCCGAAGGTGATCGCCAGTCCCAGGGCCGCCAGCAACAGGATCGAGCCCAGGGACATGCCGCTGAAGGCCTGGCCGAGCACTTCGCCCACCAGCAGCTTGCGCTTGACCTGGGTCAGGCTGGTTTCGGCGGCGGTGTGCACCGCGGCGTCAGCCTCGACACCGGGCGCGAGCAGGGCTTCCAGGCGGGTACGGGCCAGTGGGTCGCCGGTGTCGCCGAGCAGGCGCACGGCTGCCAGGCGTACTGCGGGGTCGGAATCGACCAGTTGCAGGTTGGCCAGGGCCAGGCTCAGGGCACTGTGGACGTCGTCGTCGGCTTCGTTGGCGAGTTGCTGGTCGAGGAATTTCAGTTGTGCAGGCGTCGCACTTTTTTGCAGTTGTTGCGCAGCCGCCAGGCGCACCTTGGGTTCGGTGGCGAGCAACTGCTGGCTGGCTTGTACGTTGTTGATCAAGCCGCGCAGGCGGTTGTTCAGGCGTACGGTCTTGGTTTCGCCGTTTACCGTGAGTTGGCCTTGTTGCAGTGAATTGATCAACTCGACACGCGCCGGGTCGGGCTGGGCGGCCCAGTCCTGCAACAGTTTGGCCTGTTGCGTGGGGTTGGCCGCGAGGAAATCTTCGGCATCGCCTGCGTGTGCAGCCAGGGGCAGCAACAGCAGGCAGGCCAGGATGAGGCGGTGGAGGGCAGTGGGCATAACAAATTGTCCTGAACATGCGCGGACGGTGTGAACACCTACCCTCTGTAGGCGCTGGCTTGCCGGCGATAGCGGTGGGGCAGTTACAGATGAGTCGACTGACACACCGCTATCGCCGGCAAGCCAGCTCCTACAGGGAGCGGGCCCGTGGGTTGGGGCTTAGTTGCTCTTCACCGCGTGATCCGGCTTCTTGTCGTTGCCAGGGATATACGGGCTCCAAGGCTGGGCACGGATCGGCCCTTCGGTCTGCCAGACCACCGAGAACTGGCCGTCAGACTGGATCTCGCCAATCATCACCGGCTTGTGCAGGTGGTGGTTGGTCTTGTCCATGGTCAGGGTGTAGCCCGACGGTGCGGCGAAGGTCTGGCCGGCGAGGGCTTCACGCACCTTGTCGACGTCGGTGGACTTGGCTTTCTCCACCGCCTGCGCCCACATATGGATGCCGACGTAGGTGGCTTCCATCGGGTCGTTGGTTACGGCCTTGTCGGCGCCCGGAAGATTTTTCGCCTTGGCATAAGCTTTCCAGTCAGCGACGAACTTGGCGTTGACCGGGTTCTCTACCGACTGGAAGTAGTTCCACGCTGCCAGGTTGCCCACCAGTGGTTTGGTGTCGATGCCGCGCAGTTCTTCTTCGCCCACCGAGAACGCCACCACCGGAACTTCGGTGGCTTTCAGGCCCTGGTTGGCCAGTTCTTTGTAGAACGGTACGTTGGAGTCGCCGTTGACGGTGGAGATCACCGCCGTCTTGCCACCGGCGGAGAATTTTTTGATGTTGGCGACGATGGTCTGGTAATCGCTATGGCCGAACGGGGTGTAGACCTCTTCGATATCTTTGTCGGCGACGCCTTTGGACTGCAGGAACGCGCGCAGGATTTTGTTGGTGGTGCGCGGGTACACGTAGTCGGTACCCAGCAGGAAGAAGCGCTTGGCGCTGCCGCCTTCCTCGCTCATCAGGTATTCCACCGCCGGGATTGCTTGCTGGTTCGGCGCGGCGCCGGTGTAGAACACGTTGGGCGACATTTCTTCGCCTTCGTATTGCACCGGGTAGAACAGCAGGCCATTGAGTTCCTCGAACACTGGCAGCACCGATTTACGCGACACCGAGGTCCAGCAGCCGAACACCACGGCGACCTTGTCCTGGGTCAGCAACTGCCGCCCCTTTTCGGCGAACAGCGGCCAGTTGGACGCCGGGTCCACCACCACCGCCTCCAGCATCTTGCCGTTGACGCCACCCTTGGCGTTGATCTCGTCGATGGTCATCAAGGCCATGTCTTTGAGCGACGTTTCGGAGATCGCCATGGTCCCGGACAGCGAGTGCAGGATGCCGACCTTGATGGTCTCGGCGGCCTGGACGGTCCAGGTCAGGCCCATGGCGGCAATGGATGCCGTGAGTGTGAAAGCCTTGATCAAGCTGCGACGCTTCATTGTGCAATCTCCGTGACTCAACAGTGTTAGACGACAGTTGAGGGAGGCATTGCAAGCCGTGTGCCTAGTCGTATAAAGGCAGAAAACGGTCGTTTTGGCGCGGGCTAGGTTTGTGCAGTGCACCATGAGCTGGCAGATCGAGTGGCATGGTGCGCGTGCGTGCGCCACAAGGGGGCGTCATCAGCGCTTGCGCATCAAGCCGATAAAAAACAACCCGCCAATGGCCGCAGTGGCCACGCCGATCGGCAAGTCCTCGGGGGCGATCAAGGTGCGCGCGGCAACGTCGACCCAGACCAGGAACAGGCTGCCCAGCAGCACGCACACCGGCAGTGCCCGGCGGTGTTCTGCGCCTACCAGGCGACGGGCGATGTGCGGCACCATCAGCCCGACAAAGCCGATGGAGCCGCTGATCGATACCAGCACGCCGGTCATCAACGAGGCGATCAAAAATACCTTGAGGCGCACATTACGGGCGTTCAGGCCCAGGGTCACGGCGGTCTGCTCGCCGGACATCAGCGCGTTGAGCGGGCGCGCCATGCCCAGTAGCAAAACCAGCCCCAGCAAGACAGTGGCGGTGGGAATCGCCAGCAACTCCCAGCGCGCCAGGCCCAGACCGCCGAGCATCCAGAACATCACGGCTGACGCCGCGCGATGATCGCCCATGAACAGCAACAGGTTGGCAACCGCCATCATCACGAACGACACGGCCACGCCGCACAGCAACAGACGATCACTCTCCAGGCGGCCATTACGACTGGCCACCGCCAGCACCACCAGCATGCTTAGCAGCGCACCGATGAAGGCGGCGGTGGGCAGGGTCAGCAGGCCGATGACTTCGCCGACATGCAGCACCACAATCACCGCGCCCAATGTGGCGCCCGAAGTTACGCCCAGCAGGTGTGGATCGGCCAGGGGGTTGCGTGTGACTGCCTGCAAGACCGCGCCGATCAGCGCCAACCCGGCGCCTACCAGCGCGCCCAGCAACATGCGTGGTACACGGATCAGCCAGACGATATGTTCCTGGCCGGCGCTCCAGTTGGCCTCGCCGATGCCCAAGGCCTTGTGCAGCAGAATCCGCCACACCACATCTACCGGCACTCGCGCGGAGCCGAACCCCAGCGAGATTACGCAAGAGATCAGCAACAACCCGCCAAGGGCACTCAGCAGCAGGGCATAACGACGGTCGATCATTGGCCGTGGAACCCCTTGGCCAGGGTCTCGACCGCCAGCACATTGTCGATGCCCGGCGTGGCCTGGACGTAAGGGATCACGATGAAACGCTGGTTCTTGATTGCGTCCACCGATTGCAGTGCCGGGTTATCGAGCAAAAACTGCTGTTTCTGCTCGGCGGTGATTTCGCTGTAGTCGACGATCACGATCACCTGCGGGTTGCGTTCGACCACGGTTTCCCAGTTGATCCGGGTCCAGCTGGCTTCGACGTCATCGAGGATATTGCGCCCGCCGGCAGCATCGATCAGTGCTTGCGGCATGCCCAGGCGCCCGGAAGTCATGGCGCGGTCTTCTCCGCTGTCGTAGAGAAATACCCGTGGCTTTTCGGCGGGCAGGGTTGTCTGCACCTGGGCGACCTGGGCCTGCATCTGTGCGATCAAGGCGTTGGCGCGGTCCTGCACGTCGAAGATCTTGCCCAGGTTGCGCAGGTCGTTATAGGTGTCGTCTAGGGTTGCAGCGGGGCGCTTCATCACAAAGGCGCAGGACTCGGTCAGCTCCAGCACATTGATACCCAGGGGCTGCAGGGTTTGCGGCGTAAGGTCGCCCCCCACGCGCATGCCGTAGTCCCAGCCGGCGAAGAAGAAATCGACGTTGGCGTTGAGCAGGGTTTCCACCGACGGATACTTGCTGGCCAGTTCCGGCAGACCGTCGAGGATCTGCGCCATCTCGGGCGTGACCGACTTCCAGCCAGTCACGCCGCTGTAGCCGACCATGCGCGACTTGAGACCCAGTGCGAGCATCATCTGGGTCATGTTGATGTCGTGGCTGACCGCATGCCTGGGCGCCTGCTTGAAGGTCACTTCGCGGTTGCAGCTCTGGATCTTCAGTGGGTAATGGGTGGCCTCGGCGAACGCCTGGGTCGCACCGCACAGCAGGGTAAAGCACAGCAGGGAGCGCAGGATCATGGTTGGGTTATCCAGGTGATTCGTGGGTAGCCGGACAGGGGATGAGTGTCAATCAAGGCTTCGACACCAAACACCTCGCGCAGCAGTTCGGCAGTCAATACTTCGTGGGGCGTACCGCTGGCAACGATCTGCCCATGGTTGATGACGTACAGGCGATCACAGAAGGCTGCGGCCAGGTTGAGGTCGTGAATGCTGGCCAAGGTGCCGATCTGCAAGCGCTTGACCAGCCCCAGCAACTCCAGTTGATAGCGCGGGTCGAGATGGTTGGTCGGCTCGTCAAGGATCAGCAGTTGCGGTTGCTGGGCCAGGGCGCGGGCGAGGATCACCCGCTGCTTTTCACCGCCGGAAAGCGTAGCGAAGGCATGGTCTTCAAAGCCCAGCAGGCCGACCGATTCCAGGGCTTGTTCGATCAACTGCCGGTCGTGCCGGGTATCGCCGTCGAACAGCCCCTTATGGGGCGTGCGACCCATGGCGACCACCTCATCGACCCGCAGGCCGAAGGCGTCGGGAAATTCCTGCAACACCACGGCGATGCGCTGGGCGCACCAGCGCGAGGATTGCTTCCAGACGTTCTGGTGGTCCAGCAGCACCTCGCCGGCGGCGGGTTTGCTGAAACGATAGGCGCAGCGCAACAGGCTGGTCTTGCCGCTGCCGTTGGGGCCGATCAAGCCAACAAACTCCCCCGCACCCACCCGCAGGCTGGCATCACGCAGTTGGAACTGGTGATGACAGTGGCCATGGCCCAAGGGCGACCAGGCGAGGTGGTGAAGGTTGAGTGCGGTCATCATTGGTCTCAAGGGCAACACGAGCCCAATGTGGGAGCGGGCTGTGTTGTCGCCAGTCAGAAGGTGTAGTCGGCGGTCACAAAGAACGAGCGCGGCTCGCCCAGGATCCACTGTTGGCCGTCATTGTACTGGCTCACGGCGTAGGTGCGGTCGAACAGGTTATTCAATTGCAGGCCCACTGTCGTGTTGCGCAGGGCTTTCCACGACACGCTGGCATCGACCACGGTGTAGCTGGGCAGCTCGTTCTGGTTGGCCATGTCGGCGTAGCGCGCATCGACATAACGCACACCGGCACCGGCGCGGATGTCTTCGGTCACGGCCTTGCTCAGCCACACGTTGGCGGTACGGCGCGGTACATCGACCGGGCGATTGCCGTCGCGGGAGATGGCAACGCCGCCGACGTTCTGGCTGAAATCGTCGTACTGGGCGCGCACGATTGCCGCGTTGGCTTGCAAGGCCCAGGCGTTGGGCAGTTGCAGGTCCAGGCTGGCTTCGAGGCCGTCGGACGACTGTTGGCCGACTTGCTGCTTGAGTCCGGGGCTGCCGGGCACATCGGTCAGCAGTTTCTTTTTGACGATGTGATAGGCCGCCAGGGTCCACTCGCCACGCTGGTCCCAGAAGGCCTGCTTGATGCCGATTTCGGTCTGTTTGGCGGTGGCAAGGTCAAACTGCTGCTGGCTGGGGCTCAGGGAAATCAGGCCGCTGATGCCATCGGTGCTGGTCGCGTACTGGCCGTAGATTGAGGTGTCCGGGGTTACAGCAAACACCAGGCCGGCCTTCCAGTTATTGCCGGTGAGGGTCTTGTCGCTCTGCTCGCCGGTTCTCAGTTGGTCGCGGTCCAGGTGTACATAGTCGCGACGAATGCCGGTGATCAGCGACAGTTGGTCGGTCAGTTGCAGGCGGTTTTCGGCAAAGCCCGAGAACTGTTTGGTGGTGGTGACGAACAGCGGCAGGAATGGATCGGCACTTTCAAACGGCGCTGATGCCGGGTGGTTTACGTCGATGGGTTGGCCGGCGGGCAATACATCGTCAAACGGTGAGTTACTGGCCAGGCGGAAACGAATGCGGTTGTATTCCACGCCGGTCACGGTCTGGCTGTCGAGGCCCAGCAGCGTGTGTTTGAAGGTGAAGGTCTGGCGGTCGCCGACCTGTTCCTGGTTGTGCTTGATGCCGTAGAAGCCGCTGCGAGTCAGTTGCCCGCCGCTGAAGTTGTAGTTCTCGGCGTTCTGCCAGCGGCGCTGGTTCTTCAGGTAGTACAGCTCGTTGCTGGCACTCACCGAATCGCTGATCTGCCATTCGCTGGTCAGGCGGGTCCATTGGTCGTTGTAATGCTGGGTGTCGTTGCTGACGTTGTAGTTCTTGTCGCGCAGGCCCTTGTGCAAGTGGCCGTTGATCAGCGGCGTGCCGAAGTAGTTCTGTGGGCGCTGGTCGCCGTAATCGTGAGCCAGGGTGAAACTCAGGTTGTCGGCCGGCTGCCAGCGCAGGGCTGCGCTGACGAAGTCGCTGGCCGAGTTGCCACGGTCGATAAAACCATTGCTGCGCAGGCGGTTGAGGTTCAGGCGGTAGCTCAAGGTGTCGGTCAGCGAGCCGCCGCTGTCCAGGGCTTGTTGCTGGCGATCATAGGAGCCGTAGCCCAGGCGGATACGGTTTTCGATATCGCCGGTGAAGGGCTTTTTCGAGATCGTATTGACCACCGCGCCGGTGGCGCCTTCACCGTACAGCACCGATGCGGGGCCGCGCAGCACATCCACACGCTCCACGGACCAGGTGTCTACCGGGAAGGTGGACGTGCCCATGCCGTTGTACATGCGATTGCCGTCATACAACTGCATCACCGAACCCTGGCCGGTAAAGCCCCGTGCTTGCAGGGACGTACCGCCGTCGCCCGGTGTGCCGGTGCGGCTGATGCCGGTGGCACGGGAAATTGCGTCCTGCACGCTGACATCACCACGCTCGCGGATCTGTACGCCGGTCTGGCTTTCGACACTGCCCGGCGTTTGCAGGGCCGTAAGGTTCAGACGCGAACCGGCAGTAGTCGCAGTGTTCAGGTCGATAGCCGGGCTGTCCACTTCTGGCGCGGTGACGGGGCTGACAGGCAAGGTCAATGCCTGGGCGCTGGAGTGCAGCGCAAGCAGGCACAGGCCGGACGCAAGGTACTTGTTCATTGCAGGATCAATTCTTCTTCGAGGCGGTGCTCGCCGCCGGGCGCGGCGAGCAGGGATTGCACTAAGTGTTATAATATAACACTTCTTACGTTGAGGGTGAAAGCCCGCGCAAGACTACATAACGCCTCTATGTAGGGCATCTCGCCTACCTCATGCAGAAGATGAGGCCGATTCACGTTGCTTGAAAAAACGCGCCAGCACTAGCCGATCCACTACCCACACCACAATCAACGAGGCGCCAACCAACGGAAAAATGATCGCCAGGCCGAGCATGATCACCATTGCGGTTTTCCACTTCGGCAAATCATGGCGCAACGGTGGAACCCCCAGGCCGCCCTGTGGCCGGCGCTTCCACCAGATCACCACGCCGCTGACCGCACTCAACAGAATCATCAGGCACACCAGCAGCACGATGATCTGGTTGACCACGCCGAACATCTTGCCCTCATGCAGCATGACCCCGGACTCGGTGACCCGCGCCACGCTGTTGTAGTGCTCCCAGCGCACATCGGCGAGGACCTTGCCGGTGTATTGGTCGACATGCAGGGTCGCGTCATTGCGCGGGTCGTTGGCGAACACCGCAATGGTGAACACGCCTGTGGCGGTGGTGGGGAAGGTGATGCTGTAGCCCGGCTCGACCTGGCGGGCCATGGCCAGGTCCACCACCTGTTGCAGGCTGATCGCCGGGGCTGCGGGGCCGTGGTTCATGCCGCCGTGTTGCATGTGCTCGGCATGCTCGCCGGACATCGGCATCGGCGTGTTCTCCATGGCCCACGGCACCGTCTGCTGGGTCGCGGTGTTGAGGCTGCGGGCCTGCTGGTCAGACTGCGGCACATCGTTCCACATCGCCGCTGGAAAGTGGT
Source organism: Pseudomonas sp. 25 R 14 (assembly GCF_900004755.1). Taxonomy (NCBI): domain Bacteria; kingdom Pseudomonadati; phylum Pseudomonadota; class Gammaproteobacteria; order Pseudomonadales; family Pseudomonadaceae; genus Pseudomonas; species Pseudomonas sp. 25 R 14. Next base: position 25,584 of record NZ_CVTS01000033.1, on the reverse strand, counting down.
TCCACAGGTCCGCGTATTGCTTGCCCCAGAAGCCGGTCCAGGTCATGCCGCTGAGGATCATCAGCAGCAAAAATGCGGCGCCCCAGAACCCGGTGACGGCATGCAGGTCACGCCAGAACAAGCGCCCGCGGCTGCCCAGGCGTGGCCACAGAATCCCGGCCGCCGACTTGCCGCGCGGCCACCACAGGTACAGGCCGGACACCACCAGCATCACGCCCCAGCCGGCAGCGAGTTCCACCAGGCGGTCGCCGGTGGTGCCGATCATCAACTCACCATGCAGCGCACGGGCGATGGCTTGCAGGTTGTAGGTGGCGTCCTGTTCACCCAGGACGGTGCCGCGATAAGGGTCGACAAACACCGTCAGCTCGTTGCCGGCGTTGTGCAGGACAAACTGCGCGCTGCTGCTGGCGTCCACCGGCGGCAGGTACTTGCTGATCGTGCCTTGTGGGTAGGCGGATTTGGCCCGTTGCAGCAACTCGTCGGCGCTGAGGACCTGTTCGCCGGGCTGCACGTTGAGCAAGTGGCCGTACATCAGCGGGTCGAGCTGGGGCTTGAACAGGTAGATGATGCCGGTCACTGCCAGCAACACCATGAAGGGGGCGACAAACAACCCGGCGTAGAAATGCCAGCGCCAGGCCAGGTTGTAGAAGGAAATCTTTGGAGGGGTCATCAGGGTGCTCCGCAAGGACGTTATTTTTGTGCATGACTTGTAGGCGCGAGCGTGCTCGCGAAAAACCTGAGGTTGGCGCATTGAGTCTGACTTACCGCGTCATCGTTCACGTTCTTCGCGAGCAAGCTCGCTCCTACAAGGGTGGTGGGTTAGAAGCTCATATCCACCTTGGTCCAGAGCGTACGGCCCGGCTCATTGATGGCTTGCGGGTCGTTGGCCGGGTAACCGAACCCGGCGTTGCCGGCCAGGTTCAGGTGCTCGGCATAGGCCTTGCCAAACAGGTTGTCGACGCCGGTGCTGACCTTGAAGTTTTTGTTGATGCGGTACGCCGCGTTAAGGGAGAACACGCCAAAGCCACCGCTCTTGTCGAAGTCTTTGCCGACCACGTTGCCCTTGTTCTGGTCGATACGGTTTTGCGCCGCCACCACACGCCACAACGCGCCGGCGCTCCAGTCGTCTTCGCTGTAGGTCAGGCCGAAACGCGCATCCAGCGGCGGCATTTGCGGCAGGGCTTTACCGTCGCTGCTGTTCTTGCCCCAGGCATAGGCCAGGGTGGCGTCGGCTTTCCAGTTGGCTGTCAGCTTGTAGGCGGCGCCCAGTTCACCGCCCATGATCCGCGCATCGATGTTCTGCGCCTGGGAGGTCATGCCCATCATGCCGGGCGTGTAGTTGAACAGGATGTAGTCGCGTACCTGGCCGATATAGCCGGAGGCCCAGGCTTCCAGGTCTGCGGTCTTGTACTGCAGGCCGAAGTCCAGTTGAGTGGTCTTCTCCGGCTTGATCGAGTCGAAGGCGTTCAGCGAACCCGACGGACCACGGTTGGGCGAGAACAACTCCCAGTAGTCCGGGAACCGTTCGGCGTGCCCGAGACCTGCGTAGAGGGTGGTCGGGCTGTCGGCCAGGTCGTGTTCATAGCGCACGAAGCCGGATGGCAACGTGTCAGCACGGGTATCGCCGGCCGTGGGGTTGGCGCGGCTCATCATGCCGCTGCCGGTGCGCTGGCGAAAATCCTTGGCCGAGGCGCGATCCAGGCGGGCGCCGCTGATCAGCCGGTCGTTGTCGGCGGCATACCAGGTCAGCTCGCCAAATACCCCGTAGTTGTGGAAGTCGGCGTCCTTGTTGCGGGGCAGGTTCTTATAGGTGTCGACCCCGGCGCTGCTGCGCTGGCGGTGTTCGTTGGTCTGCGCATCGATGCCGCTGATCAGTTGCACATCGGCCCAGCGCCAGGTGGCCTTGATCCGTGCGCCAAGGGTGCGGCGGTCGACGTTGGAGGCCATGGGGCCGGCCATCATCCCGGTACCTGACGGCGTGCGCAGGCTGTAGTTGTCCATCACGTGGTCGGCGTAGTTGTAGTAGACCTGGGCTTCGACCTTGTCCAGCACCTCGCCGATATTGGATTTCTCGAAACGCAGGCCCAGGCTTTCGCGCAGGAACTGCGAGCCATCCATGCCGCGTCCGGCGTAGCGCGCCTGGCCATCGCCACGGCCAGCGGTGAGTTCCAGCAGGGTGTCGGCGTCCGGGGTCCAGCCGAGGGCAACGTCGCCGTTCCATTTGTCGTAGCGCGAGCCGACGGTGTCGTTGTTGCCGTCCTTGTAGTCATCGGCGTGGGCCTGGTTGCCGATCACGCGGATGTAACCGAGCGAGCCACCGGCGGCGGCATCCAACACTTTGTCGAAGCGCCCGTTGGAGCCGGCGAGGATGCTCGCATTGACCCGGGTGCCCAGTTCACCGAACTGCTCCGGCTCACGGTCGAACAGCACCGTGCCGGCCGAGGCGCCAGGGCCCCAGAGCACGGTTTGCGGGCCTTTGATCACGGTCAGCTTGTCGTAGGTTTCCGGCGAGATGTAGGAGGTGGGCGCGTCCATGCGGCCCGGGCAGGCGCCGAGCATCATGCTGCCATTGGTGAGGATATTCAGGCGCGAGCCGAACATGCCACGCAGCACCGGGTCGCCATTGGTCCCGCCGTTGCGCACCAGGGCAAAGCCGGGAATGGTCTTGAGGTAGTCACCGCCGTCACTGGCCGGCACCGGCTGGCGCGGGTCCTTGGGGTTGGTGACGATGGTCAGTGGTGAGCTTGGGGCAACGCCGGTAATCACCGTCGGGCTCAGCTCATTGTGGTGCTCGGCGTGGTCGTCGGCATACGCCTGTGGTGCCAAGAGTGCGCCGCACAAAACGGCGAGCACGGGGGTACATCCCATACGGGTGTCAGCAGGAAACCTGGACATGAAAAATTCCATCAATCAGTCGTAAACAACACGGCCAGCAGCCTGGGGCTGTCTAGGTGAAGACGGCCGTGCGAAGTGGTTGTTTGATCAGTGATCTACGACTGGATGGGCGGTGCGCGGCTGCGGGCGCCAGGGAAGATGCTCTGCCGGGCATGGCCCAGGCGCGTTGCAGGGGTGAGGGCGTTGGCCGGTGGTGGGGTGCCAAGGGCCACGAATGACACATGGCCAGGCAGGGCCGGGCAACTGAACAGCAGGCTGCAATAGCCGCATTTCTCCCACATGACGTGCTCGGCTGCGGGGGGCTTGGTGTGCTCGGCGGGGTGCTGGGGCGCGGCATGGCAGGTATCGTCCATCGACATCTGCATGGACATGCCGGCGTGATGATCCATCGGCATCGCTTGGGAAATCAGCGGTCCGATAAAGATCATCAGCATGGCGAACAGGCTGATCCAACTGCCGCGTGCAAGCCTTGCGGGCGTGCGGCGGCGCTTGGTCAATCTGCTGGCGGGAGCACCCATGGGGGGCGGCCTGTGGTGATTACTGGGCGTGCTTGTGCTCGTGGCCGGTCATCGGCGGTGCTTTTTGGACCGAGACTTCCACGTTGACCGGCCCGGCCTTTTCGAAGTTCAGGGTCAGCGGGAAATGCTGGCCGTCGCGCAATTGGCTGCGGTCCTTCAGGTCCAGCAGCATCACGTGATAGGCCATGGGCGCGAACGTCAGCTCGCCCTTGGGCGGCACGGCCACGCTGGGCACCTGTTGCATCTTCATCAAGTCGCCCTGCATCACATGCTCATGCAACTCGGCCTTGGCCGCCACTGGGGTGTCGACGCTGAGCAGGCGATCCGGGGTTTCGCCCTGGTTATGGATCACAAAGTAGGCGGCAACCGTCGGCGCATTGGGCGGCAATTCCTGTGACCAGGGATCGCTCACCAGCAGGTCGCCGGCCTTGTAGTCATCGGCATTGGCGGCACTGAACACAGGCAGCAGCAAGGCCGCCAGAAGCAGGGAAGATTTGAGCATGGCAGTTCTCCAGAACGATTCAAACGCAGTTCAATTGCGAAGTGATCAGACGGTTGGAGAGGCGCGGGGGTTGAGGCTCGGCCATTGCTGGCGCGGGGTAGGGTGCTGCAAGACGGGCGATGGCAGGCCAGGCGCCGGGTCGATCCGTGTCAGATACAACTGCGGCACATGCCCCGGCAGCGCCACCAACGGCGCCGAGCCCGAGCAGCACCAGCAATGCTGCATGGTGGAATGCTCGTCCTGCTGCGGCGCAGGTAGATCCAGCTTGCCCAGGGAGATCGCCACCAGCTTGCTGCCGTTGGACGAACAGAAACTGCCCCACAGCAATTGCTCGGCCGGGCTCTGCCCCTGCTGCATCGCCCCGGCCATCGGCATGGCAAACGCGTTGAACAGCACTGCAAGGCAGGCGATCCAGGCAAATGCAAAGCGTTGACGGGCCATGGCGGACAATCCGTAGGGTTAAACGATCAGGTGGGTATTTAGCCTGATCGGGGGGCATAAGTAAAAAGCGCCGGTGTGGTTTGGTGTCGCAGTGCTGCGTGTGGGCTATGGCTTTGATGATAGACGGGAACGAGAGAATACCAATCTCCAAAACGCCGCAGCCCTAAATGTGGGAGTGGGCTTGCCCACGATAGCGGTGTATCAGTCAGTACATCGGTTACTGACATACCGCAATCGCGGGCAAGCCCGCTCCCACATTTGAGCTGCGTTGTTCTATAAGGCCTGCAGTACCGAGTCGACGGTCAAAAACTCCCGATCCACCTGCGCCAACACCGGCCGCTGCAAAACCACCACCGGCACGCCGCGCTCGCGGGCCACTTCCAGCTTGGGTTCGGTGGCGCTGCTGCCGCTGTTCTTGCTGATCAACACGTCAATCTGTCGACGTTCAAACAACGCTCGTTCATCCGCGAGCAAAAACGGCCCACGGGCGCCGATCACTTCGCAGCGTGCGTTGCCGGGGTAGACGTCCAGTGCGCGCAAGGTCCAGAACTGTTCGGCGGGGATTTCGTCGAGGTGTTGCAGCGGTTCGCGGCCAAGGGTGAACAACGGGCGCTTGAAGGGTTTCAGGGTTTCGATCAGCTCGGCCCAGTCACTGACTTCGCGCCAGTCATCACCGGGTTGTGGTTGCCATGCGGGGCGGCGCAGGGCCCAGCAGGGGATAGCACACAAGCGTGCGGCCTGGGCGGCGTTGGCACTGATGTGTGCGGCGTAGGGGTGGGTGGCGTCGAGGATCAGGCTGATGTTTTCGGTGCGGACAAACTGCGCCAACCCCTCGACCCCGCCGTAGCCGCCGACGCGTACCTGGCATGCCAGGTCGGTGGGCACCCGGGCGATCCCGGCCAGGCTGTAGATGTGCTGTGGCCCCAGGGTGCGGGCGATGGCCAGGGCTTCCGTCACGCCGCCCAGCAGCAGGATGCGCTTCATAGCGGCTTGATCACTTCCAGCAAGGTGATGGGCAACGCCTGGCGCCAAGTGTCGAACTCGCCCAGGGGCTGGGCCTGGGCCACATGAATGCGGGTCAGTTCGCCACCATGTTGCGCGCGCCAACTCATCAAGGTCATTTCGCTTTGCAGGGTCACGGCATTGGCTACCAGCCGGCCACCGGGCCGCAGGTGCTGCCAGCAGGTATCGAGCACGCCATCGCGGGTCACGCCGCCGCCGATGAAGACCGCATCGGGTACCTCCAACCCTGCCAGGGCCTGGGGGGCGCTGCCGCGAATCAGTTGCAGGCCGGGCACGCCGAGGGCGTCGCGGTTGTGTTCGATCAACTGCTGGCGGCCGGCATCGGCCTCAATCGCCAGGGCGCGGCAGCTGGGGTGGGCGCGCATCCATTCGATACCGATGGAACCGCTGCCGGCGCCGACGTCCCACAGCAGTTCGCCGGGGGTTGGCGCAAGGCGCGCCAGGGTCATGGCGCGCACATCGCGCTTGGTCAGTTGCCCGTCATGTTTGAACGCCGAGTCTGGCAGGCCCGCCAGGCGCGACAGGCGTGGGGTGTCGATAGTGGCGAGGCAGTCGATAGCCACCAGGTTCAACGGCGCAATTGGCGCGTCTTGCCAGGTGTCAGCGTGGCCATCGATCCGCCGCTCTGCCGCACCGCCCAGGTGTTCAAACACACTCAAGCGGCTCGCGCCGAACCCGCTGGCGCGTAACAGCGCGGCTATCGCCGCCGGGCTCTGGCCGTCATTGCTCAACACCAGCAAGCGCACGCCGCTGGACAGATGGGCATTGAGTGCCGCCAACGGACGGGCGACCACCGATAAGGTCACCACCTCCTGCAATGGCCAGCCCAAGCGTGCCGCCGCCAGTGACACCGAAGAGGGCGCCGGCAGGATCAACAGCTCATCCGTCGCCACCAGCCGCGCCAGGCTGGCGCCGACGCCGTAGAACATCGGATCGCCGCTGGCCAGTACGCACACCGCCTCACCCCGTCGCGCCAGGATCGGCTCCAGGGAAAACGGGCTGGGCCATAGCTCGCGCTCACCGCGAATGCACACCGGCAGCAAATCCAGCTGGCGCTGGCCGCCAACAATCCGCGAGGCGCGCAGCAGCGCATGCCGGGCATTCCTGCCCAGCCCCTTGAAGCCGTCTTCACCGATGCCTACTACTGTCAGCCAGGGCGACATATTGATTCCTTGAACGACATCCGACGGGCAGGCTTTTCATGCCGTCGGACAAAGCAGGCATAATACCGCGCCTTTGCCCGTAAACCGGTAGCCCCCGTGAAGCCACTTCCACTGTCCAGCAGCAAACGTCCCTCGGGTTGTCCGGGGTTGCTGCGTATTGTCCAGGCCTTGGATGGCGGGATCTGCCGGATCAAGTTGGCGGGCGGCGTCATCCGCGCCGAACAGGCGATGGCTGTGGCGTATGCGGCCCACACCTGGGCGGGCGGGGTGATCGAGGCGACCAACCGCGCCAACCTGCAGATTCGCGGCATCGGCCAGGAACACGATGGCCTGGTCACGCACCTGCTGGATGCCGGTCTTGGGCCGACCACCGCGGGCGGTGATGACGTGCGCAATGTGATGCTCAGCCCCGGTGCCGGCATTGACCGCGACATGCTGCTGGACACCCGGCCCCTGGCAGAGCAGGTCCTCGCTACTCTGCAAAGCCATCCGCGCTTTCATGAGTTGTCGGCCAAGTTCGCCGTGCAACTGGACGGCGGTGAGGCGCTGGCGATGCTCGATCATCACCACGACCTGTGGTTGTCAGCCTATCAAGCACAAGGCCAGACTTTGTTGGCGTTCGGCCTGGCCGGCTGTCCCGGTCGTGATCGGCCGCTGGCCGCCGTAACCCTGGACCAAGGCTATGCGCTGGTCGTTGCGGTGCTGGAACTGTTTCTCGACCTGGCCCGGCCCGACCAGAACCGTATGCGCGACCTGCTGGCGCAAACGTCTGTGGATAACTTCCTCGCACGCTTGAACCTGCCGTTACTTCCCGCCGACGGCTATCGTTGCCGCGCCAACCCGACCCTGTTGCGCCTGGGCACTTATCCACAGCGCCAAGCTCAGCAGGTCTACGTCGCCGCCGTCGCGCCATTGGGGCGACTGGACTCGGCCATGCTGCGCGGCGCCGCACAACTGGCCCTCGCTCATGGCGACGGCACATTGCGCTTCACCCCATGGCAAGGCCTGCTGCTGCCCAACTTGGCGCCGGACGCTGCCCCGCGCGTCACCGACGGCCTGGCGCAGTTGGGCTTCCTCTGTTCTGCCGAGCAGGCGCTGGCGCGGCTGATTGCCTGCACCGGCTCCAGCGGCTGTGCCAAGGCCCAGGCCGACACCAAGGCCGATGCCCTGCACCTGGCCACACTGTTGCAGGATCACGGCCAGGGCCTCGACGTGCACCTGTCCGGCTGCCCGCGCACCTGTGCGGCCGCGCACATTGCCCCGGTCACCTTGCTGGCGGTGGGCGTCGGGCACTACGACCTCTATTTTCGCGATGCAGCCCAGCCGGGTTTCGGCCGGCTGCACGTGCACAACCTTTCTATTGAAGCGGCGGGCGCCGTGTTGCGTGCCCGTCCACGGAGCAACACCGATGATTGATTACATCCGCGACGGTCAGGAGATCTATCGCAACTCCTTTGCGATCATTCGCGCAGAGGCCAAGTTGGATCGCATTCCGGCCGACCTGGAAAAACTCGCCGTGCGGGTGATTCACGCCTGCGGCATGGTCGAGGCCATCGACGGTCTGCAGTTTTCCGAAGGCGCGGGCAAGGCCGGGCGTGAGGCCCTGGCGGCAGGTGCGCCAATCCTGTGTGATGCGCGGATGGTCTGCGAAGGCGTGACCCGTGCACGTCTGCCGGCCAACAACCCGGTGATCTGCACCTTGCGCGACGACAGCGTGCCGGAGTTGGCGCGGGAATTGGGCAACACCCGTTCCGCTGCGGCCCTGGAGCTGTGGCGCCCGCACCTGGCAGGCAGCGTGGTGGTGATCGGCAATGCGCCGACGGCCTTGTTCTATCTGCTGGAAATGCTCGACGCCGGTGCCCCGAAGCCGGCGCTGATCCTCGGTTTCCCGGTCGGCTTTGTGGGCGCCGCCGAGTCCAAGGCGATGCTCGCCGCCGACAGCCGTGGCGTGCCGTTTGTGATCATGCAAGGCCGCCTGGGCGGCAGTGCGATGGCCGCTGCGGCGGTCAACGCACTGGCCACGGAGGTCGAATAATGCAGGCGCGTGGACGTTTGATCGGCCTGGGTGTCGGCCCCGGTGACCCGGAGCTGATTACCCTCAAGGCCTTGCGCCTGCTGCGCGAGTCGCCGGTGGTGGCGTATTTCGTGGCCAAGGGCAAGAAAGGCAACGCCTTTGGCATTATCGAAGAGCACCTGGTGCCCGAGCAGACGCTGATGCCGCTGGTGTACCCGGTGACCACCGAAGCCTTGCCGGCGCCACTGTCTTATGAACAGGTGATCAGCGATTTCTACGACGCCGCCAGTGTCGACGTGGCCGCGCACCTGGATGCCGGGCGCGATGTGGCGGTGATCTGCGAAGGCGATCCGTTCTTCTATGGCTCCTACATGTACCTGCATGACCGCCTGGCCGAGCGCTACGAGGCCCAGGTCATTCCGGGCGTGTGCTCGATGCTCGGCGGCGCCTCGGTGCTGGGTGCGCCGTTGGTGTATCGCAACCAGAGCCTGTCGGTATTGTCCGGGGTGCTGCCCCATGACGAACTCAAGCGGCGCCTGGCGGATGCCGATGCGGCGGTGATCATGAAGCTGGGGCGCAACTTTACCAAGGTGCGCCAGGTCCTTGAGGAACTGGGGCTGGCCGGGCGCGCGCTGTATGTGGAGCGTGCGACCATGGCCAACCAGAAAATCGTTGCGCTGGATCAGGTCGAGCCCATGTCCTCACCGTATTTCTCGCTGATCATCGTGCCGGGCGAAAGGTGGCAGGGTTGATGACGCCGGCGATCGTAATCCTCGGCCAGGGCAGCCTGGCCACGGCCCGCAGCATCCAGCAGCTGTATCCCGGCGCCTTGATCCATGGCCTGGCCGGCCGGGTGGAGGGCGCCGACCAGGCCTACAGCGAATTTGGCACGACCGTGCGCCAGCTGTATCAGCAGGGCACGCCGATCATTGCCCTGTGCGCGGCCGGGATTGTGATCCGCACCCTGGCGGCGCAGTTGCTGGAAAAAGGCGAGGAGCCGGCCGTGCTGGCTGTCGCCGAAGATGGCAGCGCAGTGGTGCCGTTGCTGGGTGGCCTGGGCGGGGTGAATATCATGGCGCGGGAAATCGCGGCGGCCCTGGGTGTGGCGGCTGCGATTACCACCAGTGGCGAGCTGCGGTTCGGCACCTGCCTGCTCAACCCGCCCCAGGGCTATCAACTGGCCGACCTGGAACTGGGCAAACGTTTTGTCTCGGACTTGCTGGCCGGCGAACATGTGCGTATCGAAGGCGCCGCGCCGTGGCTGGACCAGGCCAACCTGGCGCAGGACCAGCAGGCGCACCTGAGCATTCATATCGGCAGTGCCGAGCGTGTGCCGGCGGACAACGAGTTGCTGATCTATCCGAAAAACACCTGGGTGGCCTGCCGTCCAGGTGCCGGGCTGGCTGCACGGGTTCGCCAGGCGTTGCAGCAGGATGGTATCGCCGTGCAATCGCTGGCGTGCCTGCTGGGTGATGATGCCGACATGGCTTGCGGTGAACTGCATGAGGCAGCGCTGGAACTGGGTGTGCCGTTACGGTTTACGGCGTTGGCCGCTGGGCCGGAGATTGTCATCCACTCGACCGCTGCGCCGGTGGATCTGGCGCAACTGGGTCGTCCCCGTGGCCGCCTCGCGGTGATCGGCCTGGGCCCTGGCGCTGCCGAACTGATGGTGCCGGCGGTCAAGGCCGAACTGGCGCGTTGCACCGATGTGCTGGGCTACGAAACCTATGTGCGCATGGCCGGGCCGTTTCGTGCCGACCAGGTGCAGCATTGCACCGACAACCGCGAAGAGATGCAACGGGCGCGGCACGCCTTCGAGCTGGCGGCCCTGGGCCGTTCGGTGGTGGTGGTGTCTTCCGGCGACCCGGGTGTATTTGCCATGGCGGCGGCGGTGCTGGAAGCGTTGCACGAGTCCAGCGACCCGGCCTGGCAGCGGGTCGAACTGGAGATCCTGCCGGGGGTCTCGGCGTCCCTCGCCACGGCGGCCCAGGCGGGTGCACCGTTGGGGCATGACTTCTGCGTGATGTCGCTGTCGGACAACCTCAAGCCCTGGTCCATCATCGAGAAGCGCCTGGACCTGGCGTGCCAGGCCGACCTGGCCCTGGCGTTCTACAACCCCATCTCCCGTTCGCGGCCATGGCAACTGGGGCGTGCCCTGGAGATCGTGGCCCAGCATCGTATCGCCGCAACACCTGTAGTGCTGGGGCGTGATATCGGTCGCCCGGGGCAGACGCTGCGCACCACCACCCTGGGGCAACTGACCCCGGACCAGGTAGACATGCGCACCATGGTGCTGATCGGTTCGTCCACCACCTGCGCGTTCCCTCGGGTGGGCGGTGGAGAGTGGGTGTACACGCCACGCTGGTATGGCGAGAAGCCGGCCTCCTGAAACGACGGCGGCCCCGCAATGGGGCCGCCGTGCTGTCAGAGAAAGCCCATTGCCGACGACAGAAATTTCTTTGTTCAGCCCCGCTGAATCTCAATGCAATTAACGGTTCCTCTCTATTAGTTGCAGAAAGTAAGCCTGCCGTTATCAGTCGCCAGTTCATCCCCACTGTTTGCGGGGCGGGGCAGCCAATGTCGACTTTTCCTACGCTTTAAAGGCCTTCTCGTACCTCCTGAAAAAGTTCAATCGGGCGACTAGTGTTTGTTGTAAGCCCGTGTGGGTTTTTTGTGGAGAAACAGTTATGGAGCGCAAACATAAGCGAATCAATGTGGCAAAAAAGAACAAGCTGATTGCGGCATACCGACTGCCGTTGACCCGGCGGCCAGCGGACCCGTCATCGCCGTTCCAGGCGGATGGTGACTTGAATGGTGCGGTGATCAACAACAGTGTGTTTTCGTTTGTCGCGGGCATGAGCCGCCTCAACAAGGAATACACCCGCAAGAGTTATCTGTTGGCCAGCAGCTATGTGAGTGAAGTCCTGAAAGTGGGGCGCGGCACACAGGCCTGGTATGACGAATTTATCAAGGTCATGAGCCGCCTTGGCTGGTTGCCGATACGCAGCAGTTTCGAACGGGTCACCACCTCCGTGAAGGGGCTGAGCGTGCAGATGGCCGTAATGAACATCATCTCGTCCACGGTGGCCTCGACGTTCCTTTCAGGCTCCTTGGCCATGGCGTTACCCAGGTTGGCGGCGGATGCTTTCGAGGCTTTGAAACAGCTGTCGGCACCGTTTGATCTGTTCAAGCGCAACATCGTCAACCATGAGGGCGGCGACTTTGGGCTGGCCTCCTGTTCGGAGGTCGACGGTGAAGTGTTGATGGTGCTGGTGACCTACAGCGCCCACGGTGTCAGCACGAAAGTGGGTGTGCCGTTTTTCGAATGGGACAGTTCCACGATCGAAGCCTACAGTGGCCAGACGTGCCTGATGCTCAATCCGGCAGTGGTCAACGACGCAACCATCAAGCAGTTGCGCGAGAGCGCAGGCGACAAGGTCTTGCACGCTATCGCCCAATACCAGATTTGAATGGGGCCTCAGGGCACCAGGTAACCGCGCACGCCGGTAAAGATGATCTGTGCAGCCAGTGCACACACGAACAACCCCATCAGGCGGCTGACAATCTGCAGCCCTTGGTCGCCGAGGATGCGTTCGATCCGGTTGGACAGGTACAGCACCACGCCCACGGTCAGGCTGGCCAGGGCGATACTGAGAATGGCGGTGAGCTTGTCATCCCAATGGGGCTGGCTGACCCCCATCACCAGCAGTGCGCCGATGGTGCCGGGGCCGACGGTCAGGGGGATAGTCAGCGGGACGATGGTCACGTCCTGCTGCACATTGTCAGTCTGCACGGCCGATTTGCCCTGGGCCATGCCCAGGGCGGAGATAAACAGCACACTGCCGGCGCCGATGCGAAAAGCATCCACGGTGATGCCAAACACACTGAAAATCACCCGGCCAAACAAGTAGAGCAACACGCTCGACACCAGCGTTGCCAGGGCAACCTTCCAGGCCAGGCGCCGCCGTTCCTTGCTGGAATAGCCACGGGTCAGGCTGATAAAGCAGGACAGGACGAAGAAGGGGCTATACAGCACCAGCATCTTCAAATAAACGCTGAACAACACGTGGAGCATGGTAGGAGCTCACAGCGAAGGAGGGGCGAGGGGGAGTTTATCAGGCTATGTGGGAGCGGGCTTGCCCGCGATGCAGGCGCCTCGGTTTTCCAGTTGCCACTGAGGTGATGCTATCGCAGGCAAGCCAGCTCCCACAGGGCGTTGTGGTGAGCAAGGGATTGTCGTTCGGGTCAGGAAGTATGCACCTGCTCCGCCGGCTGCTCGCGCTGTGTCACCCAGTACTCCACCAGTTCGCGCAGTTGCGACAGCTCCACCGGCTTGGCCATATGCCCATCCATCCCGGCCTGGCGTGCGCGTTCTTTGTGTTCCGAGAGAATGTGCGCGGTCAGCGCCACCACCGGCGTGCGTGTGCGCTGGTTGCTGACTTCCCAGACCCGCAGCTGCTGGGTCGCGGAGAAGCCATCGAGGATCGGCATTTCGCAGTCCATCAACACCAGGTCGTAGCGCTGGGCCTTCATCGCCAGCAAGGCTTCCTCGCCATTGCTGGCGGTATCGGGTTGCAGGTTGAGCTTGCCGAGCATGCCGCGAATCACTTTGGTGGAGATGCTGTTGTCTTCAGCCACCAGGATGCGGAAGTCGCTGGGCACGGTGACGGCCACCGGCGCGTTCGGCACTGTGTGGCGCGGTTGCACCACGCCTTTGCTGCGCTGGGTCAACTCGTCGGCCAGGGTGGTCTTGAGGGTGTAACCCGCGACCGGTTTGGCCAGGATGCGCTTGATCCCGCAGTTGCGCGCGATGATCTTGCTCGGCGCGTTGCTGATACCGGTGAGCATGATCAGCAGGATGTCGTGGTTCAGGCTCGGGTCTTCCTTGATCTTCGCCGCCAGTTGCATGCCGGTCATGCCGGGCATGTTCTGGTCCAGCAGCACCACGTCGAAGTAATCGCGCAGGTGTGCCTTGGTGCGCAGCAGGGCCAGGGCTTCCTTGCCCGACGGCACCGCGCTGACATTCAGGCCCCAGGCGGAACATTGCTGCACCAGTACTTTGCGGCAAGTGTCGTTATCGTCGACGACCAGTACCCGTGCGTCTTGCAGCGGGCCGTCGAGGTCGGAGGTCGGGTGTTCCAGGCGCTCGGGGTCCAGCGGCAAGGTCAGCCACAGGGTGCTGCCTTGCTGGCTACCAGCCTTGATGCCGAACTCGCCATTCATCAACAGGATCAGTTGGCGCGCGATCACCAGGCCCAGGTGGCCGCTCAGGCGGGTGGCCGAGAGGAAGTTCTTGCTGTGCAGTTCGCTGTGCAACAGGGCATCACGTTCGGCGGCCTCCATCGGCAGGCCGCTGTCTTGCACGGCAATGCGCAGGCGCGGTTTGCTGCTGCGTTCATCCAGGGCGACCACGATCAGCACTTCGCCTTCGTCGGTCTTGTGCAGGGCATTTTCCAGCAGGCTCAACAGGGCCTGGCGCAGGCGTGTCGGGTCGCCGCTGATGACCCGTGGCACCTGGGGCTGGATAAAGCTGATCAGCTCGACGTTCTGCTGCTCGGCCTTGGCGCGGAAAATACTCAGGCAGTCTTCGATCAGGGCATTGAGGTCGAACTGCACATCATCGAGTTCGATTTGCCCGGATTCGAGCTTGGAAATGTCGAGAATCTCGTTGATCAGGGTCAGCAGCTCATTGCCGGCGCTGTGGATGGTCTGCACGTAGTCGCGCTGCTTGACCGACAAAGGCGTGCCCAGCAGCAACTCGGTCATGCCCAGCACACCGTTCATGGGCGTGCGGATCTCGTGACTGATCTTGGCCAGGAACTCGGCCTTGGCGGCGATCTCGGCGTTGCTGGCCGCCAGGTCGCGGCTCAGGCTGAAACGATCCTCGACGATGCTGCGTTGGCGTTCGCCCAGGGCCTGGCTCATCAACAGGCCGCTGACGCAGATCACCGCCAGCAAGGTGATGATCAAGCCTTGCGGGGCCACCAGGGTCAGGCCCAGCAAGGCCGGCAGGATAATCAGCGTACCGGTGTTGAACACCAGCATGGCCAGCAGGAACAGGCGTGCCGGCCGGTAGCCTTTTTGCCAGTGGTAGGCGGAGACAAACAGCATGCTCAGGCCGGCCAGCGCCACCAGGGCGTAGGTGATGATGTTCAGCGGCAGGGTGTTGACGAACAGCAACAACAGGCCGCATAGGACGATCAGCAGGATATCCGCCATCAGCAGCTTGTTCAGCGGATGCGGGCCCAGTGGTGCGAAGAAACGGTAGGCGAACATCAAGCCGCATGGCGCCGTCAGCAGCAGCGCCATATAGGAGCCGGGGGTTTGCATAGCGTGCCAGTTCGGCAACCACGGGCCCAACAGGTTGAGCAGCAGCAACAGGCTGAGCAGCAGCAGCACTTCGCAGGCCGCCAGCCACAGGCTGCTGCGCGAACGATGGTAGGCGTAGCGGGCGAGGTTATGCAGGATCAGCATCAGCAGGCAGCCGAACAACAGGCCATAGACCAGGGTCTGGGTCTGGTTGGCGGCGGCCATCACGGCGGGTTCCAGGGTCAGGTACGGCCGCAGTTCGTGCTCCGAAACCAGGCGCACATACACCTCCAGGGGCTTCTGGCTCTGGGGCATGGGCAACATGAAATCACTGCTGGGCAGCGGGCGTTCAGCCTGGGGTTGGCGGGTGCCGGTATTCACTTGCTCGATCAGCGTGTCGCCGTCCAGCACGTACAGATTGAGGTGCGCCAGGTCTGGCGCAAAGACCCGCAGCACTTGCTCGTGCTTGCCGGGTTGCAGCTTGAAGCGTACCCACAGCGCACCATTGGGCTCGGCGGCGGTGATCCGGTCCAGTTCGATAGGGCTGAATTGGTTGGTGTAGCGGGGTGAGCGAATGTCGCTCAATTGCAGGTCGGCCTGTTCATCAAGCAATACGGCCCAACCGCTGCCTTGCGCGAAGGCCTGGGCCGGCAACAGACAGAGCAGGGTCAGCAGGCTGACAGTAAAAACTATGGCGATCCTGAGCCAGCGCACGGCGAAATCCCTTCGTAGGTTAATGCACGGGGTTAACTATGCGCGGGACCGTAACAGGACGGCAAGGGCCAAAGGCCCCTGCCTGGCCGAACGGATAGCTGCTTACTGATCTTCGCCCCGCTCACGGGCAATGGCACGGTAGCCGATGTCCTTGCGGTAGAAGCAGCCCTGCCAGTCGATCTTCGCGGCGAGCTTGTAGGCTTGCTGCTGGGCGGCATCGACACTGGCGCCCATGGCGGTGGCGCACAGTACGCGGCCACCGGCAGTGACGACCTGGCCATCCTTGAGCGCGGTACCGGCGTGGAATACCTTGCCTTCGAGTGTAGCGGCTGCATCCAGGCCCTGGATCACATCACCCTTGGCGTAGTCGGCAGGGTAACCACCGGCTGCCAGCACAATGCCGACGCTCGGACGTGGATCCCACTGTGCTTCAACCTTGTCCAGGGCCTGGGCCAGTGCGGCTTCCACCAGCAGTACCAGGCTCGACTGCAGGCGCAGCATCACCGGTTGGGTTTCCGGGTCGCCGAAACGGCAGTTGAACTCGATGACTTTCGGGTTGCCGGCCTTGTCGATCATCAGGCCCGCGTACAGGAAGCCGGTGTAGACATTGCCTTCATCGGCCATGCCACGCACGGTCGGCCAGATCACCAGGTCCATCACGCGCTGGTGCACTTGGGCGGTGACCACCGGGGCAGGGGAGTAGGCACCCATGCCACCGGTGTTCGGGCCGGTGTCGCCGTCGCCGACGCGCTTGTGGTCCTGGCTGGTGGCCATCGGCAAGACGTTCTTGCCGTCGACCATCACGATGAAGCTGGCTTCTTCGCCGTCGAGGAACTCTTCGATCACCACCCGCGAGCCGGCGTCACCGAAAGCGTTGCCGGCGAGCATGTCGCGCACGGCGTCTTCGGCTTCCTGCAGGGTCATCGCGACGATCACGCCTTTACCGGCGGCCAGGCCATCGGCCTTGATCACGATTGGCGCGCCTTTTTCACGCAGGTAAGCCAGGGCCGGCTCGATCTCGGTGAAGTTCTGGTAATCGGCGGTCGGGATCTTGTGGCGAGCCAGGAAGTCCTTGGTAAAGGCTTTCGAGCCTTCCAGCTGGGCCGCGCCAGCAGTTGGGCCGAAGCAGTCCAGGCCGCGGCTGCGGAACAGGTCTACGACGCCGGCAACCAGTGGTACTTCCGGGCCGACGATGGTCAGGGAGACGTTCTTTTCGGCAAAGTCGGCCAGTTGCTCAAGGGCCAATACGTCGATGGCGACGTTTTCGCACTTGGCTTCAATGGCGGTGCCGGCGTTGCCGGGGGCCACGAATACTTTCTGCACGCGTGGGTCCTGGGCAACTTTCCAGGCCAGGGCGTGTTCACGGCCACCGCTGCCAATGATCAAAACATTCATTTCAAAAACCTCTGTGAAACGCTGTGCTTTCTGTAGGAGCGAGCTTGCTCGCGAAGATCGTCAACGATAACGGGGGCATCTGACTCCCCGTGGCGCTCTCGGGCTTTTCGCGAGCAAGCTCGCTCCTACAGTAGGAAAGCAGTGGTGTTTAGTGACGGAAGTGGCGCATGCCAGTAAAGACCATGGCGATGCCGGCTTCATCAGCCGCGGCGATAACCTCGGCATCACGCATCGAGCCACCCGGTTGGATCACGGCAGTAACCCCCGCTTTTGCGGCGTTATCCAGGCCATCACGGAATGGGAAGAACGCGTCGGAAGCCATCACCGAGCCCACCACCTGCAAGCCTGCGTGTTCAGCCTTGATCGCGGCGATACGCGCCGAGTTCACACGGCTCATCTGGCCGGCGCCGACGCCGATGGTCTGGCGGTTCTTGGCGTAGACGATGGCGTTGGATTTAACGTACTTGGCCACTTTCCAGGCAAAGATCAGGTCGTTGATCTCTTGCTCGGTCGGCGCGCGCTTGGTCACAACTGTAAGGTCTTGGCTGCCGATCATGCCAATGTCGCGGCTCTGTACCAGCAAGCCGCCATTGACGCGCTTGTAGTCCCAGGCAGCGGCACGGTCAGCCGACCACTCGCCGCAGGCCAACAGACGCACATTGGCCTTGGCCGCCACGATGGCGCGGGCCTCGCTGCTGACGCTTGGCGCGATGATCACTTCAACGAACTGACGCTCGACGATGGCCTTGGCCGTCTCGGCGTCCAGTTCGCGGTTGAACGCGATGATGCCGCCGAATGCCGATTCGGTATCGGTGGCGTAGGCCAGTTCGTAGGCCTGGCGGATCCCGCCTTCGGCGTCCGGGCTCACGGCCACGCCGCAGGGGTTAGCGTGCTTGACGATCACGCAGGCTGGCTTGACGAAGCTCTTCACGCACTCCAGCGCGGCGTCGGTATCGGCCACGTTGTTGTAGGACAGCTCCTTGCCTTGCAGCTGGGTCGCGGTGGCGATCCCCACTTCGGCAGGCTTGGCTTCCACGTAGAACGCCGCGCTCTGGTGCGGGTTCTCGCCGTAGCGCATTTCCTGGGCCTTGATGAACTGGCTGTTGAAGGTGCGCGGGAACTGGCTGCGGCCTTCTGTGCTCAGGGTTTCAGCCGCCTGGTTCACGGTGCCCATGTAGTTGGCGATCATGCCGTCATAGGCGGCCGTGTGTTCGAAGGCCTTGAGCATCAGGTCGAAACGCTGGGCGTAGGTCAGGCCGCCAGCTTTCAGGCTTTCCAATACTTGGGCGTAGTCGCTGGCATTGACCACGATGGCCACGTCTTTGTGGTTCTTGGCTGCCGAGCGCACCATGGTCGGGCCGCCGATATCGATGTTTTCGATGGCGGTCGGCAGGTCGCAGCCTGGCTTGTTGATGGTGGCTTCGAACGGGTACAGGTTAACGGCCACCAGGTCGATCGGCTTGATGCCGTGTTCGTTCATGATGGCGTCGTCGATACCGCGACGGCCGAGGATGCCGCCGTGGATTTTCGGGTGCAGGGTCTTGACCCGACCGTCCATCATTTCTGCGAAACCGGTGTAGTCCGCGACTTCTACTGCGGCCACGCCGTTGTCCTGCAGCAGTTTGAAGGTCCCGCCCGTGGAGAGGATTTCCACACCCAGGGCTTCCAGCTCCCGGGCAAATTCGAGGATCCCGGTCTTGTCGGAAACACTGATCAAGGCGCGGCGGATCGGCAGGCGGGTAGTCTGGTCGGTCATCTCAATTTCCATCAAAAGCAAAGGAGTCAGCAAAAAAGGCGACCGGTTTTACGCGGGCGCCTTTCTGGTTTGATTGAATGCTTACAGCAAATCGTACTGTTTGAGCTTCTTGCGCAGGGTCCCACGGTTGAGGCCCAGCAGCTCACTGGCTTTGGTCTGGTTGCCCTTGACGTAGTTCATCACGCTTTCGAGCAAGGGCGCCTCGACTTCGGAGAGCACCAGGTTGTACACATCCGTGACGGCCGCGCCCTCAAGGTGGGCGAAATAATTGTGCAGCGCTTTCTCCACGCTCCCGCGAAGGGTCTGGCCTTCTTCGCTCGGCGTGTTGAGGTGCTGTTTCAAATTGACGTTGTCGCTCACGGGTGTTGTTCCACTCACTAAAGTCTCGGTCATCATCGTCATGCGGCCACCCCTTCTCCGTCCCCTGCTCTCAGGCTCTTGTCTCGTTCGGCAAAGAACTCACGAACGGCGGTGACCTGTGCTTGCGTTTCATCCAAACGATTGAACCCGGCACGAAACTCCTTGGCGCCGGGCAGGGTTGCGAGATACCAACCCACATGCTTGCGAGCAATGCGCACGCCCATCACGTCTCCATAGAAGGTGTGCAGGGCGGCCAGATGCTCTAGCAGAATACGTTCCACCTCGAACAGCTCCGGTGCCGGCATGATTTGGCCGGTACGCAGAAAATGCTCGATCTCACGAAAAATCCATGGCCGCCCCTGGGCGGCCCGGCCGATCAACAGGCCATCGGCACCGGTCGCGTGCAGTACGCGCCGGGCTTTCTCGGCCGAGTCGATGTCGCCGTTGGCAAAGACCGGAATCGACACTGCTTGCTTGATTGCAGCAATGGTGTCGTATTCAGCCTCGCCGGTATAAAGGTCAGCGCGGGTGCGGCCATGCACCGCCAGTGCTGTAATGCCTGCCTGTTCGGCGATCTTCGCCACCGTCAGGCCGTTCTTGTTGTCCCGGTCCCAGCCGGTACGGATCTTCAGGGTGACCGGCACATCCACTGCACTCACTACGGCGTGCAGGATCTCGGCCACCAACTGCTCATCTTTCAACAGGGCGGAACCGGCGGCCTTGTTGCAGACCTTCTTGGCCGGGCAGCCCATGTTGATATCAATAATCTGTGCACCCAGCTCCACGTTGGCCCGGGCCGCCTCCGCGAGCATCTGCGCATCACCGCCGGCGATCTGTACCGAGCGGGGCTCGGGATCACCTTCGTGGATCATGCGCATCCGCGATTTGCGGGTGTTCCACAAGCTCATGTCGCTGGTGACCATTTCCGAAACCACAAGGCCTGCGCCCAAACGTTTGCACAGCTGACGAAAGGGCTGGTCGGTGACCCCCGCCATCGGGGCGAGAATCAAAGCGTTTGGCAATGTATATGGGCCGATGCGTACCGCCGACATAGGACTTCCCTGTTGTGGGGCCGGATCATTAGAGTTCGAAAAAGGGTTGGCATGATACCCGCTCTCGATGACTGGTTAAAGGCTGAATTGGATAAAATCTGAGCAGTTATTTCTTTATCGCCACCGGTTTGGTGATGGACGGTCAAGTCAATAACCGGCCATCCAAACCTTGGCGTGCAGATCGGATCACTCGGGGGAGTGGAAACTGAGACTGTAGTTCACAGCCTTGTTGCCTGGGTCGAGGATGTCCAGGGCGATATGGATCGGGGTCTGGGACGGCATCTCGGTCTGCCCGGCCAGCTCGCCGCTGAGGTACTCGGCAGGCTTGAAGCGCCGGCTGGCGATCATCCGGCCATTGAGGTCGGCGAAGCGCAGCTCCAGCAGGGGGAATGGCTGGGAGAACGTGGCGCGGTTATAGATGATGGCATCTACGACCAGCGCGCCGGCGAACTCGGGGTGGCTGCGCACCACCAGGTTGCTGCTCTTGATGTGGGCGATATCGACCCGTGATGGCACCGTGCAGCCCAGTTTCGGGCACAGTTCCTGGAACCAGGGCCGGTATCTGTCCTGGCGGGCCAGGTCATCGAACTGGTAGGCAATGTATTGGCCGGCGAGGGCGGCGGCGGCCAGCAGCACCAGGGTCAGCCAGAGCAGGCGGCGGCCCCAGCCGGTGGGGCGCTTGCCGGCATAGAGGTGCAGCGGGTCGTCTTCCAGGTCCTGCAGCATTTCGTCGTGGGCATTGCCCGTGGCGCGGGTGCGCTTGCGACGTGGTTGTGCGTCGGGGGCCGGCTCGGGCAGCGGTTCGTCCGACGCGTTGCCGATGCTTGGTTCGGGTGGGTCGAGATCGTCGTCGACATGGCGGGCATGCAGTACGGGCTCGTCGTCCACCTCGTGGATGTCGAAGGACATCGAGGGTTCGGTACGCTGCGGTTTGCCCGCGGGTGTCGGGACCGGTTCGGCGGTTTCGTCGGCGTGGGCAATTGTCGCAGCCCGTTCGTCAGGCGGATCGCTGAACAGGCTGGCCGCCCACTGTTCCTCTTGCGCCTTGGCCGTGTCGCGGCTGGCGCTCATTGGCTGGTCTTTTTGCCGACGGTCTGCACCTGTCAGGCGCCGGTCGCTGCCTTGGGGCTGGGTGTGTTGAATCTCCCGGCGTTCCAGCTTGGCCAGCTCTTCGTCGAGGTCCAGGTGATCCAGGTCCAGTTCTTCAGCGGACCATTGCTTCTGGCTGATGGCGCGCGGTGCGGTTTCTGCCGTTGGCGCTTCAGGCGCATGGGTACGCTGCTCCAGCAACTGGCGAGCGGCGTTGAACACTTGCAGGCAAGAGCCGCAGCGAACCACGCCACGGGCCACGCTCAATTGAGCATGGCTGACGCGGAAACGGGTTTGGCAATGCGGGCACTGGGTGACGAAACTGTCGGTCATGCGGCCATCCGATTCATGCAGACGCTCATTCTAGCGCCGACGACCGCTGATGCGTACCCAGCCATCACGGTTGGCGATGGGGTCCAGGTCAAAGTCCTGGGCATAGGCGGCGGCCACTTCTTCGCCCTGTTCGGCGAGGATCCCCGACAGCGCCAGGCGCCCGCCAGGCTTGACCAGGCTCGACAGTTGCGGGGCCAGCGATACCAGCGGCCCGGCAAGGATATTGGCGACCAACACGTCGGCCTGCACCTGGGGCAATTGCTCTGGCAGGTACAGTGGGAATTTGCTTTCAGCAATGTTATTGCGCCCGGCGTTATCGCGGGAGGCTTCCAGGGCCTGCACGTCGATGTCTGTGCCGACGGCTTCCTTGGCGCCTAGTAGCAGCGCAGCGATGGCCAGGATGCCCGAGCCGCAACCGAAGTCCAGCACGTTGCAGTCCTGCAAGTCCTGGCCGTCGAGCCATTCCAGGCACAGGGCGGTGGTCGGGTGGGTGCCGGTGCCGAACGCCAGGCCCGGGTCCAGCAGCAGGTTGACGGCCTCAGGCTCCGGGGCGGCATGCCAGCTTGGCACGATCCACAGGCGCTGGCCGAAACGCATGGGTTGGAAGTTGTCCATCCAGCTGCGTTCCCAGTCCTGGTCTTCGATCACTTCACTGTGGTGCTCGGGCAGCGGGCCGCCGGTCAGCAGTTCCATATGGGCAAAGACACTGGTGGCGTCGGTGCCGTCTTCGAACAGCGCCAGCAAATGGGTGTGGGACCACAGGGGGGTGGTGTTGAGCTCAGGCTCGAAAATCGGCTGGTCTTCGGCGTCCATGAAGGTCACCGACACGGCGCCCACTTCGAGGAACGCGTCTTCATAGGTTTCGGCTTGTTCTGGGCTGATGGCGAGACGGACTTGCAGCCAAGGCATGGCGGGCACCTTTGAAAAAATTGAATGTGCGACGGGTGGGTCGCGAAAGGGCGCAAGTTTACGCGAGCGGCGGGAGGGGTGTACACAGAACAAATGTGGGAGCGAGCAAGCCCGCTCCCACAGGGGAATGTATCCATCCAGCAAAATCCGGGGGCCATGAATGACAAAACCGCCCGAAGGCGGTTTTGTGGGTAGAGCACAAACTTACTGGTTGGCCAGCTTGTGTTCCAGGTAGTGAATGTTCACACCACCTTCGCAGAAGCCTTCATCACGAACCAGATCCCGGTGCAGTGGGATGTTGGTCTTGATGCCGTCGACCACGATTTCGTCCAGGGCATTGCGCATACGGGCCATGGCCTCGTCGCGGGTGGAGCCCCAGGTGATCAGCTTGCCGATCAGCGAGTCGTAGTTCGATGGAACCTTGTAGCCGCTGTACAGGTGCGAATCGACGCGAACGCCGTTGCCGCCTGGTGCATGGAAATGCTTGACCAGGCCTGGACTCGGCATAAAGGTCTTCGGGTCTTCGGCGTTGATCCGGCACTCCAGGGAGTGGCCGTGGATCTTCACGTCATCCTGGGTGAAGGACAACACGTTGCCAGCGGCGATGCTGAGCATCTCCTTGACGATGTCGATACCGGTGACCATCTCCGAAACCGGGTGCTCTACCTGCACACGAGTGTTCATCTCGATGAAGTAGAAGCGGCCGTTCTCGTAGAGGAATTCGAAAGTCCCGGCGCCACGGTAGTTGATATCGATGCAAGCCTTGACGCAGCGTGCCAGGACTTCCTGACGTGCTTTTTCATCCAGGCCCGGTGCCGGAGCTTCTTCCAGGACCTTCTGGTGGCGGCGTTGCAGCGAGCAATCGCGGTCGCCCAGGTGGATGGCGTGGCCCTGGCCGTCGGACAGTACCTGGACTTCCACGTGACGTGGGTTGGTCAGGTATTTTTCCAGGTAGACCATCGGGTTGCCGAACCAGGCGCCCGCTTCGGAGCGAGTCTGCTTGGCCGCTTCGATCAGGTCTTCTTCCTTGTGCACCACGCGCATGCCGCGACCACCACCGCCGCCAGCGGCCTTGATGATCACCGGGTAACCGACTTCGCGACCAATGCGCAGGGCGGTTTCCTCGTCCTCAGGCAGCGGGCCGTCGGAACCTGGAACGGTTGGCACGCCGGCTGCGATCATGGCGTCCTTGGCCGACACCTTGTCGCCCATCAGGCGAATGGTCTCGGCTTTCGGGCCGATGAAGGCGAAGCCGGATTTTTCCACCTGTTCGGCGAAGTCGGCGTTTTCCGCGAGGAAGCCGTAGCCAGGGTGGATGCCATCAGCGCCGGTCACTTCAGCCGCGGCGATGATGTTCGAGACCTTCAGGTACGAGTTCGTGGCCAGGGGCGGGCCGATGCAGATGCTCTCGTCCGCGAGTTTCACGTGCATCAATTCGGTATCGGCCGTCGAGTAAACAGCGACGGTCTTGATGCCCTCTTCCTTACAGGCGCGCAGGATCCGCAGCGCGATCTCGCCGCGGTTGGCGATCAGGACTTTTTGCAGTTTCTTCGCAGGTTTCAACATCGAAGGCGCTCCGCGGTTCAAACGATGGTGAACAGCGGCTGGTCGTACTCAACCGGCTGACCGTTTTCTACCAGGATGGATTCGATGACGCCGGCTTTTTCGGCCGTGATGTGGTTCATCATTTTCATCGCTTCCACGATGCAGATGGTGTCGCCCACTTTCACGGTCTTGCCCACTTCAACGAAGGCTGGCGAGGTCGGTGCCGGGGTGCGGTAGAAAGTACCGACCATTGGCGACTTGACCACGAAACCGTTGAGCACTGGTGCGGCCGGTGCGGCGGGAGCTGCGGCAGCAGCAGGTGCGGCAGCCGGAGCAGCAGCGGCTGGAGCCGGTGCTTGCATCTGTGGCGCGTAGAACTGTTGGGCCGGGGTCTTGCTGTGACGGCTGATCCGTACGGATTCTTCGCCTTCCTTGATTTCCAGCTCGTCGATACCGGATTCTTCCAGCAGTTCGATCAATTTCTTAACTTTACGGATATCCATGAATCATCAACTCCCAAGGGTCGGTCAGGGGCGTTTAGCCTGTTCTTCAACGTGTTCCAGGGCGGCCTCCAGGGCCAGTCGGTAACCGCTGGCGCCAAGGCCGCAGATCACTCCTACCGCTACGTCGGAGAAGTAAGAGTGATGGCGGAAAGCTTCGCGTTTATGCACGTTCGATAAATGCACTTCGATGAATGGGATGCTCACCGCCAGCAGCGCGTCACGTAATGCAACACTTGTGTGCGTAAAAGCGGCGGGATTGATCAGGATAAAGTCCACGCCTTCGCTGCGCGCGGCGTGAATGCGATCAATCAATTCATACTCGGCATTGCTTTGCAGGTAGAGCAGATGGTGGCCGGCTTCACGGGCCCGTCGTTCCAGATCGAGGTTGATCTGTTCGAGGGTGACTGCACCGTATACACCCGGCTCGCGGGTGCCGAGCAGGTTCAGGTTGGGTCCGTGCAGAACCAGTAAGGTCGCCATCGGCTGTTCCTTGTTATTGGATGTGGGTACGTCAGAACCCGGCGACTATGCCGCAAAGCCTTTGTGACTGTCCAGTTCTCTGCAATAGCCAGCACGATTAGCGAGGATTGCGCAAAGTATGTGACCGGGGCGCGCGATCCGGTCATTGGTAATACGGTCCCGAGCAAGCCCGCTCCCACATTTTTGATTCCCGTCTGATTTGGGAGATGGCGTCAGACGCGGAAGGCCTGCACGGCCGTATTAAGTTGCCCGCCGAGCACCAACAAATGCTCGCCCTGGCTGCGACCCTGGCCAATGCGCAGCAGGTTGTCCTCACCCAGTTGATGAATACGCTCACTGTTATCACGGATTTCACTGACCGCGCCGCTCTGCTGGGCCGTTACATCGGCAATGCGGATGGCTGTGTCGGAAATGGTCTGGATTGCGCCGACGATTTCATCCAGCGCGCCGTCGGCGGCCTGGGCTTGCTGGGCGGTGGCTTCGGCGTGTTCGACCTGGGCGCGCATGCCTTCCACCGATTGCCGGGCGGCGGTTTGCAGGCCGGCGATCAGGGTCTGGATTTGGGCGGTGGCGCCCGCGGTGC
>NZ_CVTS01000061.1:1151-24012 GCF_900004755.1 Pseudomonas sp. 25 R 14 | reverse complement strand
CCAACCGCTCTTTAACAACTGAATCAAGCAATTCGTGTGGGTGCTTGTGGAGTCAGACTGATAGTCAACAAGATTATCAGCATCACAAGTTACTCCGCGAGAAATCAAAGATGTAACCAACGATTGCTGAGCCAAGTTTAGGGTTTCTTAAAAACCCAAAGATGTTTGAACTGAAGAGTTTGATCATGGCTCAGATTGAACGCTGGCGGCAGGCCTAACACATGCAAGTCGAGCGGTAGAGAGAAGCTTGCTTCTCTTGAGAGCGGCGGACGGGTGAGTAATGCCTAGGAATCTGCCTGGTAGTGGGGGATAACGTTCGGAAACGGACGCTAATACCGCATACGTCCTACGGGAGAAAGCAGGGGACCTTCGGGCCTTGCGCTATCAGATGAGCCTAGGTCGGATTAGCTAGTTGGTGGGGTAATGGCTCACCAAGGCGACGATCCGTAACTGGTCTGAGAGGATGATCAGTCACACTGGAACTGAGACACGGTCCAGACTCCTACGGGAGGCAGCAGTGGGGAATATTGGACAATGGGCGAAAGCCTGATCCAGCCATGCCGCGTGTGTGAAGAAGGTCTTCGGATTGTAAAGCACTTTAAGTTGGGAGGAAGGGCAGTAAATTAATACTTTGCTGTTTTGACGTTACCGACAGAATAAGCACCGGCTAACTCTGTGCCAGCAGCCGCGGTAATACAGAGGGTGCAAGCGTTAATCGGAATTACTGGGCGTAAAGCGCGCGTAGGTGGTTAGTTAAGTTGGATGTGAAATCCCCGGGCTCAACCTGGGAACTGCATTCAAAACTGACTGACTAGAGTATGGTAGAGGGTGGTGGAATTTCCTGTGTAGCGGTGAAATGCGTAGATATAGGAAGGAACACCAGTGGCGAAGGCGACCACCTGGACTGATACTGACACTGAGGTGCGAAAGCGTGGGGAGCAAACAGGATTAGATACCCTGGTAGTCCACGCCGTAAACGATGTCAACTAGCCGTTGGGAGCCTTGAGCTCTTAGTGGCGCAGCTAACGCATTAAGTTGACCGCCTGGGGAGTACGGCCGCAAGGTTAAAACTCAAATGAATTGACGGGGGCCCGCACAAGCGGTGGAGCATGTGGTTTAATTCGAAGCAACGCGAAGAACCTTACCAGGCCTTGACATCCAATGAACTTTCTAGAGATAGATTGGTGCCTTCGGGAACATTGAGACAGGTGCTGCATGGCTGTCGTCAGCTCGTGTCGTGAGATGTTGGGTTAAGTCCCGTAACGAGCGCAACCCTTGTCCTTAGTTACCAGCACGTAATGGTGGGCACTCTAAGGAGACTGCCGGTGACAAACCGGAGGAAGGTGGGGATGACGTCAAGTCATCATGGCCCTTACGGCCTGGGCTACACACGTGCTACAATGGTCGGTACAGAGGGTTGCCAAGCCGCGAGGTGGAGCTAATCCCACAAAACCGATCGTAGTCCGGATCGCAGTCTGCAACTCGACTGCGTGAAGTCGGAATCGCTAGTAATCGCGAATCAGAATGTCGCGGTGAATACGTTCCCGGGCCTTGTACACACCGCCCGTCACACCATGGGAGTGGGTTGCACCAGAAGTAGCTAGTCTAACCTTCGGGAGGACGGTTACCACGGTGTGATTCATGACTGGGGTGAAGTCGTAACAAGGTAGCCGTAGGGGAACCTGCGGCTGGATCACCTCCTTAATCGACGACATCAGCTGCTCCATAAGTTCCCACACGAATTGCTTGATTCATTGAAGAAGACGAAAGAAGCAGCCCGAAATTGGGTCTGTAGCTCAGTTGGTTAGAGCGCACCCCTGATAAGGGTGAGGTCGGCAGTTCGAATCTGCCCAGACCCACCAATTTTGTGTGGGAAACGCCTGTAGAAATACGGGGCCATAGCTCAGCTGGGAGAGCGCCTGCCTTGCACGCAGGAGGTCAACGGTTCGATCCCGTTTGGCTCCACCACTACTGCTTCTGTTTGTATAAAGCTTAGAAATGAGCATTCCATCGTTGTGATGGTGAATGTTGATTTCTAGTCTTTGACTAGTTCGTTCTTTAAAAATTTGGGTATGTGATAGAAAGATAGACTGAACGTTACTTTCACTGGTAACGGATCAGGCTAAGGTAAAATTTGTGAGTTACTCAGTTTTGAGTATTATCGAATTTTCGGCGAATGTCGTCTTCACAGTATAACCAGATTGCTTGGGGTTATATGGTCAAGTGAAGAAGCGCATACGGTGGATGCCTTGGCAGTCAGAGGCGATGAAAGACGTGGTAGCCTGCGAAAAGCTTCGGGGAGTCGGCAAACAGACTTTGATCCGGAGATGTCTGAATGGGGGAACCCAGCCATCATAAGATGGTTATCTTACGCTGAATACATAGGCGTAAGAGGCGAACCAGGGGAACTGAAACATCTAAGTACCCTGAGGAAAAGAAATCAACCGAGATTCCCTTAGTAGTGGCGAGCGAACGGGGACTAGCCCTTAAGTGGCTTTGAGATTAGCGGAACGCTCTGGAAAGTGCGGCCATAGTGGGTGATAGCCCTGTACGCGAAAATCTCTTAGTCATGAAATCGAGTAGGACGGAGCACGAGAAACTTTGTCTGAATATGGGGGGACCATCCTCCAAGGCTAAATACTACTGACTGACCGATAGTGAACTAGTACCGTGAGGGAAAGGCGAAAAGAACCCCGGAGAGGGGAGTGAAATAGATCCTGAAACCGTATGCGTACAAGCAGTGGGAGCCCACTTTGTTGGGTGACTGCGTACCTTTTGTATAATGGGTCAGCGACTTATTTTCAGTGGCGAGCTTAACCGAATAGGGGAGGCGTAGCGAAAGCGAGTCTTAATAGGGCGTCTAGTCGCTGGGAATAGACCCGAAACCGGGCGATCTATCCATGGGCAGGTTGAAGGTTGGGTAACACTAACTGGAGGACCGAACCGACTACCGTTGAAAAGTTAGCGGATGACCTGTGGATCGGAGTGAAAGGCTAATCAAGCTCGGAGATAGCTGGTTCTCCTCGAAAGCTATTTAGGTAGCGCCTCATGTATCACTGTAGGGGGTAGAGCACTGTTTCGGCTAGGGGGTCATCCCGACTTACCAAACCGATGCAAACTCCGAATACCTACAAGTGCCGAGCATGGGAGACACACGGCGGGTGCTAACGTCCGTCGTGAAAAGGGAAACAACCCAGACCGTCAGCTAAGGTCCCAAAGTTATGGTTAAGTGGGAAACGATGTGGGAAGGCTTAGACAGCTAGGAGGTTGGCTTAGAAGCAGCCACCCTTTAAAGAAAGCGTAATAGCTCACTAGTCGAGTCGGCCTGCGCGGAAGATGTAACGGGGCTCAAACCATACACCGAAGCTACGGGTATCATCTTCGGATGATGCGGTAGAGGAGCGTTCTGTAAGCCTGTGAAGGTGAGTTGAGAAGCTTGCTGGAGGTATCAGAAGTGCGAATGCTGACATGAGTAACGACAATGGGTGTGAAAAACACCCACGCCGAAAGACCAAGGTTTCCTGCGCAACGTTAATCGACGCAGGGTTAGTCGGTCCCTAAGGCGAGGCTGAAAAGCGTAGTCGATGGAAAACAGGTTAATATTCCTGTACTTCTGGTTATTGCGATGGAGGGACGGAGAAGGCTAGGCCAGCTTGGCGTTGGTTGTCCAAGTTTAAGGTGGTAGGCTGGAATCTTAGGTAAATCCGGGATTCTAAGGCCGAGAGCTGATGACGAGTTACTCTTTGAGTGACGAAGTGGTTGATGCCATGCTTCCAAGAAAAGCTTCTAAGCTTCAGGTAACCAGGAACCGTACCCCAAACCGACACAGGTGGTTGGGTAGAGAATACCAAGGCGCTTGAGAGAACTCGGGTGAAGGAACTAGGCAAAATGGCACCGTAACTTCGGGAGAAGGTGCGCCGGTGAGGGTGAAGGACTTGCTCCGTAAGCTCATGCCGGTCGAAGATACCAGGCCGCTGCGACTGTTTATTAAAAACACAGCACTCTGCAAACACGAAAGTGGACGTATAGGGTGTGACGCCTGCCCGGTGCCGGAAGGTTAATTGATGGGGTTAGCTAACGCGAAGCTCTTGATCGAAGCCCCGGTAAACGGCGGCCGTAACTATAACGGTCCTAAGGTAGCGAAATTCCTTGTCGGGTAAGTTCCGACCTGCACGAATGGCGTAACGATGGCGGCGCTGTCTCCACCCGAGACTCAGTGAAATTGAAATCGCTGTGAAGATGCAGTGTATCCGCGGCTAGACGGAAAGACCCCGTGAACCTTTACTATAGCTTTGCACTGGACTTTGAATTTGCTTGTGTAGGATAGGTGGGAGGCTTTGAAGCGTGGACGCCAGTTCGCGTGGAGCCAACCTTGAAATACCACCCTGGCAACTTTGAGGTTCTAACTCAGGTCCGTTATCCGGATCGAGGACAGTGTATGGTGGGTAGTTTGACTGGGGCGGTCTCCTCCTAAAGAGTAACGGAGGAGTACGAAGGTGCGCTCAGACCGGTCGGAAATCGGTCGTAGAGTATAAAGGCAAAAGCGCGCTTGACTGCGAGACAGACACGTCGAGCAGGTACGAAAGTAGGTCTTAGTGATCCGGTGGTTCTGTATGGAAGGGCCATCGCTCAACGGATAAAAGGTACTCCGGGGATAACAGGCTGATACCGCCCAAGAGTTCATATCGACGGCGGTGTTTGGCACCTCGATGTCGGCTCATCACATCCTGGGGCTGAAGCCGGTCCCAAGGGTATGGCTGTTCGCCATTTAAAGTGGTACGCGAGCTGGGTTTAGAACGTCGTGAGACAGTTCGGTCCCTATCTGCCGTGGACGTTTGAGATTTGAGAGGGGCTGCTCCTAGTACGAGAGGACCGGAGTGGACGAACCTCTGGTGTTCCGGTTGTCACGCCAGTGGCATTGCCGGGTAGCTATGTTCGGAATAGATAACCGCTGAAAGCATCTAAGCGGGAAACTAGCCTCAAGATGAGATCTCACTGGAACCTTGAGTTCCCTGAAGGGCCGTCGAAGACTACGACGTTGATAGGTTGGGTGTGTAAGCGCTGTGAGGCGTTGAGCTAACCAATACTAATTGCCCGTGAGGCTTGACCATATAACACCCAAGCAATTTGACTACTCGAAAGAGCATCAGATTGCGGTGTGTGAAGACGAAATGAACCGAAAGTTCGATTCTCACAAAACACCGAATTCTATTACATACCCAATTTGCTGAAGCGAGGCCAACTGGTCACGACTCAGTACCCGAATTTCTTGACGACCATAGAGCATTGGAACCACCTGATCCCATCCCGAACTCAGCAGTGAAACGATGCATCGCCGATGGTAGTGTGGGGTTTCCCCATGTGAGAGTAGGTCATCGTCAAGATTAAATTCCAGAACCCCTGTTTGCTTACGCAGACAGGGGTTTTGTTTATGTAGAAGTCCATGAATTTCACCGGGCCGTTGCTAGCGCAACGCTCTGGTACACAGAATTTCTTGACGACCATAGAGCATTGGAACCACCTGATCCCATCCCGAACTCAGCAGTGAAACGATGCATCGCCGATGGTAGTGTGGGGTTTCCCCATGTGAGAGTAGGTCATCGTCAAGATCAAATTCCTAAACCCCCGTCTGCTAACGCAGGCGGGGGTTTTGTCGTTTTGGGGCCTAAGTGTTCTAGCCTGACCGCCTGTCGATTTCATACATAAAAAGAAGATGTATCCCACAAATTTCTAAGATTTATCCAGTCTCGGCCGAAAGCCTGATGAGCCATGCGTGCACCGAAATAGAGCGGTCGTAGAGTCCGCCTATACCGTACATGGAAAGTTGCATTCGGCACGCTCACCCCCTTTTGGCAAAAAGAAGTCGATGAAATGAATCTCAAGTTCAGTCATAAAATTCTGTTGGCCGCGTCAGGCGTCGTGGTTTTGGCCTTCGCGCTCTTCACGTTGTACAACGACTACCTGCAGCGCAATACCATCAAGCAAAACCTGGAGTCATCCATCCAGCAGTCAGGTGACCTGACTGCCAGCAGCGTGCAGAACTGGCTCAGTGGTCGGGTGCTGGTCCTGGAAAACCTTGCGCAGAACGTTGCTCACCAAGGCAGCAATGCCGACCTTCCCGGTCTGGTTGATCAGCCGGCATTCACCTCGAACTTTCAGTTCACCTATGTCGGTTCAACCAACGGCGTCTTCACTCAGCGCCCTGACGCGAAAATGCCTGACGGCTACGATCCACGTCAGCGCCCCTGGTACAAGCAGGCTGTTGCTGCCGACAAACCCATGCTGACGCCGCCTTATAAGGCCGCCGTCGGCGGTTTGATCGTCACCATCGCGATGCCGGTCAAGAAGAATGGTGAACTGCTCGGTGTGGTCGGTGGCGACTTGAGCCTACAAACCCTGGTGAAGATCATCAACTCGGTAGACTTCGGTGGCATTGGCCATGCATTCCTGGTCAGTGGCGACGGGCAGGTGATCGTCAGTCCCGACCAGGACCACGTGATGAAAAACCTCAAGGACATCTATCCAGGCAGCAACGTCCGTATTGAGAAGGTTAATCAGGACGTCGTCCTCAATGGCCAGGACCGTATTCTGTCCTTTACCCCGATCAGCGACTTGCCGGGCGCTGACTGGTACATAGGCCTGTCGATCGACAAAGACAAAGCCTACGCACCCCTGAGTAAATTCCGCACCTCCGCTTTGATCGCGATGTTCATTGCCGTCACAGCGATTGCCGTGTTGCTGAGCTTGTTGATTCAGGTGCTGATGCGTCCCCTGACAACTATGGGCCGTGCGATGCAGGACATTGCCCAGGGTGAGGGCGACCTGACCCGCCGCCTGGCTGTGGAAAGCAAAGATGAGTTTGGCGAGCTGGGTGGCGCGTTCAACCAGTTTGTCGAACGCATTCATGCCTCCATCAGTGAAGTGTCTTCAGCAACGAGGCATGTGCACGATCTTTCCCAGCGAGTGATGGCATCGTCCAACGCCTCGATTATCGGCTCTGACGAGCAGAGCGCCCGTACCAACAGCGTTGCTGCGGCCATTAACGAACTGGGTGCCGCCACCCAGGAAATCGCCCGTAACGCCGCTGACGCCTCGCAACACGCCAGTGGCGCCAGTGAGCAAGCCGATGACGGTCGTCAAGTGGTGGAGAAAACCATCCTGGCGATGTCCGAGCTGTCGCAGAAGATCAGCCTGTCCTGCACGCAGATCGAAACGCTGAATGCCAGTACCGATAACATCGGCCACATTCTTGATGTGATCAAGGGCATCTCCCAGCAAACCAACCTGCTGGCCCTCAACGCCGCGATTGAGGCTGCCCGTGCCGGTGAAGCCGGCCGTGGTTTTGCCGTAGTGGCCGACGAAGTCCGCAACCTGGCGCACCGTACCCAGGAGTCGGCGGAGGAGATTCACAAGATGATCACCTCGCTGCAGATCGGTTCACGCGAAGCGGTCACCACGATGAACGCCAGCCAGGTGTCCAGCGAAGAAAGTGTTGAGGTCGCCAACCAGGCGGGTGAACGCTTGATCAGCGTGACTCAGCGAATCGTCGAGATTGATGGCATGAACCAGTCGGTGGCGGCAGCCACTGAGGAACAGACTGCCGTGGTGGAGACGCTCAATGTTGATATCAACCAGATCAACCTGTTGAACCAGCAAGGTGTGGCCAATCTCAACGAGACCTTGAAAGACTGTGATGCGCTGTCACAACAAGCCAATCGCTTGAAGCAACTGGTCGACAGTTTCAAGATCTGATCAGCCTGCGGTAAACATGGCGTAGTGCAGCAATGCACTGCGCCATTTTTTTCAGCCAAGCAACCGACGCACGTTATCCAGTGCACTGTCGGCGAACCCCTGGATGAACTGTTCAAATCCCTCTTTATCGCCGGCATCAAGAGGCTCGGCGATGATGGTCCAGGTCGCACGCGCCAGGTTCTCCCCAAGCGACTCGACGCTCATCGCCGCCCACAGCCGGGCCACGCCCAAGGTGTTATAGATCGTGGTCCAGGTCATGTGCATCGCCAGCGCATCGTAACTGTTGAGCTGTTCCACGACGATATTGCCATCGTGGAAGCGTTTTTTACGTAGCGATCCCACACCGCTGCCCGTCATTGTGA
This sequence comes from Pseudomonas sp. 25 R 14, assembly GCF_900004755.1. Taxonomy (NCBI): domain Bacteria; kingdom Pseudomonadati; phylum Pseudomonadota; class Gammaproteobacteria; order Pseudomonadales; family Pseudomonadaceae; genus Pseudomonas; species Pseudomonas sp. 25 R 14. The sequence continues at coordinate 15,898 of NZ_CVTS01000061.1, read as the reverse complement.
TGCGTGCCAGGGCAGGAATAAACGCGTCAAACCCCTCGAATCGACCTACGACCCGCCACAGGTTGGCGGCGCTGCCGGCAGTCACCACTGATGACACCAGCGGCTTGCCTTGGGGGTTTTTGATCAACGTATCGGGTTGTAGCTGTCTCATAAGTTTTTCCTGGTGGCGGGGCTCACAGAAAGCCGATGGCGTTGAGGTACTGGCATCCTCTGCGTAACAACGCGGGTTCTTTTTCGGGATACTGCGCACCCATCTGCTCGACGCCATGGCGTGCGTTCTCATGGCGAATCATTGAAATGTCGCCAATATCCTCTCCCTGCCCATTGAGGTAGAACCCGAGCACTCCGAAAAGGGCATTCTCGCGACCCACTTCGCGCAGATGGTGTTGCCAATCCGCTACGCTCACCAACTCGAACGCATGACCTGCCTGGCGAAACGACTCCACGTAGGTTTCCCACCTCAAAGGCTGCGGATTGTGCAGGTTGAAGACGCTGCGTTCGGCAACGCAGTTGCCACTGTGGAAGGCAATGAAACGCGCCAGGAAATCCACCGGCATCAGATCGAAGTTCAATCCCAGGCGTGGCACCCGGCCCAACTGCAGCGAGCCCTTGAGCATCAGCATCAAGCGGTTTTTGTGCGGTTGGCAGACGCCGTTGCGGCTATTGAAACTGATGTTCCCGGGTCGATAGATATTGATCCAGGCGCCTTGCCCGGCGGCACGCCCCAAGAGTCGCTCAGCCACCCATTTGGACAGGTTGTAGCCGTTCTTGATGTAGAGCGGCGGCGTGCTTGCCGCAGGTGCTTCAAGCACTTGCCCGTCAGGCCCGACGCTGCTTGACGCGGATAATGTGGACACGAAATTGAGCACTTTCTTGCAATGGGTTTCACACAGGCGCAGGCATTCAAGCACCGGCTCCACGTTGTCCTGGGCCAGCGATGCATAGTCCATGACGTGATTGACGTGGGCCGCGCTATGTACCAGCACCCCATACTGGCGGGCGAGGTGCTCATAGACCTGTGCTTGCAGCCCCATGCGAGGTTGGCGCAGGTCGGCCGTGTACACACGCACGCGGCTCAGGTCCAGGTGTTCCAGGCGGTATTCGCGCAAGGCTTCGGTGAACCGTGCAATGGCCGATTGCCTAGGATTTTCGCGCACCAGGCAAGCCACTTCTGTCGCCCCGGCCACCAGCAGGGCTTCGACGATATGGATGCCCAGGAAGCTGTTGGCGCCCGTCACGATAGCCTTGTGGCGATCACCGGCATGCTCCCCCGACAACAGCGCAATATCCAGCGTACGTAGTGCATCGCTTAGCGCCCGATCGGTGGGCGCGGTACCTGGCGCGCTATCGCCCATCAACGCCGCAAGCGTCTGCACCGTTGGCGCTTCGATAAATCGATTGAGGGGCAGGCTGCGCCCGTACAGCTCACGAATCCGCAGGAGCATGGTTGACAGCAGGATAGAGTGGCCGCCGAGATGGAAAAAACTGTCATCAGTCGAGATCTCGTTGACTGGCAACCCCAGCAGCTCACTCCACAGGCCCAGCAATTGCACTTCCACTGGCGTATTGGGCCGCCGTTGAGGGCTGTCCGAGACGGCGGCTTGAACCGCCAGCGCCAGCAAGGCCTGGCGGTCAACCTTGCCATTGCTGCCATAGGGCAGGCTCGCCAGCTCCTTGCACACGGTCGGCTGCATATAGTCCGGCAGCATCTTCCTGGCATGTTGCTTGAGCGCTGCCACGGCGGTGCCTGAATAGTTTGGATCAGCGCTGGCCACGAACGCGAGGACTCTGCGATCGCAGTCAATCACCACCGCCACCTGGCGAAATAGCTGGCTGGCGCGCAGACACTGCTCGATTTCCCGGGGCTCGACCCGAAAGCCACGGATCTTCACCTGCTGGTCCTGGCGCCCGACCAGCTCGATGCCCTCTACAGTCCATTTCGCCAGGTCTCCCGTACGATAGGCGCGCAAGGCCTGGCCGTCAGGCAGCACAAGGTGCACAAAATACTTGGCCGTCTGTTGTGGCTGGTTCACATAACCAAGGCTTACCCCGGGGCCGACAATGTACAGCTCGCCGACCACCTGATCCTCGACCGGTCGGTGCTGCTCGTCGAGGATCAGCACCTGGCTGTTGGCGATTGGCTTACCGAGGTTGAGATTGCTGTCGTCAGCCCGCATCCGGCGGCTGCTGACCAGCACTGTGGCCTCCGTCGGGCCATACAGGTTGTGCAAGGCGCATTGCCCGGCCATCTGCTGGATAACATGGGGTTCACAGAGGTCGCCACCGGTCACCAAGTGCTTCAAGCCCAGCGGTCGATCCATCGGGAGCAGGCTTAACAGTACCGGCGGTAGGAATGCGTGAGAGACACGCTGTTGCCGGATCAACTCAACCAACTGATGAGGGTCGCGACGCTGTTCTTCACTGGGAACAATCAGAGTCGCGCCCTGGCTCAGGGCCGGAAAGAGATCGATCAGTGAAGAATCAAAACTCAACGATGAAAATTGCAGTACGCGGCTGCATTCACGCAGTTCCACATACTGGCTGTACCACGCAGAGAAATGAGCCAGGTTATGCTGGCTGAGCAACACTCCCTTGGGCTGGCCGGTGGTGCCCGAGGTGTACAACACCATGCTGGCGCTGTCAGCGGAGGGCGAAGTGAGCGTCAGGGGGGCGTTGTCGTCGATGTGCTGGCTGTCTATGTGGCTGACATCCACAGCCATGAAGTTCGCGCGCAAGGGATGTTGACCATCATCGAGCAACACCAGGGCGCCGGCATTCTCCAGCATGGCTCGCTGGCGCGGCAGTGGGTGGCCCGGTTCCAGCGGCAGATACACCGCGCCGCAGCCCAGGGTCGCCAGAATGCTGGCGTACAACCCGACAGACTTGCCCAGGCAGATACCGACCACAGGCGCCTGCCCAGCCCCGAGCAACGGCCGCAGCACCTGCGCAATGGCCAGGCTGTGCCGCAACAAGTGGCGATAGCTCAGGGTGTGGCCATCGATCTCCAGGGCCGGCCTGTCGGCAAAGACCCGCAAGCTTTGCTCCAGTTGCTTGATCAGCGGCGTGCGAGCTTTTTGCATCAGCAGCGGTTCATCAGTTCGGTTCAGGCGATGCAGGTATGCCAGTCCCTCCAGGCCTAGCAGGCTCTGCTCTGGATGTATGGAAGCACTCGCGTGCTGTGTGAAATGGCCAGGGTTGCGCGAGAAACCACTGACTTGCAGCGCTACCCATTCGGCCAGGCGTGCCACGGCCTGGCGCCGAAGCTGTTGACCGTTGCCGCAGGAGGGCGGTGTCACGTCCAGCACGGCCAGCAGTTGTTGTGCACGGTCATAGCAGCGTATTTGCAGGACCGGCAGCCCCCTGTCACTCAAGGGCCCGATGGACAGGCGCAGGCTCATCACGGCCATGCCGGCCAGGTTCTGTGTGACGGGCTGGCTGCCGTCTTCAATCAACAGGTCGATTGCCGGTGCCTGCGCGGCGAGATCATGGCCAAAGGGCGCCAGTGCCAGCCCCAGTTCATGCAAGGCCGGGCTGGTTCCGACCAGCGTAATGCCGAGGCGTCTCATGACGGGCTCCCGGATGCAGGCAGATAGGCGTTTAACGCTTGGGCGACACACGGTGTTTGCAGCAGCCCACTGCGGCGCAGCAACCCCATGATGTTACTGATCAGCGGGTGCTGATGGGTGATGGGGAAGTCCAAGGCGTTGACCTCGACCCGCAGTGCTGCGCGGGCATGGGGACTGATATCCAGATGCTCGATCAATCGCAGGTCGAAGTCCCTTTGCAGGTCATTGGTCAAATAGTGTTGCAGGAAGATCGGCAGGACCCGGGCGATACAGTGGCGGTCTTCTTCGCTTGCCGTTTGCCAGTAGAGTCGCACCAGGCAGGTCCAAAAGTTGGCGTGGCGCCCCTCGTCAGCCAGATGGTCGGCCATCAACCCCCTTACCGATTGTTTGACGCTGTCATCCTTGGCAAACGCCGCCACGTCATGGGTGACCGTGTTCTCGGCAATCGCCACGCAAATCAGCTCTACGGCATCCTGTAGATGCGCCGGCGCTTGTGCCTGCGCGATGGGTATGGCGCGGCTCAATTCGATAGTCGCCGGCAGTTCCAGCGGTGCGATACCGGTCTGCTCCAGCGTTTGCTGCATGAAGTCCAGGGCGACGAGGGCGTGGTAGTCCTCATCGACCACCACGGTCATGGCGTCGTAGCGGCAGGCGGCAGGGAAGGGGATTGAACAGCGATTCTTGGCGATGCCCCGTGCGGTTTTATCAACGATCTCGGTTTCAAAGATCACCACGTCGTGGATGAACTTGTAGAACGTCTGCACCAGGACAAAATCGCGCCACTGTGGGCAATGTTCGAGAAAACTCGCACTGAGTACCAACGGTTGGCGACACAGGGGATAGATCAGCTTGTCGTCATTTTCCAGCAGGCGTCGCGGACGCGTGCGGATGGTCGCTCGATGCTCCCAGTCGGTCGCGAACGGGCGGTAGTCGGCAGCGTTCACAGGCTCACCTCCTGGCGCAGGCCGTCCCACAAGGCAATGCGGCTCTCTACGGCGCTCAGGGCCGCGCTCCAGGCCTGTTCTTCGCGCAGGGGGTCCGACTGGGTCAACCGCCTAAGCAGGCGCTCTGCGGCCGGCTCGTGGCCCTGGGCGTCCAACTCGATGTGTCGCTGTAGGTAGTAGCACAAGCTGGGGGCTTGCCGGTGGGCAACGTTGCTGCCTTCCAGGATGCGTTTGAACATCGTCGGGATGACACTTTCGCGGCCATGCAGGAAGGTTGCGGCGACACAATGGATCGGTGCGTTCAAGGCAACGTCCAGGGTGTGCCGGACAAAGCGCTCTACCGCAGGATCAATCGTGACCTGTGCCAAGGCGCTATCGACGCTTGCCCCCTCTCGCTGCAACGCAATGAAACGTTCGATGGGGAGGGTGCTGGCTCCCACCTCGCGCATGGCGTCCAGATACAGTTCGAAGTGGCTGCTGTGCCCAGTGTCCAGGCGCTGGTCTGATTCTTCGTCCAGGACAATTTCGTTGATTAATCGCGCGGCCTGCGGGTCTGTCGGCGGCAGCCAGGGCAGGCGCATGCAGGTCAGGTCCTGTTGTAGGCGTTTGGTCAGCGTCATGAAGTCCCAAACGGCGAAAACATGGTTTTGCATAAAGTGTTGTAACTGAGGGAAAGAATTGATCTCTAGAAAAATAGGATGTTCATGTAGTTGCAATTTTTTATGTCTAATTAGTTCTTGTAGTTGAAACATGGTTAATGCCCATAAGTCGTTGTGTCGACTCAAATGAAAAGGTTGTTTAGAACCAAGTGCATGTTGCTGGCGAGGGCTTTGTTGCCCGATCGTGAGGCTCTTGCGTCTGGCTTGGTTACCTGGCAAGCAACAAATAGTGACAAAGCACGCTAGTCTTGTTGGCGCGCGCGTTGTCCACAGTTATGCCCAGGCCTGTGTCCACGCTTTCGACTGAAGTGCCAAGCCCCATTAAAGAGTAATCACTTGGTTAAGTGTTCAGATATTTTCTGAGTTATATAAGGTTTTTCTACGGGGAGGGAAATGCTGTAGTTGAACTTTCTGTTCGAAGTAGGAACTTTCCTTGTTGTTTGCGAGTTTAAATAAGTGGACTTAACGGGCAGGGTTTGATTCGCTGTTGCTTTGCAACGCTGGCGGTTTCCTGTCGGTCAATCTCGGGTCTGTTGGCGCAACCGTCCAGGAGGGGACGGCGGGTACGGAGCGGCTTTGGACATATGCGGCGCCTGGTGATCCAGGCCGCGCACGGGGCGGCCAAGGTCGGGAGAAGTCACCGCGGCCCTTTATCGTTGTCCTGTTCAATGCTGTTGAGGTAATGCGTGATCACTTCCATCCCGCGCATCAGGTGATTGCGCAGCGTCAGTACACTCTGCTCGACCTTTTTTTGTGCGACCAGGCTCAGCAGTTCGCGGTGGTCTTCCTGGGAGGTTTCGCCCAGCCCCATGGCTTCAAGGTTGAACCGCAGGAAACGTTCCTCCTCGTTCAGCCCATGTTCCACCAGGTTTAACAGCCGCTGGTTGGGTGCCTTGCCATACAGCGTCATATGAAACAGGCGGTTGAGCCGGCCGATTTCGGTGTAGTCGGTTTCGCGCTCAAGGGTGTCGATCAAGGCGCCCGCCTGTTCGATATCGTTCTCGCTGAGCAACGGGATCGCTAAACGCAGTGCCTCTGATTCCAGGAGAATGCGCAGGGCGTAGGTCTCCGCGGAGTTATCTTCAATCAGCGGGGCAACCACGGCACCCTTATGGGTTACAACATGCAGCAGCGACTGTGCCTCCAGTTGGCGCAGCGCCTCGCGCACCGGCATCCGGCTGACCCCGAACAGGCTGGCCAGCTCTTGCTGGCGCATGGCGGTGCCGCAAGGCAGACGGCCATCCAGTATGGCGTTGCGCAATGTTTCTTCGATAACGGAGCGAGCGAGGTGAGCGGGAATGGGCCCACTGATCTTGATGCTGCTCAAAGGGTTCGGCTTGTGCGTCACGACTACGCTATCCTCCTTTCTTGTTGGAATGGGTTATGGCTAATTGGATCCAAAGAACACTAGAGATTGCATGCAGGCTTGTCAAACAGGCAAGGTTTCCCTTTGTAAGCGACTCAACAGCGCGGTATTTCATCGCACATTATGGCTTGCGGGCGTCTTACAAGGCGCAATGGTTTAGCTGAGTGGGCGCTGAGTGATTGCACTGTGCCATTGTCTTTTGCCGATCGACCCTTCACCATCGATTGATTCTCCGTCTCTTTCTACGGACTGAAGCCATTGGCGGTACGTTTTACTCCCTCGCGGATCCTGTGCTGGCTGTTTTCAGCGCTGCTGCTGGCTGGCTTATTGCCCGGCGGGCTGCATGCCGATTGGGATTTTTCCCAGATCAGCCGGCGCGCCACGGGGCTCTATGGGCCGCTGGGTGCAGGACAGCAACGTATCGACGACTGGCAGCAGTTGCTGGCGACACAGAAACAAGGCAGTGAGCTGGAGCAGCTCAAGGTGGTCAACCTGTTCTTCAACAAGCGGGTGCGCTATGTCGAGGATATCGACTTGTGGAACCAGGTCGATTACTGGGAAACGCCCATCGAAGCCCTGTGGAAAGGCGCCGGCGATTGTGAAGACTATGCCATCGCCAAGTATTTCAGCCTACGCCGCCTGGGCGTCTCCAGCGACAAATTGCGCATTACCTACGTCAAGGCGTTGCGGCAGAATCGTGCCCACATGGTCTTGACCTATTATTCGACGCCAGAGGCCATGCCGCTGGTGCTCGACAGCCTGATCGACGAAATCCAGCCCGCCAGCCAACGGACCGACTTGCTGCCGGTCTACTCCTTCAACGCCGAAGGCTTGTACCTGCCGGGCGCCAAGGGCAACAAGAAGGTCGGCGACACCAAACGCCTGTCGCGCTGGCAGGATGTGCTGAAGAAAATGCGTGCGGAAGGCTTCCCCGCCGAGCCGGCCAACGAGGAGTAACTGTTCAGATGTCACTGTTCAAACAGCTGTTGATTGCTATCTGTCTGTTCCTGGTGGTCGCCTTCAGCGGCAGCTTCATGGTCAGCCTGGAAAGCTCGCGTACCCAGTACGTGAACCAGCTGCGCTCCCATGCGCAGGATGCGGCGACGGCCCTGGCGTTGTCCCTGACACCCAATATCGACGACCCGGCGATGGTCGAGTTGCTGGTCAGCTCGATCTTCGACAGCGGCTATTACGCGAGCATCCGCGTGGTCGACGTGACCAATGACCAGGTCATCGTCGAGCGCAGCGGTGTCCCCGACAACAACGGCGTGCCCAACTGGTTCGTCAAGTTGATCGGCCTTGAGCCGGCCGGTGGCGACGCTCTGGTCAGCCGTGGCTGGGAACAGGCGGCGCGGGTCGAGGTGGTCAGCCATCCGATGTTTGCCCTGGCCAAGCTGTGGCAGAGCGCCCTGGGCAGCCTCGGCTGGCTGCTGTTGTGTGGCGCGGTAAGTGCCGTGCTGGGCGCGCTGTTGCTGCGCCGGCAACTGAAGCCATTGGACTACATGGTCAAGCAGTCTCACGCCATTGCCCGCCGCGAGTTCCTGAGCCTGCCGGATCTGCCGCGCACCCCGGAACTGCGCCGGGTGGTGCAGGCGATGAACCAGATGGTGGAAAAGCTCAAGGCCCTGTTCCAGGAACAGGCCGAGCGCAGTGAAAAGCTGCGGGTGGAGTCCTATCAGGACAACCTCACGGGCCTGGCCAATCGACGCTATTTCGAGATGCAGCTCAACGCGCGGGTCAGCAACCCTGAGGAAACCAACTCGGGTTACTTGCTGGTGCTGCGGGTCAAGGACCTGGCCGGTCTCAACCAACGGCTGGGCGGCCAGCGCACCGACCAGTTGCTGCAGGCAGTCGGCGAACAACTGCTGCGCCAGTGCGAGCCGTATCCGGAAACCCACAACCTGGTCACGCGCATCCGCGGCGGCGAATTTGCGGTGCTGGCGCCGGGGTTGATGCGTGAAGAGGCGTTGCAGCTGGCGCAGAACCTGGAAAGTACCTTGCAAAGCCTGCAAGCCACTGGGGCCAGCGATGTGTCGCCGGTTGCCTGTATAGGCCTGGCCCCATTCAATCATGGTGATTCTCCCCAGGCACTGCTGACTCTGGCCGACCAGGCGCTGGCCCAGGCCGAAACCCAGGGCGATGTCAGTTGGGTGTGCCTGGACCACAGCGCAGCCGCCAGTGTTGGCGACGATCATCACGCCTGGCACTCACTGCTCGACCAGGCGCTGAGCCAGCAGCGCTTTGAACTGTATTTCCAGCCGGTAGTGGCCAGCCAGGATCCGCAACTGATCCTGCATTACAAAGTGCTCTCGCGCCTGGTGGACGGCCAGGGCCACACCATCCCGGCCGGGCGCTTCCTGCCTTGGCTTGAACGGTTTGGCTGGTCGGCGCGCCTGGACCGGTTGATGCTGGAGCTGGTGCTCAAGCAGATGGCCAGCCACGAGCATTCGCTGGCCCTGAACCTGTCGGCGGCCACGCTGGCAGACCCGCAGGCCCTGAATCGCGTGTTCGATCTGCTGCGCCAGCACGCCAACCTGGGCCCGCGCCTGACCCTGGAGATCGGTGAAGAGCAACTACCTGAGCAAGCCGTGCTGGAGCAGTTGACCCAGCGCCTGCGCGAGCTGAACTTCTCCCTCAGCCTGCAACGCTTTGGCGGGCGCTTCAGCATGATCGGCAACCTGGCGCGCCTGGGCCTGGCCTACCTGAAGATCGATGGCAGCTACATCCGCGACATCGATCAGGAAAGCGACAAGCGCCTGTTCATCGAAGCCATCCAGCGCGCAGCCCACAGCATCGACTTGCCGCTGATTGCCGAGCGGGTCGAAACCGAGGGTGAATTGAAGGTGATTCGTGAGATGGGGATTTTCGGCGTGCAGGGCCAATTGTTTGGTGAACCGGCGCCCTGGCGCTGAGGCCGTGGGCCGGCCTCAGATCAGGCCGGTCTCATCATCATTGATCAGGTGGCTCAGGCCACCCAGTGCTTCCCGCGCGTGGCTGCGGTCTTTCAACTTGGCTTGTGCGGCGACCGGCAGGTCAGTCAGGTTGATCACACCTTTGTGGATCAGTACCTGAATCAAGTCTTCCAGCACCCGGATCATCTCCGAGTCACTGTGCTTGAGCTGCTTGAGGCTCACCTCCGCTTCTTCATTGGCGAACCAGGCCTGGATCTCATGATGGTCCGCTGGCAGGGTCCCGGTCGACTCGGCGAAGGCAACCGCCTCGGCGCGAATCAGCTCACCCTGTGCATCACGTTGCACGTAGAACATTGAACATCCCTCATGAGAAGAACTGACGACAGCCTGTCAGAGCATAGGCCAACGGCGCGCGATTGGGCGTGAGTATGCCGTGCAATCGCGACCCCATGCCAGTGAACGGTGGCCGCAAATGAATCGGCCGCCTCAAGAGGCGGCCGATTCAGGGTTGCTTTAGGTGTGATCGACCTTGATGGTCGGGTCGGCACCGGTGATCAGCGAGTTGATCGACTGACCGGACCAGTTGTTACCTTCCAGCTTGATCGTCACATCCGCGTTGGCCAGGCCACCGGCGGCGTTGAGCTTGCCTTCGGAACTGATCTGCAGCGTGGTCACGTTATCCACCGTGGTCAACTTCAGGAAGTTGTCGATGGTGCCGTCGGTTTCGCCCTTGAGCAGGTCGCGCAGGTCGATACGGTCGCCTTCCGATGCCTTGAAGTCCTTGATCACATCGTTGCCGGTGTCGCCCGCTCTCCAGACAAAGGTATCGGCACCCGTGCCGCCGATCAGGATGTCATTGCCCTGGCCGCCGATGAGCGTGTCGTTACCGGTACCGCCCAACAGAATGTCGTTGCCCTTGCCGCCGTCCAGGTAGTCGTTGCCGCCCTGGCCGAACAGGATGTCATCACCCGAGCCACCCAGCAGGGTGTCATTGCCGTCCTTGGCACCCGAGGTGTTGAACTCGTTGTAGTGCTCGGTGATGTACTTGTGCACATCCTGGCCGGTGACTGCAGACACCGCTACGCCGCTTTTCCCAGCCACGTAGGTCTGGATGGCGTTGTAGCCTTCGCCGGTAACACCCGTGAAGGTCACCAGGTCGCCAAACAGGATATCGTTGCCGTCACCCCCATCGACACGGTCGGCACCCGGCAGGGTGGCCTCGCTGCTACCGAGGATAGCGTTGGCCAGGTCCTTCGGATCGATGTTGGCTTGTGGCTTGTTATCGCTGTCGTACGGTTTCAACTGATCCAGGCTGACGCCACTGTTGAGGCCGATGGCTTCGACACCGCCGGTGGACAGGCCCTTGAGCAGTGCGAATGCGCTATTGGAGTTAGTGGTGGTGGTGGTGTCGGTATAGTTGCCATAACCGTCACGCACCGACAGCTCAAAAGTGCCATCCCCTTGGGCGTGGATGACTCCCGGGTTGTACTGCGACCAGCCCCCGTTGTTGATCCAGAGCGTCATTTTCCCGACAGCATCAATATCAATCAGGTGAGTCGAGTCGATAGTGATCCGGGTGGCGGTGCCTAAGGTGTAGTTGTTCATGTTGACGACATCATCCAGCTTGACGTTGCCGTACAAGGTCGGGTTGCCCTGCTCGCTGCGTTGGTAATACGTCGGCTGGCCATCGGTGATGAAGTACGTTGTGTTGATTGCGCCAGTGTTGCTGGTCGCCTTGGCACTGTTGAAGAAGTTGGATGCGGCCTTGAACACGTCTTCGTAGTTGGTCCCGCCTTCAGACACCATCGAGTCCAGGACTTTCTGCAGGGCAGCCAGGGCACCTGGGTCTTTCAGGTTGACCGTAGCGGTCTGGTTGACTTGGGTATCGAAGTCCGCCAGGAAAATATTCACGATGCCAGAGGTACTGGAGCCGATGCTGTCTTTCAGCGAGTTGAACACGGTGGTCAGCGAGGCTTTCGCCGCCGCCACCGAGTCCGCACCCATACTGCCCGACGTATCGATCATGAACGCGATGTTGTAGTTCTTGCCCTGCACCACGTTCAGGCCCGAAACGTCCGCCACGATGATGTCGTTGCCACTGGTGCCCATGACGTTGTCATCGCCCGAAGTCGCCGTGCTCCCGCTATAGGTTGCCGGGTACACCTTGACCGGCAGGTTGGCAACGGTTGTGGCCGAGCCGCCGAGGCTTTCGGTGGAGGTCGAGGTCACGGTCAGGTTGTACTGGCCGCTGGTGTAAGGCAGTGGCTTGAGGCTCAAATTATTGAGGTCCCAGCCGGTGACATTGACTTCGGTCAGGCCATTGGTCGCCGTGAAGGTATGCCCGGCACCGTCGCTGAGCACTGCGCCCACCGGGATGCTACCAATCTTCACGCTCAGGGTTTCCGAACCGTCGGTATCGGTCAGGCCGGTGGTGACCTTGGTCAGCTTGACCGTGCCGTTTTCCAGCCCTTCGTTGAGCTTGTACGCATCGTAGTAGCCCTGGCCGTTGGTGCCGTGCAGGTCAGACACCTGGGCACCTGCGTTGATCAGGTCATTGACCCCGGTGTAGATCGGGATGTTGGTATTGCTCAGGTTAGTGACCGGACCACCGTTGACCGACAGGTTGACGTCATAGCTGCCGGCGCCCGCCTGGTTGGCATGGTAGATATCAATGCTGTAGTAGCCATTGCTGGTCGGCGTGAACGTACCGCTGAACTGGCCGGAGTTCGAGCCCCAGGTGCCGCTGGCCACGTCTTTGCCGCCGATGTTGACCAGGATGCTGTCATCGCCATAACCGCTGAAGGTATAAGTCTTGCCGGCTTCCAGGTAGATCAGGCCGGAGGTCTTCGACCCGGCGCCGCCCGGTACGTCTGCAGTTGACGTGACGTCGGTGGCAATCGTCGTGCTGTTTGGCGTGCCTGCTTTGTCGATCGCATTTTTCAGCACGGTCGCCGAGGCGCCGTTGCCGTTGGTACCCAGGTTCGCAATGCTGTTCCAGCTCTGCTTGGTCAGGCCGATCGAGGCGATGTTGTTGTCGGCAACGCTCAAGGTTGGCGCATCCGCAACCGGCGTGATGTCGACTTTCACAGTAGTGCTGGTGCCCAGGTCCTTGCCATCGGTTGGCTGGAACTTGAACTGTGCATAATCAGCCTGCTTGTTGCCCACACCGGTGCCGCCGTAGCCGTCGGCCCCGGATTCGTTGGCGTTTGGCGTGAAGCGCAACTGGCCACCGTCGATCTGCGCCTTGGTGAAGGTCTGGCCGGCGCTCACGTTGGTCCAGGTGGTGCCATCCGCTGCGAGGAACTGCAGCTTGCCGGCAACTGGCAGCTCGGTGATTTTCACCCCGAGGCTGGTCTGAGGGGAATCCACATCGGTGACCCCAAAGTTAGCCCAGGTCAGCTTCAGCGGCGTGTCTTCGGTACCGGTAACGGCACTGCCAGTGGCAACCGGTGCGTCGTTGACTGCCGTTACGTTGACTGTGGTGGTCGCCACGTTCGAGTAGTTGCCACCGTCGGTCACGGTCACGGTGATGGTCCGTGGCGTGGTGCTCGGGTTGTCGCTGCTGTTGCTGAACGTGATGTTCTTGATCTGCTGCATGTAGTCAGCCAGCGACGCCGTGCCAGTCAAGGTCAGGGTGATCTTGCCGGTGACAGGGTCTGTGACCGAAGTCACGGTGATACCGGTGACGTTGCTGTAGCCCAACGAATCGTTCGGCTGAGTATTAGTCAGCACCACCGTGGCGCCAGTCAGCTGGGTGCTGTCCGGGTCGGTGATCTTGATGTCGGTGTCAGCAATCGACACGCTATTGCCGCCTTCGGTGAACGTGGTCTTGAAGTCGTTCCCGGTGGCGCCGCTGGAGTTGTTGGCATCCAGATCGATAACCGGTGGTGCATCGTTATCGATGATCGAGGTTTCGACTTTACCGTTGGTGGGGCTGACCACCAGGTTCTCGAAGTTGCCGCCGGAAGTGCCAGAGATGCTGATCTCGAACTTCTCCGTAGGCTCGGTCAGCTTGTCGTCGATAGTCTTGATATCGAACGTCGCGGTGCTTTGGCCGGCCGGAATCTTCACGGTGTATACGCCGGTGAAGTCTGAACCGTCCTGGGCCACGCCTTTGTACGAGAGGGTCACCGTGACTTCGGTTTCCGCCGGTTGGGTCAGGTTCAACGTGTAGTGAGCGGTCTGGCCTTCGGTAACCGAGGCGTCGCCCGCGATACTGATCACGGTGTTGCTCGTCACGTCCGTTACCTTGGTGACCACTGGCGTGCCGACCGGGATCAGGTTTTCATATTTGTCGCCACCGCTGACCACGTTGGTGATCTTGGCGGAAATATCCTTGGCACCGACGTAGAAGTCATTCGGCGCGGTGAAGTTGGCAGTACCGTTGGTCTTGCCATTGCCGATGGTAATGCTCAAGTTGTTATCCAACTTGATCACCAGGTCGGAACCCACGTTGGTCACGGCCACGCCGTTCTTGTCCACGAGGCTGGCGGTGTAGACGATCTGGCCACCTTCGGCGACGCTGGTAGTGGCGGTCAGTACGACCTTCACATCGTCGATGGTGTCGTTGATCTGCGTCGTCGCGCCATCGCCCGTCACCACGAGCTTCTCGAAGTTGCCACCAGCGGTGCCGGTGATCTGGACCGTCTGGGTGCTCTTATCGATGAACACGTCATCGCCTGGAGCATCAACCGTCACGGTACCGACCGTTTCACCGGCCTTGATGGTGATGGTTTGTTTGTTGTCGAGGGTCAGGGTGACGTCGGTGTCAGCCTTGTTGCTCAAGGTGGCGGTGTAGATGATTTTTCCACCTTCGTTGACGGCGCTAGGCGCAGTCAGAGTGACGGTGGTGGTGTTATCGGTGCCCGGTGTGTCAGTCACGATAGTGGTGACTGTGTCGGTACCTGGGACCAGATTTTCGAAATGCTCGCCGCCAGTTACTTCCTTGATGCCGGTCGTAACGGTTTGGTCGCCTTTGTACACGTCATCCGGTGCTACAGCCGAAACAGTACCGCTCGACTGGTTCACGCCGATGGTGATGGTCTGGTTGTTATCCAGGGTCACCGTCAGTGGGCCAGTGGTGTTGGTGACTGGCTTGCCATCCTTGTCGACCAGGGTCGCGGTGTAGACGATCTCGCCGCCTTCACCCACGGTTTTGGTGGCCGTCAGGACTACATCAACCTTGTCGATGGTGTCGTTGATGGTGGTCGTTGCGCCGTTACCGGCCACTTCCAATTTCTCGAAGTTGCCGCCATCGGTCCCGGTGATCTGGACGGTCTGGGTGCTCTTGTCGATGAACA
>NZ_CVTS01000061.1:0-1101 GCF_900004755.1 Pseudomonas sp. 25 R 14 | reverse complement strand
TGATGGTGATGGTTTGTTTGTTGTCCAGAGTCAGGGTGACGTCGGTGCCAGCCTTGTTGCTCAGGGTGGCGGTGTAGATAATTTTGCCGCCTTCGTTGACGGCGCTAGGCGCAGTCAGAGTGACGGTGGTGGTGTTATCGGTGCCCGGTGTGTCGGTCACGATGGTGGTGACTGTGTCGGTACCTGGGACCAGATTTTCAAAGTGCTCGCCGCCAGTCACTTCCTTGATGCCGGTAGTAACAGTCTGGTCGCCTTTGTACACGTCGTCCGGTGCCACAGCCGAAACAGTACCGCTCGACTGGTTCACGCCGATGGTGATGGTCTGGTTGTTATCCAGGGTCACAGTCAGTGGGCCAGTGGTGTTGGTGACCGGCTTGCCATCTTTGTCGACCAGGGTCGCGGTGTAGACGATTTCGCCGCCTTCACCCACGGTTTTGGTGGCCGTCAGGACCACATCGACTTTGTCGATGGTGTCGTTGATCTGCGTCGTCGCGCCATCGCCCGTCACCACGAGCTTCTCGAAGTTGCCACCAGCGGTGCCGGTGATCTGGACGGTCTGGGTGCTCTTGTCGATGAACACGTCATCGCCCGGAGCATCCACCGTCACGGTACCGACGGTTTCACCGGCCTTGATGGTGATGGTTTGTTTGTTGTCCAGAGTCAGGGTGACGTCGGTGCCAGCCTTGTTGCTCAGGGTGGCGGTGTAGATAATTTTGCCGCCTTCACTCACTTCAGACGGAGCCGTCAGGGTCACAGTCGTGGTGTTATCGGTGCCCGGTGTGTCGGTCACGATGGTAGTGACGGTATCGGTACCAGGAACCAAGTTCTCGAAGTGCTCGCCGCCAGTTACTTCCTTGATGCCGGTCGTAACGGTTTGGTCGCCTTTGTACACGTCGTCCGGTGCCACAGCCGAAACGGTGCCGCTCGACTGGTTCACGCCGATGGTGATGGTCTGGTTGTTATCCAGGGTCACTGTCAGCGGGCCAGTGGTGTTGGTGACCGGCTTACCATCCTTGTCGACCAGAGTCGCGGTGTAGACGATCTCGCCGCCTTCGCCCACGGTTTTGGTCGCGGTCAGGACTACATCAACCTTGTCGATGG
>NZ_CVTS01000003.1:0-23585 GCF_900004755.1 Pseudomonas sp. 25 R 14 | reverse complement strand
CGCCTGCGCGCCGGGGCTGGTGATGCATGGCCTGTTCAGTATTCCATTGCAGGCGCGCCAGCGCTTTGTGCTGCCGGGGCTGGGTTCGTTGCTGTTCAACCTGCCGCCGGTGCTGTACCTGTTTATCCGTGGCCCGGCCAGTGACAGCGCGGAACTGGCGATGTGTTTTTTTGCCGGCAGCGTGCTCATGTGTCTACCGCTGCTGGCACCGGTCTGGTCGTTCGGCTGGCGTCCCTGGCAGGTCAAGGGCGATGCCCTGGCCGGCCGCGAATTGCTGGGGCGCATCGGTCCGCTGTTGGCGAGCAATCTCGCCAGCCAGGGCCTGGCCTTGCTCGAACGACTGATCGCCAGTTACCTGGGGGAAGGCGCGGTGACCTGGGTCAACCTGGCGCGCAAACTGATCAACCTGCCGTTGATCGCGCTGATGAGCCTCAACCAGGTGCTGCTGGGGCTGATGAGCGGCGAACAGGGCCAACAACGCCTGGCCTTGCTACGCCGTGGCCTGGACGCCGCGACCCTGCTGAGCCTGCCGGCCGCCCTCGGCCTGATTGGCGCCAGCCCCGTGTTGATTCACCTGCTGATGCCGGCGCAAAGCGCCGACGGGCCCTTGCGGGCCCTGCTCGCCTGGTTCGCCACGCCGCTGGTGTTCGGCGCCTGGAACGCCATGCTCGCGCGCTATGCCTACGCCAACGGCGACACGCGTCTGCCGCTCAAGTGCGAACTGCTGGGCAGCCTGGTCAATGCCGGTTTGCTGGTCATGCTGCCGTACTTCTTCGGCCTGCCGGGCATTGCCCTGGCGGCCTTGGGTGGAGTAATCGTCACCAACCTGCTGCTGATGCAACGCCAACACCTACTCGGGCAACTGGGCTGGCCGTTGCAGTGGGGGTTGAGTGTGGTGTTGCTGGGAATCGCGGCGCTGGTCCTGCACCCGTTGCACAACGATGGTTGGCAGTTGGGCTTGAGCACCCTGGCGGGCGCCGGGGTGCTGCTGGGGTTGGGGCTGTGGCTCAAGCCGTGGAAGGCGTGAGCGGCGCATAGCAAAAAGGCAGCGCGCGGAGCTGCTGCCTGTGATGGCGGTGGATCAGCCAATAGATTCGGTGGCTGATACGCCGCTATCGCGGGCAAGCCCGCTCCTACAGGGGATTTTTGTCGGGTGCAGTATTTTGTGCCGCAGCACCAATCAAAGGTGGGGGCTGGCTTGCCTGCGATGGCGGTGTGTCAGCCGACAGTAACAGCGCCTGAACTACTGCTATCGCGGGCAAGCCCGCTCCTACAGGGGATCGGGGCAGGGTTAGAAGTCGTACTTGATGCTGGTCATCAGGTTACGCGGCGCGCCGTACATTCCGTGGTTGCCGGCATAGCTGAAGTACTCGCGATCGAACAGGTTGTTGAGGTTGACCGAGGTACTTAGCTGCGGCGTCACGTCATAGCGCAGCAGCAGGTTGGTGATGGCGTAGCTACCCTGGCTGAACGTGTGCAGGTCTTCACCGACCTTGCTCTGCCAGTTCACTCCACCCCCCACGGTCACCTTGCTCAACGCTCCCGGCAGGCGGTAGGTCGTGAAGGTTTTCAGGCTCTGGCGCGGCAAGGTGGTGACGATGCGTTTGTCGTCGGCATCGGTGCTGACCGCATAGGCGTAACCCGCCGAGGCTTGCCAGCCTTCGGCCAGCTCACCGTTGAGTTCCAGTTCGACACCCTCGGTGGTGGTGCCCTTCTCGTTGCGATAGGTGTTGCCGCCCGGCGTGTCGATCCAGATCGCCAGGTTGTCCTGTTCCAACTTGAACAGCGCCAGGCTGGTGTTCAACTGCTCGTCGAAGAAACTGCCCTTCAAGCCCAGCTCGTAGCCCTTGCCTTCCATGGGTTCCAGGGCTTTGTTGTGGATATCGCGCACCCAACTGGCCTGGGGATTGAAGATCTTGGTGTAGCTGGCATAGGCCGACCAATTGTCGGTCAGGTCGTAGACCACCCCGGCATAGGGAATGTACACGCCGGTTTCCGACTCGCTGGTACGGGTGGCAACGCCGCCGTAGGGGCTGTCCTGCGTTTCGCGCTTCCAGTCGATGACCCGACTGCCGAGGATCACGCTCAAATCGTCGGTCATGCGCAGGCGGGTGCTCAGGTAGGCGGCGTACTGGCTTTCATCCACCGAGGATTTGCCGGTCACCGGGAAGTCCGGCTTGGCCGAGTGCCCGTCCCAGTTGAACAGGTTGTCGATGGCGCCCGCCGGGGAGCCGGAATACGCATAGTTCCAGCCGCCATGGCTGGGCACGTTTTCCTTGTACTTGGACAAGGTCACGCCGGCGATCAACTCGTGCTCACGGCCCAGCAGGTCAAACGGGCCGGTGGCGTACAGGTCGAGATTATCCTGGCGCGGGGTACCAGAGAATCGCACTGGCAACTGGGTGGTGCCACTGCCATCACTGTTGAGGCTGCCGTTGACGTAGTTGAACACCTCATCGAACTTGTTTTGCGAATGGGTGAATTCAGCCTTGGCGCTCCAGCCGCTGTCGAACTTCTGCTCGATGGAGGTAAAGAAGCTGGTCTGCTCATGGTCGTTATAGGACCAGGCCGGCGCAGTATTCAGGGAGCGGCTGAGGTTGCTGCGCGAACCATCGGTAAAGCGTGTGGGCAAACCGGAGCGCGCCGGGGCGTCGACGTCAGTGCGCAGGTAGCTCAAGCCCATGGTCAACAAGGTGTCTTCGGTCAGGTCGAATTCAGTGATGCCGTACAGCAACTGGGTCTGCTGCTTGTAGCGGTCGACCCAGGCGTGTTCGGTCTTGTAGTCGGCCACCAAGCGCCCGCGCACATTGCCGGTTTCGGTCAGGGGGCCGGATACGTCGAGGCCGCTGCCGTAGCGGTCCCAATTGCCTGCTTCGGCGGTTACGCTAGCCCGCGCCTCGGCTGTCGGGCGCTTGCGGATCAGGTTGATGGTGGCCGAGGGGTTGCCCATGCCGCTGATCAGGCCGGTGGCGCCGCGTACCACTTCCACCCGGTCGTACATCGCCATGCTCTGGGTGTAGTTGTCCATGCGGGTGACGGTGGGCACACCGTCGATTTCGAAGTTCTGGATCTGAAAGCCACGGGAGAAATAGGCGTCGCTTTCCGAACCCAGGCCGTCGCGCAACACGATGATGCCGGGGGTGGCATCCAGGGTGTCCGACAGGTTGGTCAGGCGCTGGTCGTCCAGGCGCTGGCGGGTCATGACGGTCAGTGATTGCGGGGTTTCCCTGGGCGTCAGGTTCAGGCGGGTTGAGCTGCTGGACGACTGCGTGGTGTAGGAACCGGTGCCCTCGGTAGTCGACCCCGGCGCCTTGCCGGAGATCGATACGGTGCCCAGTTGCAATGCGCCGTCGGCAGGACGGGGTTGCAGGGAGTAGTTATCGCCGCTGCCGCGCACCGCTTGCAGCGAGCTGTTACTGAGCAGGATTGCCAGGCCGGTGTCGAGGTCATGTCGCCCTTGCAGGCCGGGGCTGGTCTGCCCTTGCGTGAGCGCGGCCGGGTAGGACAGCAAGATATGCGTGGCCTGGCCAAACTGGTTCAACGCACCGGCCAGGGAGCCTGGGGCAATGTCGAACTCCTGCTGTGGCGCGGCCATGGCCCAGGCCGGCGCCAGCAACAACGGTGCGGCCCCGGCGAAGCTGGCAATGCCGCGAACGACGGCCACAGCCAGTGATTTTTTCAGTGTTGCCCGAATGGTGCGTTGCGGGTGCATGCGCTGTTCCCCAGATAAGTGAGTGTCTGGGGATATAAGTCTCGTGAGATTCGGAAACGGACCACATGCATGCAAAATAAATTCATACCTGCGCCCGACGCGGTTTAAGCGTGACCCAGAACCGCGTGAAATGCTGCGCGTCCAGCTCGAGGGTCTGTTGCAGCGCAGTGAGGATGCGGTCTGTGTCGGCCAACGGATAGGTGCCGGACACACGCAGCTCGCGCACGCTCGGGTCACAGTCCAGATGCCCGCGTCGGTAGCGGCTCAATTCATTGAGGAAGTCTTCCAGGCGCAGGCCCTCGGCGACGATCATGCCGCGGCCCCAGGCCAGTTCGCCGGCGCGCTGCGGGCGGCGCGCCAACAGGGTCTGCTGGTCAAAGCTGACGATCTCGCCGGGCGAAAGGCTCAGGCTGCGCGATGGAATCTGCGCCGCCAGTGGCTGCCGGTCGGACCCCAACTGGGTAAACCCATCGCGCTGGCGCACGCTGAAGCGCCCGCCTGCGGCATGGGTCAGGCCTTCGGCGGTTTTCACCCACAGCGGGCGGGCGTCCAACGGGTTGGGTACTACCAGGATCTCCCCGCGCAACAGATGGATCAGGCGCTGGTCGGGGCTGTAGTTCACATCGATAGCGGTGTCGGTATTGAGCTGGATCTCGGTATTGTCCGCCAGGTCGATACGCCATTGCTCACCGACGGTGGTGCTGAAATCGCTGGTCCAGGGCTGCAACAGCCCGGCATCCCGGGCGGTCCACGCCACACTGCCGGCGGCCAGCAAGAGGGCCAGGTTTTTCAGGACCCGACGACGGGACAGCGCCGGTAACAGGGTGGCGCTGACCAGAGCCTGGTGCGCGGGGTCTCGCACCTCGTGCATGCGCTGGAAAAACCGCTGGGAATGCTGCCATGCCTGCTCGTTGAGAGGATCTTGCTGGCGCCAGGCCAGCCATTCGCTCCGTGTCTGTTCACTGACGTCCGCTGCCTGCAACTCCAATTGCCAGTGCATGGCCTGCTCAGCGGCTTCCAGGGTCAGGGGCAACGGATTCATGGGCGCTGGCTGTCGAGCACAATGCACTGCGCACCGGCCCGGACGATGTAGCGCTTGACCGTAGTGATGCTGGTGCCCAGGCGCTCGGCAATTTCGCCGTGGCTCAAGCCATCGAGCTGCGACCAGAGGAAGGCCTGGCGCACCGGCAATGCCAGGCGGCCGAGCACTTCATCGAGGGCCATCAGGGTTTCCAGGAGCAGCCATTGGGTCTCGGCGCTGGGTGCCACCTCTTCTGGCAACAGCGCCAGGGCTTGCAGGTAGGCCTTTTCCAGCTTTTGCCGGCGAAAGTGATTGGACAGCACGCTTTGTGCGACTTTCGCCAGGAAGCTGCGGGGGGCTTGGACCTCAAGGGGTTGATTCTTGGCGAGCAGGCGCAGAAAAGTGTCCTGGGCCAAGTCAGCAGCGCTCTGCGAACAGTTCAAACGACGCCATAACCAGTGCTGCAACCAGCGGTGTTGCTGCTGATACAGGGTGGCGAGGTCAGTGGGGCTTGTCGCAGGAATCGGAGGCATGGAGGACGCGCACAGAAGGTAAGCCGTAAATGATAACGGTTATCATATGCTTCGTGGCGCAATGCCTGCAAGTGGCACACGGCTTGTAGGACTTGCCAACGCATCCACTGTAGGAGCCAGCTTGCCGGCTCCTACAAAGGGTTGCTCCGAAAGCGTCAATCTTCCAGGGGTTGCGGCGCGTGCTTGCCAGGCTTGGCTTTGGCGCCAGGCTTGCCCGCAGCCGGTGCGGCAGGTTCTGGTTCGGCGGGTGCGGCGGCTTCTTTTTCGGCCATTGGCATTTTGTCGACTGCGGCAAAAAACTCTGCGAGGTCCAGGGTATCGGGGGGTACGGTCTTTTCGACTTTCTTCTCGCCGTCCTTGCCCACCAGGATCACTTTGGTACCGGCGCTGGCGCCAAGCTTCAGGGCACGGATCAACGCGTTGGTGTCCTGGGCGCCGAGGTCCTTGCCGTCACGTTGGCCGACGGTGCCGATGCTCGTGTAGTTCACGGTGTAGAGCACCATGTTGCGCTCGGTGAACTTCTGTTTGTTCTCAGGCTGTTCAAGATCTTTCTTGAGTTGGACCTGAGTCGGGTCGATGGAGCTGGGTGCTATCACGATCAGTGGGCGAAATTTGCCTTGATCCTGTTCCAGCGGGCCTCGGTTATCCGCAGCCAACAACGGCCCCGTAAACGCCATCAAGGTAGCCAGGGTCAGCGACCGGACGAGCATGCGTACCTCCTTCCAATTCCATGCAGAGTTTTTGAGTTTCATGTCTGCGACAGTCAATTTCAAGGATGATTCCTACGCGACTATCAGAAAGAGTAGGCCAGGACGCCCGCGACGCAAGGGTTTGAGGCGCCTCGGGGCTCATTGTTTCTTCTGATTGCCAAGGCTCACTGCCCCGGCCAATCCGGCCAGTGCCAGGCAAACACCGGAGCCACCAGTGGATCGCCATCCACCTGCGCCAGGGCCTGGGCGCACGCGGGGTGGGAATGCTGCAGGACGTCCCGCACACCCTCCCAGCGGGACACGGCCGCCGCCATGATGCCCAGGGCATTGGGCAACCCCTGCGGGGTAAACAGTTGCCCGGCAAATTGCTCGGCAAACATCTGCCAGGCCTGGTGTAGATGCTGTTGGGTGCCCGCGATCAATTGCGCCTGCACCGTCTCATCGGTGTTGTCGAGGAAACGTTGCGGGTAGTCGATGATGGTGATTGCCGAATAGCAGTTGGCGGCGATGTACACCAGGCCGCGCATGATCTGGGCGCGATTGCCGGCCAGCAACCCTGCGCCTGGATACTCCAGGCCCAGGTGGATCAGGATCGCCGCGCTTTCCGTCAGCACGCTACCGTCAGGCAGTTGCAGGGTGGGGATTTGCCGCAACGGGTTGATCTGCCCGAGGGCCTCCATTCCCGCAGTATCGCCCCAGGGGCTGGCATCGACTTGCTGCCACGGCACGCCACAACGTTGCAGGGCAATTTCGACGATGCATGAGCCAGAACTTTGCGTGCCATAGAGCGTGTACATCGGGCATACCTCCAAGACGTGTCAGCGTCCAGAGTGAAGCGTGTTCCCGGCGTTAAAACAAGCCCATCTGGCCACCGACCAAGGTGCTGAAATCGTCATCGACAAACGGCAGGATCGCATCGGCCACCGGCTGCAGTTGCCGGGTGACGTAGTGATCGTAGTCAATCGGCGCCTGACGCACCTCCAGGGGCTCGGGGCCGTTGACGGTGATCACGTAGCGAATCCAGCCACCGTTCTGGTATTGCCGTGGGCGGCCCTCACGGTCGTTGAATTCATCCGCCAGGCGCGCCGCACGCACATGGGGCGGGACATTGCGCTCGTAATCGCCCAGTTGCCGGCGCAGGCGCTTGCGGTAGATCAGTAGTTCATCGAGTTCGCCGCTGAGGGTGCGGCGCACGTAGTCACGCACATAGTCCTGATGGGGCTGGCGGTGGAAGATCCGCTGGTACAACTCCTGCTGGAACTGGCGGGCCAGGGGAGACCAGTCGCTGCGCACGGTTTCCAGGCCTTTGTAGATCATTTCTTCACTGCCATCGGCACGGGTCACCAGGCCGGCATAGCGCTTCTTGCTGCCCTCCTCCGCCCCACGAATGGTCGGCATCAGGAAGCGACTGAAGTGAGTTTCGTATTGCAGCTCCAGGGCACTTTGCAGGCCAAACTCGCTGTGCAGGCGTTCACGCCACCATTGGTTGACGTGCTGCACCAGGCCCTGGCCGATGCGCGTGGCATCTTCCTGGGAATGGGCACTGCCGAGCCAGACGAAGGTGGAGTCGGTATCGCCATAGATCACTTCATAACCCTGGGCTTCGACCAGTTCGCGGGTCTGGCGCATGATCTGGTGACCGCGCATCGTGATGGACGAGGCCAGCCGCGTATCGAAGAACCGGCAACCGCTGGAGCCCAGTACGCCATAGAACGCATTCATGATGATCTTCAGGGCCTGGGACAACGGCGCGTTGTGCTCGCGCTTGGCCACCTCGCGGCCCTCGGACACCCGCGCCACGATGGCCGGCAGGCAATGCCGGGTGCGGGAAAAACGTGCGCCGCGAAAACCTTCCACCGACTCACTGTCGTCGGGATGGCGCAAGCCTTCGATCAGCCCCACGGGGTCGATCAGGAAGCTGCGGATAATCGATGGGTAGAGACTTTTGTAGTCCAGCACCAGCACTGATTCATACAGGCCGGGACGCGAATCCATGACAAAACCACCGGGGCTGGCCTGGGGTGGCTTGTCCCCCAGGTTCGGCGCGACAAAGCCCTGGCGATGCATCAGCGGCATGTACAAATGGGTGAACGCCGCCACCGAACCACCGTTGCGGTCCGCCGGCAGGCCGGTGACGCTGGCCCGCTCCAGCAGGAACTTGAGCAGCTCGGTCTTTTCGAAAATCCGCGTCACCAGCTCGCAGTCCTTGAGGTTGTAGCGTGCCAGCGCGGGCTTGTCCTCGGCGAACATGCGGTTGATCTCGTCCATGCGCTGGTAGGGCGTGGAAATCGACTTGCCTTCGCCAAGCAGGGTCTGGGCGACGTTTTCCAGGCTGAATGACTCAAACGTCCAGGTCGCCGAACGCAGGGCTTCGATGCCATCGATGATCAGCCGTCCGGCCGCGGCGGCGAAGTAATGGTTACGGCTGCCGTGTTCGCGCCAGGCCATGGCCTCGCCGCCACGGCCGAGCAGCAATGGCACGTTAAGGCGCTTGGCATGCTCATGGAGGACCCGCAGATCGAACTGCACCAGGTTCCAGCCAATGATCGCGTCGGGGTCATGTTGCGCCAGCCACTGGTTCAAGCGCTCCAGCAGTTGGGCGCGGCTGTCGCAGTATTCGAGCTTGAAATCCACTGCGTCTGTTTTGTTGGCCGGGCCGAGCATGTACACCTGGCGCTCACCGCAGCCTTCCAGGGCGATGGAGTACAGCTCGCCGCGCGCGGTGGTTTCGATATCCAGGGACACCAGTTTCAACGCCGGGCGGTAGTCCGGCGCGGGCTTCATCTGCGCGTCCAGCAGCATTGCGCCCTCGCCCGGTGTGCCGCCAAACACCACCGGCGCGGTGATAAAGCGTTCCATCATGTAGCGCTCGGGCGGGCGCACATCGCCTTCGTAGACATCCACACCAGCCTGGCGCAGGCGTTTTTCCAGGTCCATTGCCTGGCGATGCTGACGGGTATAGAGGCCCAGGACCGGGCGATGATGAAAGTCACACAGTTGCAGCGGGCGCAGTTTCACGTCGCGCTCACCCTTGAGCACCCGTTGCGCGTGCTCGCGATGGGCCACCGGAATAAACATCACCGAAGGCTGCACGGGTAGACGGATATACCGCGGCCCCTGGTCGGTCGCCAGCCAGAAGCTGACCTCTGTACCCGCCGGGGTGTCGCGCCAATGCCGGGTCAGGACAAAACCCTGCTGTAAATCCACCTTGCCACACCTCAGGAATCGCTTTCAGGGCGCGATTCTACTCGGCATCCGCCACAAGGCCTGCATAGAAATTTCTGTCCTTCAGACAGACTGTACATTGCAAATAAACTTGTAAAACATCAATTAGCATTTGTTATCATTTGCACTGGAGTCGTATTCGCGCAGTGAGGAAGCGCAACGTTGTTGCCCCCCTTTCCTCACATTGACGGCTCGCCGTCCGGATCGACCATGCCCACTTGTACACGACTCGCCGTGCCGTTTCGCCCGACCCTGCTTGCCCTGTGCTGCTCCCTGAGCTTCGCGACCCATGGCGCCCCTCAACAGCCGCCACAGACTGACCAGGCCCTGGAGCTGGGCGCCACCAGCATCAGCGCCGAGGCCATCATCCCCGGCGCCCTGCCTCCGGTGTACGCCGGTGGCCAGGTGGCACGCGGCGGGCAGTTGGGTGTATTGGGCAACCAGGACATCATGGACGTGCCGTTCAGCATGGCGTCCTACACCGAACAACTGATTCGCGACCAACAGGCCGAGACCGTCGGCGATGTACTGCTCAACGACTCTTCCGTGCGCCAGGCTTCGGGGTACGCCAACCAGTCACAGTTGTTCGTGATTCGTGGCCTGCCACTCAATGGCGATGACATTTCCTTCAACGGCCTGTACGGCATCCTGCCCCGGCAGATCATGTCCACCGACGCCCTGGAGCGCGTGGAAGTGTTCAAGGGCCCGAACGCCTTTATCAACGGGGTAACGCCTTCGGGCTCCGGTATCGGCGGCGGCGTGAACCTGCAACCCAAGCGCGCCGACGATGTGCCGCTGCGCCGCTTCAGCACCGATATCAGCAGCGAAGGCCGGATGGGTCAGCATCTGGATATCGGCCAGCGCTTTGGCGAGGACAATCGTTTTGGCGCGCGGGTGAACCTGTCCCAGCGTGAAGGTGATACCGCGACCGACAATGAGAACCAGCGCTCCAAACTGTTTGCCGCAGGCCTGGATTACCGTGGCGATGCGTTACGCCTGTCGGGAGACTTCGTCTATAAGAAGGAGCGCGTCAATGGCGGGCGCAACTCGGTATTCCTCGGCTCGGCAGTGACCCAGGTACCCGACGCGCCTTCGGCCGAGACCAACTACGCCCCGCGCTGGAGCATGACCAATATTGAAGACACCCTGGGCATGCTGCGTGCCGAATATGACCTGAATGACAACTGGACCGCCTACGCAGCAGGCGGTGCCAAGCACACCCGGGAGATGGGCCGGTACTCCTCGGTGACCATCAACGACAACCTGGGCAATGCACAATCCAGCGCCTCGACCATCGCCCACGAAGAAGACAACAGCAGCGCCATGGCCGGTTTGAACGGCAAGTTCCAGACCGGGCCGGTGAGCCACCGCCTGAACTTCGGCCTGGCCGGGATCTGGACCGAGGCACGTAACGCCTATGTGTTCGACAGCGCCAGGACCAGCACCAATATCTACAACCCGGTGACCGGCGCCGAACCGCGCCGGAACAACCCACGCAATACCCCTGGCACCGACTTCAGCGACCCGACCATCACCGCCAAGAGCTTTATGCGCAGCGCGGCGGTGTCCAACACCTTTGGATTTATCGATGATCGCCTGCTGGTCACGCTGGGCCTGCGCCGCCAGCAAATGGTGGTGCAGGGTTACAACTACATGAGCGGCAGCCGTACGGCCAACTACGATGAGTCGATTACCACACCGGTGTACGGCATTGTGTTCAAGCCTTGGGAGCATGTGTCGCTGTATGCCAACCGGATTGAAGGGTTGGCCAAGGGGCCTGTTTCACCGGTCAATGCCCTTGGCCGCACGGTGATTGGCGGCGGCCAGGCTTTTGCACCCGCACGTTCCAAGCAGATCGAGGCCGGGGTCAAGGTCGACATGGGCACCTACGGCGCAACCCTGGGTGTGTATCGCATCGAGCAGCCCGGCGCCGGCTACAGCCAGATCATCGACGCCACCACCGCACGCTTCGTGCGTGAAGGCGAGCAAATCAACAAAGGTGTAGAACTCAATGTGTTCGGCGAGCCGCTGGCCGGCCTGCGCCTGCTCGGTGGTGTGACGGTCATGAAAACCGAACTCACGAACACCCAGAACGGTGCCAACGACGGTAACCGGGCGATTGGTGTGCCGTCCTTCCAGTTCAATGCCGGCGTGGATTGGGATGTGCCGGGCCTGCAAGGCGTGACCCTCAACGGACGCATGCTGCGCACTGGCGGGCAGTACGTCGATGCTGCCAATAAACTCAGCCTGCCGACGTGGAATCGCTTTGATGTGGGCGCACGCTACACCTTCAAAGTGGACCAGCGCGATGTCAGCCTCGGGCTCACGGTGGACAACGTGGCCAATACCAAATACTGGGCATCGGCAATCGGCGGCTACATGACCCAAGGCGATCCACGGGTGGCCAAGCTGTCGGCAAGCATTGAGTTCTGAGCCCCACCTTACAGACTGAAATCCCGGACCCCGCGCTAATCTTCTGTGGGAGCTGTCTCGCCCTGCGAGGCTGCGATGGCGGCGGCACAGGTACCAGAAATATCGCCTGAGCCACCGCTATCGCAGCCTCGCTAAAGCTCGACAGCTCCCACATTTTGGTCTGTATCAGGCCGAAAATCCGGGCACACCGACAGCATTCACAAAGTATGTTGAGTTGGCAGGCTATTGGACAGCCCGGTCCCAACTGCGTAGTTTTCACCAACCGCGCACAAGGACTCTGGCATGGCCCCCGACCTTACCTCCATCGAGCTGTTCCTCAAGACGGTCAAGCTGGGCAATCTGTCCCGCGCGGCCGAGCAGTCACACCTCTCGCTGTCAGCGGCCAGCCGGCGCCTGTCGTTGCTGGAGCAGCACTTCAAAGTCGCCCTGTTGCACCGCACCTCCACCGGTGTCTCGCCAACGGCGGCCGGCGAGGTGTTGGCCGAGCATGGGGGGTCGATTTTACGCGCGGTAGACGTGATGCACGCCGACCTCGCCGACTATGCCAAGGGCGCCACCGGCCGCGTGTGCCTGTACGCCAACAGCTCAGCGATGAGCCAGCAACTGCCCAGCCAACTGACCCAGTGGAACGCCCTGCACCCTGGTATCCGCCTGGATATCCGTGAGGAGCGCAGCCGCGAAATCCTGCAGGCAGTGCGCGATGGCGTGGCTGATGTAGGCATCGTCACCACCCAGCCGGGCGGCGAGGAATTGCGCTTTGTCCCTTACTGCCAGGACCGCCTGTGCCTGCTGGTGCCCGATGATCATCCGTTCAAGATGCGCCATGCGCGCTTTGAGGATTTGTTGGGCTACGACTTTGTCGGCCTGGAAGATAACGCCGCCATCACCGCACTGATCACCGAAGCCGCCGCCGCGATTGGCATGCCGCTGCGCCTGCGGGTCCAGGTGCGCAGCTTTGAAGCCGTGTGCCGGCTGATTGCCGCCGGCCAAGGGGTTGGCGTACTGCCCCAGGGCGCGGTGCAGATCTTTCGCAAGGAAATGGCCTTGCGCTTTATCGAAATCGACGACCCCTGGGCCGACCGCCAGATGTACCTTTGCATGCGCCAGCAACAGCCTTCGCCTACAAGCCTGGCGTTATTCGACTACCTCAGCGCCTGTAATCACGCATAACCGCTGGCCTTCGAATTTTGCGAAGGCCACTTCCACAATCAGCAATTCCCCCACCGCTGCACCTGTGCCAAGAATGTCCCCGCCTCACTGACAACAACAAAAACAGGAGACACGGCGTGTCCAATTCCACGACCAGCACCCCCCATCGTATTGCCGTGATCCCCGGCGACGGTATCGGCCGCGAGGTGGTGCCCGAAGGCTTGCGTGTACTGGAGGCCGTCAGCCGGCGTTTCGGCATTGCCTTTGAGTTCGATCACTTTGCCTGGTGCAGCGAACACTACCTGGCCCACGGCAGCATGATGCCGGACGATTGGGCCGAGCAGATCGGCAGCCATGATGCGATCTTCTTCGGTGCCGTGGGCGCACCGGACATCATCGCCGACCACACGGCGGTGTGGGAGTCGCTGCTGAAGATCCGCCGCCAGTTCGACCAGTACGTCAACATCCGCCCGGTACGCCTGATGCCCGGCGTGCCCTGCCCCCTCGCCGGCCGTGTGCCGGGGGATATCGACTTTATCGTGGTGCGGGAAAACACCGAGGGCGAATACTCCAGCGTCGGTGGGCGGATGTGGGAAGGCACGCCGCGCGAGATCGCCGTGCAGGAGTCGATCTTCTCCCGCGAAGGCGTGGACCGGGTGGTGGACTATGCCTTCAAACTGGCGCAGCAGCGCCCGCGCAAGAACCTGGTGGCCGCCACCAAATCCAACGGTATTTCCATCACCATGCCGTTCTGGGACGAGCGGGTGAACCTGATCGCCCAGCGCTACCCGGACGTCAAGACCGCTAAATTCCACATCGATATTCTGTGTGCGCATTTCGTGCAGCACCCGGACTGGTTTGACGTGGTGGTGGCCTCCAACCTGTTTGGCGACATCCTTTCCGACCTCGGCCCAGCCTGTACCGGCACCATCGGTATTGCCCCGTCGGCCAACCTCAATCCCGAGCGGCGCTACCCATCGCTGTTCGAGCCGGTGCATGGTTCGGCACCGGACATTGCCGGGCTGGGCGTGGCCAACCCCATCGGGCAGATCTGGTCGGCTGCGTTGATGATCGAACATCTGGGCAATGGCGACCCGCTTTACCAGCAGGCCGCAGCGGCGATTGTCTCGGCCATCGAGACGGTACTTGCCGAAGGGCCACGCACCCGGGAAATGGGCGGCAGCGCCAGTACGATTGAAGTGGGCGTGGCCATCGCCGAATGCGTCGCCGGGAACAGGAGTTGAACATGATCAATGCACACTACATCGCCAACCAATGGCAAGCCTCGGCGTCACGGGAAGACATCCCGGTGATCGACCCCAGCAGCGGCGAAACCTACTCCAGCATCGCCCGTGGCAATGCTGCCGATATCGATGCCGCCGTCAGCGCCGCCCGCCAGGCCGTGGGCGAGAGCTTCGCTGGCCCATGGGGCACATTGTCGGCCCTGGAGCGCAGCCGCCTGCTGGCCAAACTCGGCGTGGCTGTGCTGGAACATCACGAAGAGCTGGCGCAGATCGAAGCCCGGGACACCGGCAAGGCGCTGAAAGTCGCGCGGGCCGATGCCACTGCCCTCGCCCGTTATTTCGAGTATTACGCCGGCGCGGCCGACAAGCTGCACGGCGAAACCCTGCCCTATCAGAACGGCTACACAGTGCTGACCGTGCGCGAACCCCATGGGGTGACCGGGCATATCATCCCGTGGAACTACCCGATGCAGATCTTCGGCCGCAGCGTCGGCGCCTCCCTCGCGGCGGGCAATGCCTGTGTGATCAAGCCCGCCGAGGATGCCAGCCTGTCGCTGCTGCGCCTGGCACAGATCGCCGCCGAAGTGGGTTTTCCGGCCGGCGCGATCAATGTGGTGACCGGCTATGGCTACGAAGCGGGCGCGGCATTGTGCAGCCATCCGGGTGTCGATCACATCTCCTTTACCGGCTCCAGCGTGACCGGCACTGCGGTGTCAAAAGCGGCCGCTGAGCGACATTGCCCGGTGACCCTGGAACTGGGCGGCAAATCACCGCAACTGGTGTTCGCCGATGCGGACCTGGATGAAGCCTTGCCGGTGCTGATCAATGCCATCGTGCAGAACTGCGGGCAGACCTGTTCTGCCGGTAGCCGCTTGCTGGTGGAGCGCAGCGTGTATGAAACGGTGCTGGCCGGGCTCAGCCAGCGTTTTTGCGAGCTGCGCACCGGGCCCTCAGCGCTGGACCTGGATATGGGCCCGCTGATCAACCAGAAGCAGCAACGCCTGGTGCGCGAGTTCGTGCGCGAAGCCGAACAGGCCGGCATCACCGTGGCCGCGCGCGGCCAGGTGGTGGCCGAGGCCGACAGTGGCGGGTACTTCCAGGAAGCGGTGCTGTTTCGCGACGTGCCGCCCGACAGCCGCCTGGCCCAGGAGGAAGTCTTCGGCCCGGTACTGGCCGTGATGCCCTTCGACGACGAAGCCGAGGCCATCCGCCTGGCCAACGGCACCGATTTCGGCCTGGTCGCCGGCGTGTGGACCCGCGACGGCGCCCGGCAAATGCGCCTGGCCCGCAAGCTGCGTTGCGGTCAGGTTTTCATCAATAACTACGGGGCCGGCGGCGGGGTTGAACTGCCCTTCGGCGGCGTCAAGGCCAGCGGTTATGGCCGGGAAAAAGGCTTCGAGGCCCTGCTGGGCTTTACCACCTTGAAGACCATTGCGATCAAACACGGCTAAGCCATTACAACAACAAGAAAGGAGAACACTCCATGCGTCTAGCAAACAAAGTGGCCATCGTCACCGGCGCCGGTTCCGGCTTTGGCGAAGGCATCGCCAAGACCTTCGCCCAACAGGGAGCACGAGTCATCGTCGCCGATATGAACGCCACCGGCGGCCAGCGGGTGGTCAATGAGATCAAAGCCAGCGGCGGACATGCGCATTTCATCGAGGTCAACGTGGCCAACGACGAAAGCGTCGGCGCCCTGCTGCGGGCAACCCTGGAGCAATTCGGTGGGCTGGATATTGTCATCAACAACGCCGGCACCACCCACCGCAACCGGCCGATGCTGGAAGTGGACGAGGCCGAGTTCGACCGGGTGTTCGCAGTCAACGTCAAAAGCATCTTCCTCAGTGCCAAGCACTTCGTGCCGCACTTTCGCGGCCAGGGCGGCGGCGTGTTCGTCAATATTGCCTCGACTGCGGCGATCCGCCCGCGCCCGGGACTGGTCTGGTATAACGGCAGCAAGGGCGCAGTGGTGGTCATGAGCAAGACCATGGCGGCGGAGCTGGGGCCGGACAATATCCGCGTCAATTGCGTGAACCCGGTGGTCGGCGCAACGGCGTTGCTCAGTGAGTTCATGGGTGTGCCGGACACCCCGCAAAACCGCGAAAAGTTCATGGCAACCATTCCCCTGGGACGTTTTTCCACCCCGCAAGACGTGGCCAATGCCTGCCTGTACCTGGCCTCGGACGAAGCGGCATTCATCACCGGCACCTGCCTTGAAGTCGATGGCGGGCGCTGCGTGTAACTCAACGACCAAAGGGATCGGAGTCGATATGTGTGACTTACATAACAAGAACGAACCGAGCACCAAGCAATTACTCGAAGGCCTGCCAAAGAACTGGGGTAAATGGGGGCCGGACGATGAGGTCGGCGCCCTCAACTACCTGACCGAAGCCGAAGTACTGCGCGGCGTGGCCTCGGTGCGCCAGGGCAAGACCTTTACCCTGCAAGTGCAGATCGGCCATCCGGGCGGCGACCCGATGTGGCCTGCACGCAACCCGTCGATGCGCTTCAATACCCTGGACCACAGCCACTATCACTTCGGCAAGCAACCCGAAATGACTGGCGGTGCAGCGTATTGCGACGATGTGATCTTCATGCAGTTGCAAGGCTCGACCCAGTACGACGCCCTCGGGCATGCCTGGTACGACAACCAACTGTGGAACGGCTACGACGCCATGAGCACCGTCGGCGGCATGGCCAAGGCCAGTGTGCTGGCGATTGCCGAACGTGGCGTGGTCGGGCGCGCGGTGCTGATCGACATGGCCCGCCATCGCGGCAAGAAATACCTGGGCCGTGGCGAAACCTTCAATCACCTGGACTTGCTGGCGGCCGCCAAGGCCCAGGGCGTGACCATCGAAAAACGCGACATCCTGATCATCCGCACCGGCTCCATGGGCGCCTTCTACGAGTATGGCAAGACCGAATTCTTCAAGGATCTGGTGGAGCCTGGCCTGACCTACAGCCGGGAGTTGGTGGAGTGGTTCCACGCCATGGAAATCCCCAACCTGGTGACCGACACCATCGCCAACGAGGTGATCACCGATCCGGTATCGGGGGTGCAGATTCCATTGCATTGCGCGTTGATGCGCAACCTCGGCATCGCCTTTACCGAGATCGTGCTGCTGGAGGATCTGGCCGCCGATTGTGCCGACGACGGCCAGTGGAAGTTCCTCTACACCGCCGCACCGTTGAAGATTGTCGGTGGCAGCGGCGCGCCGGTGAACCCGGTGGTGATCAAGTAGCTCACCAATCGTAGGACACGGCCAGGGACGCAGTGCGCTCCTGGCCGTAGTAGCAACCGAAGGCGTAGTTGCAGGACGAGACATACTCGCGATCAAACAGGTTCTGCACGTTGAGGCTGGCTTCAGCGCCCTTGAATGTGGGACCCAGGCGGCTTAGGTCGTAGCTGACAGTGGCGTCGTACACGACGAACGACGGGGTCTTGAAGGTGTTGGCCGAGTCGCCGTATTTCTTCCCGGTGTAACGCGCACCGCCACCTGCGGTCAGGCCGGCCAAGGCATCGCTGGCAAAATGGTAGTCGGCCCAGACGCTGCCGCTCCACGGGGCTTGCGCCTCGCTGCGGTTGCCCTCCTCGCCGTAGTTGCTCTTGGTATAGATCGCGTCCAGGTACGACAGCGCACTGATCAACTCCACCTGGCCAAAACGGGCCTTGCCTTCGAACTCGACGCCGCGTGAGCGCACTTCACCTTCTTGCAACTGGTATTCGCGATAGACCAGATCGCCGGTCAAGACGTTTTTCTGCTTGATCTGGAACACCGACAAGGTCAGCAGCGACTGGTCGTTGGGCTGGTACTTGACCCCCGCTTCATATTGCTCGCCCTCTACCGGCTTGTAGGCGCCGCCACCGCGTGCCGGGGCCAGACGGCCGACGCTTGGCAGGAACGACTCGGCATAGCTGACGTAGGGGGCCAGGCCGAAGTCGGTGAGGTAAGTCAGGCCCACGCGACGCGTGAGTTTCTTGTCTTTCTGCGACACCGTGCTGCGGTCCAGCAGGTCGCGGTTGATCACTTCGGCCCAGTCTTCACGCAGGCCCATGGTGAGGATGAAACGGTCGAACTTGATTTGGTCCTGGGCATACAGGCCGGTCTGCTTGACCGTGTTGTTCCACTTGGTGGTCAGTTGCGGCTGGCCAAAGGTGTGGTAATTGGACGGTTTGTAGAGGTCGATGATTTCCGCGCCATAGAGGTTGTAGCCCTGGTATTTACGGGTGAACTCGCGGTGATCGAAGCCCACCAGCAAGGTGTGCTCAAGGGCACCGGTGGCGAACTTGGCCTGCAGGTTGTTATCGATAGTGTAGGCACTGTTGTGTTGGCGCCAGTCCAGTTTGGTGCGGCTGGCGCGGGTATCGTCGGTGCTGCCGTCGGGCAGTTCGACGAAGCGATTGAGGTAGAAGCCTTTGTAGCGGTCGTTGACGTCAGTGAATCGAGCCGTCTGGCGATATTCCAGGTTGTCGTTGAATGCGTGGGAGAAGTCATAGCCCAGCACATATTGATCGCGGATGTAGTTGTTCCAATCGGAATCGCCGAGGAAGGTGTCGCGGTCGATGTGCTGGCCCTTGGAGTTGCGGTACAGCGTGCCGATGGCCGGCAGCGCCTGGTAATCGGCCAGGGATTTATCGCGCTGGATCTGCGCATAAATGGTCAGGGCGGTGTCTTCGGTCGGCGCCCAGGTCAGGCTGGGAGCAAGCAAGGTACGGCTGTCGGTCGCGTGGTCGACCATCTCGTTGCCGTCGCGGGCCAGGCCGATCAGGCGGTAGCTCAGAGTCTTCGCGTCATCGATGGGACCGCTGAAGTCGAGGGCGCCATTGACCCGGTCGTAGCTGCCCACGCCGAACTTGACCTGGTGCCGCGCTTCAGTGGTGGGCCGTTTGGATACCAGGTTGATCATCCCGCCAGGCTGGTTCTGCCCGAACAGCACCGACGCCGGCCCCTTGAGTACCTCAATACGTTCCAGGGTGTAGGGGTCGATTTGTGGCGCACCGCCGAGGCTGCCGGCGTAAGGCAGGTAGGCACCATCGAGGTACAGCAACGTGGGAGAAAAGCCACGGCTGCCCAACTCATCGGCGATGGTATTACGGTCGGTGTAGCCGTTGGTGTCCATGCCTGGGGTGT
This sequence comes from Pseudomonas sp. 25 R 14, assembly GCF_900004755.1. Taxonomy (NCBI): domain Bacteria; kingdom Pseudomonadati; phylum Pseudomonadota; class Gammaproteobacteria; order Pseudomonadales; family Pseudomonadaceae; genus Pseudomonas; species Pseudomonas sp. 25 R 14. Next base: position 4,426 of record NZ_CVTS01000003.1, on the reverse strand, counting down.
AGCGCAGGGATTGGGTCAGGTTGCGCGCGCCCTGGACCTTGACCTGGTCGGCGGTGACCACGTTGACGGTCTGCGGGATTTCCAGGATCGGTGTATCGGTCTTGGTGGCCGTGGCGCTGCGAGTAGCCACATAACCATCCACCGGGCCCCAGGCATTTTCTGCGACCTGGCCGGTGACGGTGGTGGCGCCGAGATTAAGCGCGCCCTCGGGCAGCAGATACAGGCTCCAGGTGCCGTTCTCGGTGACCGTCAAGCCCAGGCCGCTACCGGCCAGCAGATGCTGTGCGGCCTGCTCGGGGCTGTACTGGCCCTGCAACGCGGGCGCACGGCGGCCTTGCAGCAAGGCTGGGGCGACCGACAGCGTGCGTCCGCTTTCCCGCGACAGCCGGCTCAGACTATCGCCTAGGGCGGCGGTAGGTAGATTGAAATAGTGCGGGGCACTGGCGTCAGTATCGGCCAGGGCGACAGCAGGGTGGCCGATCACGGCCAGGGTTACGGCCAGGGTCAACAGGCAGGGGCGGATCATCAAGGGTGCCATAGGGTGAGGATGCTCATTGTCAGGTTGGCGTTCCCTAACCTTGACTCGCGAGATCAGCGATCCCCTCACGCTGAGTGAAAATAATTCCCATTGAGCCTTCAGCGCACATCAATCAGGGTTAACCAGGGGCCGTAATGGCTGATCCGCAGGGGGAAGGTTTGGGCCAGCGAGGCCAGGGTCTGCTCTGGGTCATCCAGTGGATACACACCATAGATGCGCACTTTCGAGGCTTGCTCACTGACCCGCAGCACACCTCGGCGATACGGACGCAGAGCGTCGATCAGCAGGCCCAGGGGCTCATCCCGGATATCGACTCGACCATCGCGCCAGTCCGCCCGGGTGCGCACCGAAAGCGGTACCGGACGCACATCGCTGTCGCTGAACCACGCCGCCTCCCCCGCCTCTACACGGCGCTGGCTGCCACCGAAGGTGGTGACCTGGACACTGTGCAACTGCACCGAGGTCAGGCTGCCGGTGGCCTCCTGGCGCACCATGAATTGTGTGCCCAGGGCCTGGACTTCTCCCTGGGCGGTGGCGATCACAAACGGTCGGTGCGGGTCGGCGGCGACATCAACAAACACTTGGCCCTCGCGCAGGCGCACCAGGCGGCGGGTGTCGGTGAAATGGATATCCACCGAGCTGCGGGCGTTGAGGCTCAGGCGACTGCCATCGGCCAACTCGAAGGTCTTGCGCTCGCCGGTGGCGGTATGGCGATCGGCCCACAGGCCATTGAGCGGCTGGGCCCGGTCGAAAATCGCGGCACCACTGATACCGAACAACACCAGGGCCAGGCTGCCACGCAACACTTTGCGCCGCGACTCGGAGTCCGGGGCTGCCAGGGCCTGGGTCACGGCACGTAACTGACCGGGGCTACGGGCTTCGACGCGCTGCAAGTCGGCAATCGGCTGCTGCAACAAGCTACCGACCCGCTGCCAGGCAATCGCATGCTGGGGATTGGCCCGCAGCCACGTTTCGAAGGCTTGACGCACTGACGGATCTTCAGCCGCCGCCTCCAGGCGCAGCAACCAATCCACGGCGGCGCGGGTCGTGGCGTCAACCTTGGGCTGGCTCATGTCAGGTCCGCCGATTCAGCCAGACAGTGCAGGAAAGCCCGCCGCAGATCGCGCTCTACGGTGGCCAGCGACACCTTCAACTGCTGGGCGATGACAGGCTGCGACAAGCCTTCGAGACGGTTGAGCATAAAGATCTGCCGTACCCGAGGCGGCAGGCCATTGAGCAGGCGATCGATGCTTTCCAGGGCCTCACGTACCAGGGCCAGGTCTTCCTCCGAAGGCGTGTAGGCGTCCGGCAACTGCGCCAGGCTGTCGAGGTAAGTCTGTTCCAGGCGCTTGCGTCGCCAGAAACTGAATAAAAGCCGGCGGGCCACGGTGCTGAGAAACGCACGGGGCTCATCGAGTTGGTTGAGCTGGCGCGCGTCCAGAATGCGGATAAACGTGTCTTGGGTCAGGTCCGCAGCATCCTGTGGGCACTTGAGCTGACGATACAACCAGGCGCGCAGCCAGCGATGGTTATCGTCATACAGCGTTGCCAGGAGAACCTTGGGATCGGTAGGAGTAGACACGCGGGCAGCCAGAGATGTTAATGATAACTCATCTCATTATCGTCGTAGATTGTAGCGAAATGCAATCGCTTATCTATCGGGCGGTCCCGCACTCTGGGTGGCGTAAACCCTTTCTTTCACACGCGAGGCTCACCCGAAGTCTTGGCGGGCGCCGCGTACTGCGGTTTAAGGTGGCCCTGCTGATCAAGCAGCCAGGCATCCATGATCTGGCGTACCACAGGGCCTGCCACACGGCCGCCCGCTTCGCCATTTTCGATCATCACTGAAATCACGATCCGGGGATGCTCAGCCGGGGCAAAGCCGACGAACAATGCGTTATCGCGGTTGCGCTCGCGGGTCTTCAGACGGTTGTAGCGCTCGCCCTGCTTGATCGCAACCACCTGCGCGGTACCGCTCTTGCCGGCGATTCGGTACTGCGCACCGGCGGCTGACGCACGGGCAATGCCGCGCGGATCATGCATCACCATTTGCATGCCGTGGTTGACCTGATCCCAGTCGTGCGGATTCTTGAGGACGACATTGGGCATCGGGTTTTCGTCCACGGGCGGAACACCGTCGATGGTCTTGGCCAGGTGCGGGCGATTCCACACGCCCTTGTTGGCGATCAACGCGGTGGCCTGGGCCAATTGCAATGGCGTGACTTGCATATAGCCCTGGCCGATGCCGAGGATCACCGTTTCGCCCGGGAACCAGGGCTGGCGACGGGTCGCGCGCTTCCAGGCCTGGGACGGCATCAGGCCGGCGGACTCTTCAAACATGTCCAGGGAAACTTTCTGGCCGAGACCGAATTCGGCCATGTAGTCGTGCAGACGATCAATCCCCAGCTTGTGGGCCAGGTCATAGAAGTAGGTGTCGTTGGAACGCATGATGGCGGCGTCCATATCCACCCAGCCGTCGCCGCTGTGGTTCCAGTTGCGGTACTTGTGGTCGAAGTCCGGAAGTTGGTAGTAGCCGGGGTCAAAGACCCGGGTCTGCGCGGTGACCACACCGCTGTCGAGACCGGCGATGGCCACTTCCGGCTTGATCGTCGAGCCCGGCGCATAGAGCCCGCGCAGTACGCGGTTGAACAAGGGACGGTCGATGGAGTCACGCAGCGCGGAGTATTCCTTGAAACTGATGCCGGTCACGAATGAGTTGGGGTCGAAGCTGGGTTTGCTGACCATCGCCAGGACTTCACCGGTTTGCGGATCCAGGGCAACCACTGAGCCGCGACGATCACCCAGGGCTTCTTCGGCAGCTTCCTGGAGCTTGATATCCAGACTCAGGACGATGTTTTTGCCCGGGATCGGATCGGTATGCTTGAGTACCCGCAGCACCCGGCCCTGAGCGTTGGTCTCGACTTCTTCATAACCGACATGACCGTGCAACTGTGGCTCGTAGAAACGTTCGACGCCGGTTTTACCGATGGATTGCGTGCCTCGGTACTCGACCGAATCCAGTTCCTTGGACTCTTTTTCGTTGATACGACCTACGTAGCCGATGGAGTGAGCAAAGTGCGCGCCCAGAGGGTAGTGACGCACAAACTGCGGCTCGACATCCACGCCAGGCAGGCGGAATTCGTTGACGGCCAATATGGCAATCTGTTCTTCCGTCAATTCGTAGAACAACGTCACGGGCACAAATGGGTGACGCGCCTGCTTCAGGGCCTTGTCAAAGACTGTACGGTCTTCGGCTGGCAGGTGCAGGAGAGTGATGATCGAGTCCAACTCGCCTCTGAGGTCGGTCGCCCGTTCGCGAGTGATTGTCAGGTTATAACTGGGGCGGTTATCGGCCAGGACCACGCCGTTGCGGTCATAGATCATGCCGCGGGTCGGGGTGATGGGCAGGACATGAACCCGATTGTTTTCGGAGATGGTGGAGTGATAGTCGAACTCCACGACTTGCAGGTAATACATCCGTGCAACCAAGGCACAGGTAATGCCCAATACCAGCATTGCACAAGCCAGCAGGCGCTTGTTGACCAGGCGGTGTTCTTTCTCGTGGTCCTTGATCGGTATAACTTCAGGCATTTCTACAGCATCTCGTGGGAAGAGGTGATGCCGCGTCCTGCGGTTGGAAGGCCAGTCCTTGGAAAAGGTGCTGCACCATACCAAAAATACCGAAACACTTTGTATTGAATTGGCCGGATGGCAGTGGCTACAAGCTGCAAGCGGGTATGGGGCGGGCTTGGAATCTTGCAGCTGGAAACTTGAAACTTGAAGCTTGTAGCTGCCCCTTTCCGAGCGCCCAAAACAAAACCCCAACTGCTTTCGCAATTGGGGTTTCGGAATTTAATCTTGACGATGACCTACTCTCACATGGGGAAA
>NZ_CVTS01000012.1:0-215 GCF_900004755.1 Pseudomonas sp. 25 R 14 | reverse complement strand
CAGCGGCCAGCAGGTCGGCGTGGTGATCAAGGAAGGTGACACCCAGTCTCCAGCCACCAACGTTGACGTGCCGCTGCTGGCACCGCAGTTGGGCGCAGTCGATCCAGCCACCGGCAATGTGGCGGTCACCGGCAAGCCGGGCGCGACCGTGCAGGTGCAGGACCAGAACGGCAATCCGATTGGCAACCCAGTCACTCTGGACGACAAAGGCCAGG
>NZ_CVTS01000018.1:0-1662 GCF_900004755.1 Pseudomonas sp. 25 R 14 | reverse complement strand
GATACCGCGCGCCTGGACGACATCATGAACATGGTCGGCGAACTGGTGCTGGTGCGTAACCGCTTGGTGCGCCTGGGCTTGAGCAGCGGCGATGAAGCCATGCAAAAGGCCGTGTCGAACCTCGACGTGGTCACGGCCGACCTGCAGACCGCGGTGATGAAGACGCGCATGCAGCCGATCAAGAAGGTCTTCGGGCGCTTCCCGCGCCTGGTCCGTGACTTGGCCCGGCAGTTGAAAAAAGAGATCGCCCTGGAACTGGTGGGCGAAGAAACCGACCTCGACAAAAACCTCGTCGAGGCCCTGGCCGACCCGCTGGTCCACTTGGTGCGCAACGCGGTCGACCACGGTGTGGAAACCCCCGAAGAGCGCGAAGCCAGCGGCAAGCCGCGCCTGGGCAAAGTGATCCTGGCGGCCGAACAGGAAGGCGACCATATCCTGCTGTCGATCACCGATGACGGCAAAGGCATGGACTCCAACATCCTGCGCGGCATCGCGGTCAAGCGCGGCGTCATGGACAAGGACGCCGCCGACCGCCTGACCGACACCGAGTGCTACAACCTGATCTTTGCCCCGGGCTTCTCGACCAAGACCGAGATTTCCGACGTGTCCGGCCGTGGCGTGGGCATGGACGTGGTGAAGACCAAGATCAGCCAGCTCAATGGCTCGATCAATATCTATTCGACCAAGGGCCAGGGCTCGAAGATCGTCATCAAGGTGCCGTTGACCCTGGCGATCATGCCGACCCTGATGGTGATGCTGGGCAACCAGGCGTTCGCCTTCCCGCTGGTCAACGTCAACGAAATCTTCCACCTCGACCTGTCGCGCACCAACGTGGTCGACGGCCAGGAAGTGGTGATCGTGCGCGACAAGGCGTTGCCACTGTTCTACCTCAAGCGTTGGCTGGTGGCGTCCGCCGCTCATGAAGAGCAGCGCGAAGGCCACGTGGTGATCCTGTCCGTGGGCACCCAGCGTATCGGCTTTGTCGTCGATCAACTGGTTGGCCAGGAAGAAGTGGTCATCAAGCCATTGGGCAAGATGCTGCAAGGAACGCCAGGCATGTCGGGTGCGACCATTACCGGTGACGGTCGGATCGCGCTGATTCTCGATGTTCCGAGCATGCTCAAGCGTTACGCCGCACGGCGTATTTGATTCGGCCCGGGCAGGGCGGTTGTCCCTCGCCCTGCCTAACGGAGTGGTTATGGTAGTCAAGGTTCTGGTGGTGGACGATTCGGGTTTTTTCCGCCGCCGCGTCTCGGAAATTCTTTCAGCGGATTCCAACATCCAGGTGGTCGGTACGGCCACCAACGGCAAAGAGGCGATTGACCAGGCACTGGCATTGAAGCCGGACGTGATCACCATGGACTACGAGATGCCGATGATGGATGGCATCACAGCGGTGCGCCACATCATGCAGCGCTGCCCGACCCCGGTCTTGATGTTCTCGTCGCTGACCCACGAAGGCGCTCGGGTGACCCTCGATGCGCTGGACGCTGGCGCCGTGGACTTTTTGCCGAAAAATTTCGAAGACATCTCGCGCAACCCGGAGAAGGTCAAGCAGATGCTCTGCGAGAAGGTGCACAGCATCTCGCGCAGCAATCGCAGCAGCTTCCGTGCCCCGGTGGCTCCCGCCCCGGTAGCGGCACCTGCACCGACCAGCAGCAG